>RHMC01000092.1 GCA_003719395.1 Streptomyces altiplanensis
GCGACGGCGTCGCGACGGGTGGCCCGCCCTGGTCCCGGCTGGCCGGCGGCGCCGCCCCGGCCCCGGACGGAATCGGCTCCTGGGACCGCGACGGCACCGTACTGATCACCGGCGGCACCGGCGGCCTCGGCAGCGCGCTCGCCAGGCACCTGGTGACCGCGCACGGCATCAAGCACCTGCTGCTGGCCGGCCGGCGCGGCCCCGACGCACCCGGCGCGCGGGAACTGTGGGCCGAACTGACCGGCCTGGGCGCCGAGGTGACCGTCGCGGCCTGCGACGTCGGCGACCGTACGGCGCTCTACGCACTGCTGTCCGGCCTGCCGGCCGAACACCCGCTCACCGCGGTGGTGCACACCGCCGGCGTGCTGGGCGACGCCACGATCGGCTCGCTCACCCCCGACCTGGTGGACCGGATCCTGCGCCCCAAGGCGGACGCGGCCTGGTGGCTGCACGAGGTGACACTGAGCCTCGGCCACGAGCCGGCCGCGTTCGTCCTGTACTCCTCGGTCGCCGGGGTCACCGGGGGACCGGGCCAGGGCAACTACGCTGCCGCCAACGCGTTCCTGGACGCGCTGGCCGCGCACCGCGCCGCGCTCGGCCTGCCCGCCGCCTCACTGGCCTGGGGCCCCTGGGTGCAGGACAGCGGCATGACCAGCACGCTGAGCGAAACCGACCTGCGGCGGATGTCCCGCTCGGAGCACGCCGCGCTCTCGGCCGAGCAGGGCCTCGCCCTGTTCGACACGGCCATGGCACGCGACGAGGCACTGGTCGTCCCGGTGCGGATGGCCGCCGGAGCGGCGCGGCCGGCCCAGGTCCCCGCGATCCTGCGCGGACTGATGACCACGGGCCGCCGCACGGCCGCGCCCCACGTCCGCGCCACCCCCCTGGCCGATCGTCTGAACGCACTGGACGAGCAGGACCGGGAGACGGCGCTGGTCGAGCTGGTACGGGCCGACACCGCCGCCGTGCTGGGACACCCCTCCCCGGACGCCGTCCCGGCCGACCGGGACTTCAGCCGGCTGGGCTTCGACTCGCTGACTGGCGGTGGAGCTGCGCACCAGGCTGGCCGCGTCCACCGGCGTACGGCTCCCCTCCACCCTCGTGTTCGACCACCCCACGCCGCTCGCCGTCGCCCGGCACCTCGCCTCGGCCCTGTTCGGCGCGGACACCCCCGGCGAGGACGCCTCGCCGCTGACCGCGCTCGACCGGCTGGAGGCGGCGCTCACCGAGGGCGAGATCGACGAGGTCACCAGGACCGGAGTCGCCGGGAGGCTGCGCCGCCTGCTCGCGAGGTGGGACGAGTCCGCCCCCGAGACCGGCGGGGCCGTCGTCACCGAACGGATCGAGGCCGCCAGCGCCGACGAGATCCTCGCCTTCATCGACAACGAACTCGGCCGGTCAACGGACTCCTGACAGGGGGCCCACTCCCCGCGCATGCCAACATCTGAGGAAGGTTCACGGACGATGCCGGACGAAAAGAAACTCGTCGAATACCTGAAGTGGGTCACGACGGATCTGCACCAGACCCGCCAGCGGCTCCAGGAAGCCGAATCCGGCCGCCACGAACCGGTGGCGATCGTCGGAATGGGGTGCAGGTTCCCCGGCGGGGTCCGGTCCCCCGAGGACTTCTGGGAGCTGCTCTCCTCCGGCCGGAGCGCGATCTCCGGGTTCCCGGACGACCGGGGCTGGACCTGGACGCCCTCGCCGGCGACGGCGAGGGGCGCAGCGCCACCCAGGAGGGCGGCTTCCTGCACGAGGCGTCGCGCTTCGACCCCGACTTCTTCGGGATATCCCCGCGCGAGGCCCTCGCCATGGACCCGCAGCAGCGGCTGCTCCTGGAGGTGTCCTGGGAGGCCATCGAGCGTTCGGGCGTCGACCCGGGCACGCTGCGCGGCAGCAGGACCGGCGTCTTCGTCGGGACCAACTCCCAGGACTACGCCCACCTGGTGCTCGCCTCGCGCGACGACATGGGTGGCTACGCGGGCAACGGACTGGCGGCCAGCGTCATGTCGGGCCGGCTGTCCTTCGTCCTGGGCCTGGAGGGCCCGGCGGTCACCCTCGACACGGCCTGCTCGTCCTCGCTGGTGACCCTGCACCTCGCCGCGCAGGCCGTCCGCAACGGCGAATGCTCGTTGGCGCTGGCCGGCGGCGTCACCGTGATGCGACCTCCTCCAGCTTCGTCGGATTCAGTGTCCAGGGCGGGCTTGCCGCCGACGGACGCTGCAAGGCCTTCTCCGACTCGGCGGACGGCACCGGCTGGTCCGAGGGCGTGGGCATGCTGCTCGTCGAACGGCTGTCCGACGCCCGGCGCAACGGACACCCAGGTCCTGGCGGTGCTGCGCGGCAGCGCGGTCAACCAGGACGGCGCGTCCAACGGCCTGACCGCCCCCAACGGGCCCTCCCAGCAGCGCGTCATCCCGCCAGGCCCTGGCCGGCGCGGGCCTCTCCCCGGCCGATGTCGACGCCGTCGAGGCGCACGGCACGGGCACCACCCTGGGCGACCCCATCGAGGCGGGCGCCTGCTGGCCACCTACGGCCAGGACCGCGAGGAGCAGCGCCCGCTGTGGCTCGGCTCGGTCAAGTCCAACATCGGCCACACCCAAGGCGGCCGCGGGCGTCGCGGGCGTGATGAAAATGGTGCTCGCGCTGCGCGAAGGGGTGCTGCCCCAGACCCTGCACGTGGACGCGCCGTCCTCGCACGTCGACTGGTCGGCCGGTGACGTACGGCTGCTGACCGAGCCGGTCCCGTGGCCGCAGGGCGAGCGGGTGCGCCGCGCGGGAGAGTCGTCGTTCGGCATCAGCGGCACCAACGCGCATGTGCTGCTGGAGCAGGCCCCGCCGCCGAGGATGCCGACGAGCCCGCCCCGGCGCCGGAACTCACGCCCAGGACTGTGCCCTGGCCCGTGTCGGGCGCGGCGAGGCCGCGCTCGACGCCCAGCTGGAGCAGGTCCGCGCGCTGGTCGAGGTACCGGGCCACGACCCGCTCGGCATCGGCTTCTCCCTCGTCACCACCCGCTCCGCGTTCGAGCACCGCGCCGTGCTCCTGGCCTCCGCGAACGAGGACGGCGCACTGGTCGAGGCGGCGCGCGGGGTGTCCGGCAAGGGCGCCGTGGCCGTGCTGTTCTCCGGCCAGGGCTCCCAGCGCATCGGCATGGGCCGCGAACTGCACGCGCGCTTCCCCGTCTTCGCCGAGGCCCTGGACGACGTACTGGAGCTCCTGGACAAGGAGCTGGACCGTCCGCTGCGCGAGGTGATGTGGGGTACGGACCCGGACGCGCTGAACGACACCGGATTCGCCCAGCCCGCCCTGTTCGCCGTCGAGTTCGCGCTGTACAGGCTGGTCCGCTCCTGGGGCGTCAAGCCGGACTTCCTGGCCGGGCACTCCGTCGGCGAAATCACGGCCGCGCACGTGGCCGGGGTGTTCTCGCTGGAGGACGCCTGCCGACTGGTCGCCGCGCGGGCCCGCTTGATGCGCGAGCTGCCCGTCGCGGCGCGATGGCCGCCGTACGTGCCACCGAGGACGAGGTCCTGCCGTTGCTGACCGACGGGGTGTCCGTCGCCGCGGTCAACGGCCCGGACGCCGTCGTCGTCTCCGGCGACGAGGACCGCGGTGCTCGCCCTCGCGGACCGGCTGGCGTCGCAGGGGCGCAAGACCACCCGGCTCGCGGTCAGCCACGCCTTCCACTCGCCGCTCATGGAGCCCATGCTCGACGCGTTCCGCGCCGTGGCCGAGACCCTGACGTACGGTGAGCCGTCCGTCCCCGTGGTGTCCA
This sequence comes from Streptomyces altiplanensis, assembly GCA_003719395.1. Classification (GTDB taxonomy): domain Bacteria; phylum Actinomycetota; class Actinomycetes; order Streptomycetales; family Streptomycetaceae; genus Streptomyces; species Streptomyces altiplanensis. The sequence goes on from RHMC01000092.1 coordinate 3,774, forward strand.
ACCTCACCGGGGAAGTGGCCGCCGCCGGTGCGCTGACCGACGCCGGCTACTGGGTGCGCCACGTCCGCGAGGCCGTACGGTTCGGCGACGGGGTGCGGACCCTGGCCGACCGCGGCGTGCGCACGTTCCTGGAACTGGGCCCGGACGCGGTGCTCTCCGCCCTCGTACCGGAGTCCGTCCAGGACCCGGCCGTGGCGGCGCTGCCCGTCCTGCGCAAGGACGTCTCCGAGGAGACCTCGGCCGTTACCGCCCTCGCCGGACTGTTCACGCGCGGAGTCGCCGTCGACTGGGCCGCGCTGTTCGCCGGCACGGGCGCGCGCCCCGTCGAGCTTCCGACGTACGCGTTCCAGCGCCGCCGGTACTGGCCCACCGTCCGCGCCGCCACCGGTGACGCCTCGGGCCTCGGTCTGATCGCCGCCGGGCACCCGCTGCTCGGCGCCGCGGTCACGATCGCCGACTCCGACGAGATCCTGCTCACCGGCAGACTGTCCGCGCAGTCCCACCCGTGGCTCGCCGACCACCGGGTCGACGGCCGGATCGTCCTGCCGGGCACGGCCCTCGCGGACCTCGCCGTACGCGCCGGAGACCAGGCAGGCCAGGACCGCGTCGAGGAACTGACCCTGCTCGCCCCCCTCGCGCCGCCCGAGCGCGCCGGCACGCCGTGCAGGTGCGGGTGGGATCGCCGGACGAGGCGGGCCGCCGCACGCTGACCGTGCACTCGCGTCCCGCCGAAGGGGACACCGGGCCCTGGACGGCCCACGCCCGAGGCGTGCTGGCGACCGGCGAACCGGCCGGTGAGCCCGGCGGACTCGACGCCGCCGACTGCGCCGCCGAGCGCGCCGAACCGGCGACGTCGACACCCTCTACGAGCGCCTGTCGCGCCGGCACTGGACTACGGGCCCGCTTTCCGTGGGCTGTCGGGCGTCGTGGCGGCGCGAGGGCGAGATCTTCGCCGAGGTGACACTGCCCATGTCCGCCGAGGACGCCGACGCGTACGGGATCCACCCCGCGCTGCTGGTCGCCGCGATCCGCGCGCGGGCTGCCTGGACGCCGACGGCCTCGCGGCCCCGGTCGTCCCCGTGTCCTGGAACGGACTGACCCTGCACGCCACGGCGGCCTCCGCCCTGCGCGAGCGGATCACCGCGACCGGCCCCGGCGAGGTGGCACTGACCGCGGCCGACGCGACGGGCGCCCCGGCGCTCTCCGTCGACACGATGACCCTGGGCGCGCCCGGCGGACAGCGCCCGGCGGCCACGCCCGCGGCGGGCGGCATCGAGAAGGGCGAGTTCCTCGCGCTCGCTGGGTGCCCGTCGCCACACCGGAGGCCGCCACCGGCACCCGCTGGGCGGTCGTCGGCGACGACGAACTCGACCTGGGCTACGCGATGCACCGCGCCGACGAGACCGTCAGTGCCTACGCCGAGTCCCTGACCGGCGCGGTCGGCGACAGCGGTGTCGCCCCGGACGTCTTCCTGGTGCCCGTGGTGGGCGACCCGCGGGTCCCCGGACCCGAGTCGGTACATGCCCTCACCTCCCGCGTCCTGGGCCTGCTCCAGGAGTGGCTGGACGAGCCGCGACTGGCCGGCGCGCGGCTGGTGTTCGTCACCCGTGGCCGTGGCCCCCTCGACGGCGAGGAGATCCGGGACGTGGCCGCCGCCGCGGTCTGGGGCCTCGTACGGTCGGCGCAGTCGGAGAACCCCGGCAGCTTCCTGCTGGTCGACATGGACGACGCCTTCCTGTCGGTGGGCGTCCTGCCCGGACTGCTCACCCTCGACGAGCAGCAGCTGGTGGTGCGCGACCACTCGATCAGGGCCGGCCGCCTCATCCGGCTGCCCGACACCGAGGAGACCCCCGAGACCCGGGGTGCGGCACGCGCCTGGGACCCCGAGGGCACCGTACTGATCACCGGCGGAACCGGCGGCCTCGGCGGCGAACTGGCCCGTCACCTGGCCGCCGGGCGCGGCGTACGCCGCCTCCTGCTGGCCAGCAGGAGCGGACCGCAGGCTCCCGGCGCGAGCGAGCTGGTCGCCTCCCTGGCCGAGCTGGGCGCCGAGGCCACCGTGGTCTCCTGCGACCTGGCGGACCGGGCCGCCGTCACCGCGCTGCTGGCCGGGGTGGACGCGGCGCATCCGCTGACCGCCGTCGTCCACACCGCCGGTGTGCTCGGTGACGCGATGACCGGCTCGCTCACCCCGGAGCTGATGGAGCGCGTCCTGCGGCCGAAGGTGGACGCGGCCTGGCATCTCCACGAGGCCACCCATGAGCTGGATCTCGCCGGGTTCGTTCTGTACTCCTCGGTCTCCGGCGTGCTGGGCGGCCCCGGACAGGGCAACTACGCAGCGGCCAACGCCTACCTGGACGCGCTCGCCCAGCACCGCAGGGACCAGGGCCTGCCCGCGGTCTCCCTGGCCTGGGGCCCCTGGGGCCGGGGCAGCGGCATGACCAGTCATGTCAGCGCCACCGACCTCGAGCGCATGGCCCGGGGCGGCATGCCGCCGCTGGCCATCGACCAGGGCCTCGCGCTCTTCGACGCCGCGCTCGTCCGCGACCGCGCCACGGTGGTGCCCACCCGGATCAACGTCACCGGGCTGCGGCGAGCAGCAGGCCCTGCGGCGCTGTGGCGGGAGCTGGTCCCGCGCGCCCGCCGCTCCGCCGCCGCGGCCGACCGCTCGCCGGTCACCCTGCGCGAACGGCTGCGCCACCTCAAGCCCGCCGAGCAGGAGAGCCTGCTCGTCGAACTGGTCGTGGGGTACTCCGCCGCGCTGCTCGGGCACCCCGACCCCAGCGGTGTGGACCCCGAACGCGGCTTCCTGGAGCTGGGGTTCGACTCACTGGTCTCCGTCGGACTGCGCAACCAGCTCGGCGAGGCGCTGGGCCTGCGGCTGCCGAGCTCGGTGGTGTTCGACCACGCGACCCCGGTGAAGCTCGCCCGGATGCTCCACGGCGAACTGGCCGGTCAGCTCGTCCCCGGCTCCCCCGGCGGCTCCGCGCCCGCCGCCGCGAGCCGGCCGCAGAACACGGACGAGACGCTGGAGGGGCTGTTCTACGCGGCGGTCAAGGCCGGGAAGATGGTGGAGGGCATGCGCATGCTCAAGGCCGTCGCCAACACCCGGCCGACCTTCGAGACCCCCGCCGACCTGGAGGAGCTCTCCCTCCCGGTCGTCCTCGCGGACGGCCCGGCCAACCCCCGGCTGGTCTTCGTCAGCGCCCCCGGCGCCACCGGTGGCGTGCACCAGTACGCGCGCAAGGCGGCGCACTTCCGCGGCAAGGCGGCACGTCTCGGCGCTGCCGCTCATGGGCTTCGCCCCCGGCGAGCTGCTGCCGGCCACCAGCGAGGCCGCGGCCCGCATCGTGGCGGAGAGCGCCCTGCACGCCAGCGACGGCGAGCCCTTCGTCCTGGTGGGGCACTCGACGGGCGGCTCGCTCGCCTATCTGGCCGCCGGCGTGCTGGAGGCGACCTGGGGCATCAAGCCCGAGGCGGTCGTCCTGCTGGACACCGCGAGCATCCGCTACCAGCCGGGCGAGGGGAAGGACCTCGACCGGACCACCCGGTACTACCTGGCCGACATCGACTCGCCGTCGGTGACGCTGAACAGCGCCAGGCTCTCCGCGATGGCGCACTGGTTCATGGCGATGACCGACATCGAGACGGTGCCCACCACCGCGCCGACGATGCTCGTGCGGTGCACGCAGTCGCTGGACGGCTTCCTGTTCGACACCGCGGGCGTGCCCTGCGACGACATCCGTGAGATCGACGCCGACCACCTGTCCCTCGCCAAGGAGCACTCCGCGCTGACGGCGCGGACCATCGAGGAGTGGCTCGGCGGCCTGCCCGCCCCCCGGCGCACCCGCCCGCGCGGCCGGGACCGACGAGCACACCCGCACCACCGTCCAGAGGAGAACCCCCCCCATGACCACGTCCCAGGAGCTGCCGTCCCTCAAGGGAGTGCCGCCCACCGTCCTGCGGCTGAGCCCGCTGCTGCGCGAGCTCCAGACCAGCGGCTCCGTCTGCCGGGTGCGCACCCCCGCCGGTGACGAGGGATGGCTGGTGACACGCCACGCCGAGCTCAAGGAGCTGCTCCGCGACGAGCGGCTGGCCCGCGCGCACCCCGACCCGGCGAACGCCCCGCGCTATGTCCACAACCCGTTCTTGGACATGCTCGTCAGCGACGACGCCGAAGTGGCGCACAAGCTGCACAGCGAGACCCGCGCCATGCTCACCCCGAACTTCTCCGCCCGGCGCGTGCTCAACATGATGCCGAAGGTCGAGGCCATCGCCGAAGCCGTGCTGGAGAGCTTCATCGCGCAAGGCCCCCCGGCGGACCTGCACGGCGGCTTCTCGATGCCGTTCTCGCTGGCCGTCCTCGGCGAGCTCATCGGTGTGCCCGCCGAGGACCGCGAGCTGCTCGTCACCCTGCTTTCGCAGATGGGCGGACTGGACGACCCGGACACCGTCCAGGACGGACAGCAGGACCTCTTCGGCTATCTGGTGGAACTCGCGGGCCGCAAGCGGGCCGACCCCGGCGACGACGTGATCTCACGGCTGTGCGTGAAGGAGCCCTCGGACGCGCGCATCGGGCCCATCGCGGCCGGGGTGCTGTTCGCCGGACTGGAGGCCGTCGCCAGCCACATCGACCTCGGTGTGGTGTTGTTCGGCCTTCACCCCGAGCAGCTCGCCGCGGCCATGGCGGACCCGAAGGCGATGCGGGCGCCGTGGAGGAGATCCTGCGGTCGGCGAAGGCCGGCGGCTCGGTCCTGCCGCGCTACGCCACCGAGGACGTCGAGATCGGCGGCGTCACCATCCGCTTCGGGGAGCTGGTGCTGCTCGACTTCACCCTCTCCAACTTCGACACCCAGGTCTTCGACGACCCCGAGGTGTTCGACATCACCCGCTCGCCCAACACCCACCTGACGTTCGGTCACGGGATGTGGCACTGCATCGGCGCCCCGCTCGCGCGCATGCAGCTCCAGACGGCGTACACCCTGCTCTTCACCCGGCTGCCCGGACTGCGCCTCGCACGTCCCATCGAGGAGCTCCAGGTGCTGGGCGGGAGGCTCTCGGCCGGGCTCACCGAGGTACCGGTCACCTGGTAGCGCCGCCCCGCCGCGCCGCCTCCCGGGCCGGCTCGTCCGCCGGCTCCGCCAGGACCAGGACGATGCCCATGTCGTCCTGGTCGAAGACGTCGGGGGCCGACAGGACGCACTGTCCGGCCCCCACACAGCGATCGGTGTCCACGCTGATGCGCACTGTCATTCCTCCGTCGGTTACCTGCGGTCGTGCCCGGGCCGCCGGTCGGCGGCGCCCGGGCGTCTCGTGCTGCGGTGGCGCGTCTACCAGCGGACGGGCAGGGAGTGCAGCCCGTACAGCACCCCGTCGTACTTGATCGGCAGCTCCGTCACCGGAACGGCCAGTTCCAGCGTGGGGATCCGCTCGAACAGCGTCCGGTAGGCGATGTCCATCTCGACCCTGACGAGGTTCTGGCCGAGGCACTGGTGCACGCCGTACCCGAACGCCACGTGCGAGCGGGCGGAGCGGCTGGGGTCGAACTCGTCGGGGCGCTCGAAGACGGTCCCGTCGTGGTTGGCGGCGGCGACCAGCGGGATGATGCCCTCGCCGGCCCGGATGAGCTGCCCGCCGATCTCCACATCCTCCACGGCCACCCGGAAGGCGACCAGGTCGGCCACCGAGTAGTAGCGCAGCAGCTCCTCGACCGCCCGCTCGTCGCCGATCCACTGCGGGTTGGACAGCAGGGTGACGACCCCGAGCCCGATGTTGTTCGCCGTCGTCTCGTGCCCGGCGATCAGCAGCAGCATCGACACGCCGGACAGCTCCTGCTTGCTGAGTGTCCCGTCGGCCAGCAGCTGGCTGATCAGATCGTCGCCCGGCCGCTTCTGCTTGACGCTGATGAGCCGGTTGAGATAGCGCAGCAGTGCCTTCGAGGCCGCCTGCCGCTGTTCGTCGGTGGAGGTGAGCGTGACCAGGACCCGGGTCCTGGTCTCGAAGAAGTCGCGGTCGGCGTTGGGCACGCCGAGCAGACTGGAGATCACCAGGGACGGCACGGACAGCGCGAAGTCCGCGATCAGATCGGCGGTGTCGCCCGCCGCGAGCATCGCGTCGATGCGCTCGTCCACGATCTGCTGGATGGCCGGCCGCATCTCCCTGACCTTGCGGACCGTGAACTCGGGGATCAGCGTCTTGCGGAACCGCCCGTGCTCCGGCGGGTCCAGGGCCACGAACCAGCCGGGCACCTCGTCCTGGGACGGCACACCGCCGGTCTTGGCCGCACGGGGAAAGCCGGGGTGCGAGGGATTGGAGCTGATCCGCGGATCGGTGAGCGCCGCGCGGACGTCCTCGTGCCGGGTCACCAGCCACACGAGCTCCCCGGAGGGCAGGGTGGTGCTCACCAGCCCTTCCTGCTCACGGAATTCCAGATACTGGGGCGGTGGGAACGACTGGCCGGGCTGCCGCAGCGGGAAGGCGACCGGGCACCTGTCGACAGTTGTCATCTTCTCAATTTCCCTGGGGTCGGACACGGCTCAGGCGGCGTAGAACTTGCGGACCCTCCCGACGATGAACTCCTGGTCGTCCGCGGTCAGTCCGGTGTGGGTCGGCAGGTAGAAGCCGTCCTCGCTGAAGCGGCTCGCGTTGAGCGAGGGCCAGACGGGGTCGAGATATCCGGGCTGGCGGCTCATCGGCTTGAAGAACAGCCGCGTCTCGACGCCCTCGTCCTTGAGGAAGTCCATCAGCGCGTCGCGGCGGTCGGCGCGCAGGTCGTACATCCACAGCACGTCGCGCGGCGGCATCAGGGTGATCCCGTCGATGCCGCTCAGGCCCTCGTCGTAACGGCGCTCTATCTCCCGGCGGGTGGCCAGGATGGAGTCGAGCTGTTCGGTCTGCGCCAGCGCGACGGCCGCTTGCATGCTCGTCATACGGAAGTTGTAGGCCAGCTTCTTGTGCAGGAAGCTGTGGTCCTTGGTGAACGCCATCGCCCGCAGATGGGCCATCTGTTCGGCGAGGTACGGGTCGTCGGTGAGACAGATCCCGCCCTCCCCAGCGGTGATGATCTTGTTGGCGAAGAGCGAGAAGCAGGCGATGTCGGCGACCGGCCGCACGCCGTGCGCCTCGGCGGAGTCCTCCACCACGCGCAGGCCGTACTGATGCGCCAGATCCATGATCGGGTCCATGTCGCACCGGCGGCCGTAGATGTGCACCGGCATGATCACTTTGGTGCGGGGGGTGATCTTCTCCTCGATGCGCGAGACATCGATGTTGAGATCGTCCCCGCAGTCCACGAAGACGGGGGTGGCGCCCGTGTAGGACACCGCCCAGGCCGAGGCGATCATCGTGAACTCGGGGACGATCACCTCGTCGCCGGGGCCGACACCGAGCGCGCGCAGCGCCAGGGTCAGCGCCGTCGTCCCGGAGGAGCACGCGACACCGTGCGCGCTCCCGTTGTACTCGGCGAACGCGGTCTCGAACTTCTTGACGTACGGTCCCTGCGAAGAGATCCAGCCGCCGCTGACGGCGTCCGTCACGTATTCGAGTTCACGCCCGCCGAGCCAGGGCTTGGACACGGGCTGTGTGTATGACATCGGATCCTTCGATCAGTCGTTGGGGAGAGCGGGTTCGGACAGGGCAGGAAGGCCTAGCAGGAGATCCGCGGCGGCAGCCCGGCCGCCCGCGGCGCGCAGCAGCTTCGAGAAGTGCTCGGCGCGCTCACGGAACGTGCTGTCCGTGAGCACCCGGGTGAGTTTGTCGACGACGTCGTCGGCGTCGACGGTCTCCGGGTGGTCGAGGGTCAGGCTGACCCCGAAGTCCTGGCCCCGCACCGCCTGGTCGTCGCAGTCGACCCACAGGGGGCGCACCACCAGCGGCTTGCCGAAGTACAGGCCCTCGTGGTATCCGTTGCCGCCCGCGTGGGTGAAGAAGACGGCGACCTTCGGATGGGCCAGGACGTCGAGCTGGGAGGGCACCCAGTTCTCGATCCGCAGGTTGTCCGGCAGTTCCTCGTGCGGCGGCAGCAACTCCTGCTGCTCCTTGGGGAGTTTCCACAGCACGGAGTGGCCGTCCGCCAGCCGCCGTGCCACATCCACCAGCGCGCCGACCTGCTCGCGCGTCAGCCGGGTGATCGTGCCGAAACCCATGTAGACCACGGACTGCTGGGCGTCGAGCCAGTCGGAGAGACCGCCGTCGTCGGGGGCCTGCGGCAGCGGCGGCACCATGGCGCCCACCAGCCGCATCTTCTCCGGCACCGGGAAGGGGTAGTCCAGCTCGGGCACCGAGTAGCACAGCACCATCTCGGCGTGATCGATCCTGGCCATCATCTGGCGCGCCTCGGGCGAGATCCCCAGCTCTCCGCGGATCCGGTTGTCCTCCTCGACCACCTTGCGCATCGAGGAGGTCATGAACATCCCCAGCGTCCGCAGCCTGAACAGCTGGTTCTCCACCCGCTGCGCGAACGTCATGTCCAGCGGCAGCCCGGAGTGCGGCACCGGGAAGCCGCTCGGGGTGTACGACTTGGCGAACGGGACGTGCGACGTCAGGACATTGCTCGGCACGAACGGGACGCCGAGCACAAAGGGAATCCCCTTCGTGATGGCCAGCTCGTACCCGAACTGGCACATGGACTCGATGACCATCAGCGCCGGCTGCACCTCGTCGACAATGGCTTCGAGGCGCTTGTACTTGTCCACCCGCGACGCCGGTGCGAAGGAGTGCTTGATGACCGCGCGGTGCGCCTTGAAACGCGAGCGCTGCGTCACCTCGCGATAGGTCTCGTCGTCCCAGGTGACGGCCGACATCTGCGGCACCACATCACCGAGCGACGCGAACTCCACGGGCGTTTTCACGGTGGCCGCGCCGATATCCGAGCGTCCTTTTTCGTCGGTCGCGAACCACAGGTCCTCGACACCGCGGCGGGACAATTCCTCCGCGAGTACGAGCAATGGGTTCAGGAGACCGCTTTCGGCATAGCTGACGAACAGGACAGGCCGCCGAATCGAGCCCATGGACAACACCCTCCGGAAGTGACAGCCCCAACGGCAGGCGCCACAGGTACCCACACGGCCGGTCGCCGGGTGGCCGCGCCGCGCGTTGAAGCGGAGCAGTTACTTGGTCTCACACCACGCTCCGGAGAATCCCTAGTCTTCCGTGCCGAGTCCCGGAATTCCTTAGGGAAAAGTACAGCGTTGACGCACCTACGATCCGGAACGAAGAGGTGTCCGGGCCCGACTTCCTAGGGGTGCGGCAACGTCATGACGATCGGAGCCGACCAAGACCCGGTAGTGGTCGTCGGGATGGCATGCCGCTATCCGGGGGGAGTGCGCTCCCCCGAGGAGCTGTGGGACCTGGTCCTCGCGGGCCGCGACGCGATATCCGGCTTCCCCGCGGACCGCGGCTGGGACCTGGACGCGCTGGCCGGCGAAGGACCGGACCGCAGCGTGACGCGCGAAGGCGGGTTCCTTCACGGGGCGGCCGACTTCGACGCCGAGTTCTTCGGCATGTCACCGCGCGAGGCGATCTCCACCGACCCGCAGCAGCGCTGGTGCTGGAAACCGCGTGGGAGGCCGTCGAACGCGCGGGGATCGACCCCCACGGCCTGAACGGCAGCCGGACCCGTTGTTCGTCGGCACCAACGGCCAGGACTACGCCGCCGTCACCCAGCGGTCCCCGGAAGACCTCGCGGGCCACGCCATGACCGGCCTGTCACCGGCCGTCGCCTCCGGGCGGCTCGCCTACACCCTCGGCCTCGAAGGTCCCGCGGTCACCGTCGACACCGCTTCCTCCTCCTCGCTGGTCGCCCTGCACTGGGCGCCGCGCTCGCTGCGCGCGGGGGAGTGCTCGATGGCGCTGGCCGGCGGTGTCACGGTGATGTCCACCCCCGTGGGATTCGTCGGCTACTCCCGCCAGGGTGGGCTGGCCCCCGACGGACGCTGCAAGGCGTTCTCCGACAGCGCGGACGGCACGGCCTGGGCCGAGGGGGCCGGCATCGTCGTCCTGGAACGGCTCTCCGACGCGCGGGCCCGCGGCCACCGGGCTGCTCACCGTCCTGCGCGGCAGCGCCACCAACCAGGACGGCGCCTCCAACGGCCTGACCTCTCCGAACGGCCGGTCGCAGGAGCGGGTGATCCGCCAGGCACTGGCCGACGCGGGACTCCGCGCCGCCGACGTCGACATGCCGGTCGAGGCCCACGGCACCGGCACCAAGCTCGGCGACCCGATCGAGGCGCAGGCGCTGCTGGCGACGTACGGACAGGACCGGCCGCCCGGCCACCCGCTGCGGCTGGGCTCCCTCAAGTCGAACATCGGCCACGCCCAGGCGGCGGCCGGGATCGCGGGATTCATCAAGACGGTGATGGCCCTGCGCCACGGAGTGATGCCCCGGACCCTGCACGTCGGCGAACCCACCTCGCACGTCGACTGGACGGACGGCGCCGTCGAGCTGCTGACCGAACAGACCCCGTGGCACCCCGCGGGACGGCCGCGGCGTGCCGGCGTGTCGTCCTTCGGCATCAGCGGCACCAACGCGCACGTCATCGTCGAGCAGGCCCCGGACGAGACGGAGCAGCCCCCGTCGGCTCCCGAGCCCGCGGTGGTGCCCTGGCTCGTGTCGGCCCGGACCGAGGCGGCGCTGGCCGTCCCAGCTGGCCCGGCTCGACGACTTCGTGGCCGACGCCCCCGAAGCGACCGCCCTCGACATCGGCCATTCCCTGGCGACGGGCCGCGCCGCGCTCCGGCACCGGGCGGTCCTGCTCGCGCACGGACAGGACGTGACCGAGGTCGCCCGCGACGAGGCCGGCGACGGCGCGTCGCGATCCTCTTCCCCGGCCAGGGCAGCCAGCGGCTGGGCATGGGACGTGAACTCCACGCGCGCTTCCCGGCCTTCGCACGCGCCCTGGACGCGATGGTGGACGAACTGGACCGGCACCTCGAGCGTCCGCTGCGCGACGTCATGTGGGGCGACGACCCGAAGGAGCTGGACCGTACGGGCTGGACCCAGCCCGCGCTGTTCGCCGTCGAGGTCGGCGCTGTTCCGGCTGGTGGAGTCCCTGGGCGTCCGCCCCGCCGTGGTGGGCGGCCACTCGGTCGGCGAGATCACCGCGGCCCATGTCGCGGGCGTGCTCTCGCTGGCCGACGCCTGCCGGCTGGTCACCGCCCGCGCCGCACTGATGCAGGCCCTGCCCGCGGGCGGCGCGATGATCGCCGTGCAGGCGGCCGAGGACGAGGTCCTGCCACTGCTGGCCCGCCGCGCCGACCGGGTCTCGGTCGCCGCGGTCAACGGACCCGCGTCCGTGGTGATCGCGGGCGAGGAGAGCGCGGCCCTGGAGATCGCCGCGCACTTCGCGGACCAGGGGCGCAAGACCAGCCGGCTGCCGGTGTCCCACGCCTTCCACTCGCCGCTGATGGTCCCGATGCTGGCGGACTTCCGCGCCGTCGTGGAGACGCTCACCTTCCACGAGCCGGCCGTCCCGGTCATCTCGAACCTCACCGGCGCACCGGCCGGCGCCCTGCTGTGCACCCCCGACTACTGGGTGCGCCATGTGCGCCAGGCCGTGCGCTTCTCCGACGGCGTCACCGCGCTCGGCGAGGAGAACGTGGACGTCCTGCTGGAGCTGGGCCCCGGCAGCGCGCTGAGCGCCATGGCCGCGGAGAGCCTCGGCGGGGCCGCCCGCCCCATGACCGTCGTCCCCGCGCTGCGCAAGGGCCGGCCCGAGGAGGACGCCCTCGTCGCCACCCTGGGCCGGCTGCACGCCGTCGGGGTCCCCGTCGACTGGGCGGCCTTCTTCGCGGACACGGCCGCCCGGCGGATCGACCTGCCGACCTACGCCTTCCAGCACGAGCGTACTGGCCGGCCCCGCCCGCGGGCGCCGGGAACCAGGGGACGGGCGCCACCGGGCACCCGCTGCTCGGCGGCACCCTGGAACTCGCCGACGGCGAGGGCCTGGTGTTCACCGGAGAGCTCTGCACCCGCACCCACCCCTGGCTCGCCCAGCACGTCGTCGCGGGACGGATCACCCTGCCGGGAACGGCCCTGCTGGAGCTGGTCATCCGGGCGGGCGACGAGGCCGGCTGCGACCGGGTCGAGGAACTGATCCCCACCGCACCGCTGATCCTGACCGAGCACGGCTCCGTACGCCTGCAAGTGCGCCTCGGCGCGGCGGACGGCATCGGACGGCGCGCCGTCACCCTCCACTCCAGGCCACAGGGCGCCGTCGACGAGCCGTGGACCCGGCACGCGAACAGGCGTTCCTCGTCCCCGCTCACCAGGGACCGCCGGTCTGCGCGGACCTCGGCTCCGGCACGGACGTCTGGCCGCCGCGGGACGCCGAGCCGGTGGAGCTGGAGGGGTGCTACAAACGCCTCGCCGACCAGGGCTTCGAGTACGGCCCGGTCTTCCGGGGGCTGCGCGCGCTGTGGCGCCGGGGCGAGGAGACCTTCGCCGAGGTCGCCCTGCCCGCCGAGGCGTCCGACGCGGCCGCGTACGGGCTCCACCCCGCCCTGCTGGACGCGGCGCGGCACGCCGTCATGACGGAGGACGGCAGCCTTCCCGAGCGCTGGCGCGGAGTGTCCCTGCACGCCGGCGGAGCCACCGCACTGCGGGTGCGGATCGCCCCCTGCGAGGACGGGCCGGGTCACCGCGCTGCGCTCGCGCCGCGGACTCCTCCGGAGCCCCGGTGCTCACCGCCGAGACCCTGCGGGTGCGCCCGCTGTCGGCCCACGAGTTTCCCCCCGTCCCGCTGATCTCAGGGCCCAGTGCGGCGGCGGACTCCGGCACCGCCCGCACCACTCGGCGCCCGCGGCCGGGCCGGTCGTGCGGGAGACCACGCGCCCACCCTGTCCGAGCAGCTGGAGCGGCTGCCCGAGGCCAAGCGGGAGCGCCATCTGCTCGATCTCGTCGTTCGGAGGCCGCCGCGGTGCTCGGCCACGGCAGCCCGGACGCCATCGGTGCCCACCAGGCCTTCAAGGAGATGGGCTTCGACTCCCTCGCGGCGGTCGAGCTCTACGACCGGCTCGGCGCACTCGCCGGCCGGCCGCTGCCCAGCACCCTCGTCTTCAACTTCCCGACCCCCGCACGGATCGCCGGGCGTCTCGCCACGGTCCTCGCCGCACCCGCCGCTCCGGCGACGGGATCCGCCGAGGACGAGATCGCCAGGTTCGAGGCCGCCGTCCAGGCGACGTCGGACGGTTCCGAACGCCAAATGATCGCCGACCGTCTGGAGAAAATCATCTCCACCCTCCGGCAATCCACACCCTCCGCGCCGAGTGCTTCGGGCGAGGACATCGACACGGTGTCGGTCGACAGACTGCTCGACATCATCGATGAAGAGTTCGAAACCACATAAGAATTGCTGCTTTCGTTCGCGACCCGATGATGAGGACGGACCGGTGCCAGAAGATCAGCAGGACAAAGTCGTCGACTACCTGAGGCGAGTCACTTCCGATCTCCGCCGTGCGCGTCAGCGCATCGGAGAACTGGAACTCAAGGACAATGAACCCATCGCCATTGTCGGAATGAGCTGCAGGCTGCCCGGGGGAGTCCGCTCCCCGGAAGCCCTGTGGGAACTCGTCGAATCCGGTGGCGACGCCATATCGGGATTCCCCGCGGACCGCGGCTGGGATCTCGACCGGCTCACCGGGACGGGCGAAGGAAACAGCGCCACCCACGAAGGCGGATTCCTCTACGAGGCACCCGAGTTCGACGCCGGTTTCTTCGGCATCTCCCCGCGCGAGGCGCTGGCCATGGACCCCCAGCAGCGACTGCTGCTGGAAGTGACCTGGGAGGCCCTGGAGCGGTCGGGGATCGCCCCGACCGCGCTGCGCGGCAGCCGGGCCGGGGTGTTCGTCGGTGCCTACCACTGGGGCGCGCCGTCGGCGGCCGCCGCCGGCGAGCTCCAGGGACACGCCCTGACCGGCACCGCCGCCAGCGTGCTGTCGGGACGCATCGCCTACACCCTGGGGCTCGAAGGCCCCGCCGTCACCGTCGACACCGCCTGCTCGTCCTCACTGGTCGCGCTGCACCTGGCCTGCCAGTCGCTGCGCAACGGCGAGTCCTCGCTGGCCGTCGTCGGCAGGCGTCACCATACTCAGCGAACCCTCGGTCTTCGTGGAGTTCAGCAAGCAGGGCGGCCTGGCCGGCGACGGCCGCTGCAAGGCCTTCTCCGACTGAGGCCGACGGCACGGGCTGGGGCGAGGGCGTCGGCGTACTCGTCGCGGAACGCCTCTCGGACGCCCGGCGCAACGGACACCAGGTCCTCGCGGTGATCCGCGGCTCGGCGATCAACCAGGACGGCGCGTCCAACGGCCTGACCGCGCCCAACGGCCCCTCCCAGGAACGCGTGGTCCACCAGGCCCTCGCCACCGCAGGACTCACCGGCGCCGACATCGACGCCGTGGAGGCGCACGGCACCGGCACCAAGCTCGGCGACCCCATCGAGGCGCAGGCCCTGCTGGCCACGTACGGCCAGGGCCGCGACCCCGAGCGCCCGCTGTGGCTCGGCTCGCTGAAGTCCAACATCGGTCACACCCAGGCCGCCGCCGGAGTCGCCGGCGTCATCAAGATGGTCATGGCCATGCACGAGGGTGTCCTGCCCGGAACCCTGCACATCGGCACCCCCTCCACACACGTCGACTGGACGTCCGGCGCGGTGGAACTGCTGACCGAGCAGACCCCGTGGCCGGACACCGACCGGCCCAGGCGCGCCGGAGTGTCGTCCTTCGGGATCAGCGGGACCAACGCACCTGATCCTGGAGCAGGCGCCCCCCGCCGAAACCGGGACGCGGACGCCGACGCCGTGCTGGACCCCGCCGACGAGCAGGTCTGCCGTGGCCGCTCTCCGCCAAGTCCGAGGCGGCGCTGCGCGACCAGGCGGCCCGACTGCTCGCCCTCGCCGACGCCGACCCCGGCCTGTCACCCGCACGAGTGGGCTGGTCGCTGGCGACCACCCGCGCGTCCTTCGACCACCGCGCGGTCGTCATCGGCCGCACCCGCGACGACTTCCTGCGCTCCCTCGAAGCACTGGCCACGGGACGCGCCGCGGCAGGCGTCGTACAGGGCGTCGTCGGCGAGGGCGCCAGGGGACCGGTGTTCGTCTTCCCCGGCCAGGGTTCCCAGTGGTGGGGGATGGGCCGCGAACTGCTCGCCCACTCCGAGGTGTTCCGCACCGCCGTGGACGAGTGCGCCGACGCGCTCGTCCCGTACATCGACTGGTCCCTGCACGAGGTACTGGCCGGCGAAGGAGACCCGGCGCTGCTCGAACGGGTGGACGTCGTCCAGCCCGCGCTGTTCTCCATGATGGTGGCCCTGAGCGCGCTCTGGCGCTCGTACGGAGTCGAGCCGTCGGCCGTCGTCGGCCACTCGCAGGGCGAGATCGCCGCCGCGTACGTGGCCGGCGCGCTGACCCTGGCGGACGCCGCCGCGGTCGTGGCCCTGCGCAGCCAGGCGCTGCCCCGCCTCTCCGGGCTCGGCGGCATGATGTCGGTGGCCGCGCCGGTCGAGCGGGTGAGCGCCCTGCTGGAGCCCTGGGGCGAGCTGCTGTCCGTGGCGGCCGTCAACGGGCCCTCGTCGGTCATCGTCTCCGGCGACGCCGGGGCGCTGGACGAACTGCTCGCCGCCTGCGGACAGCAGGGCGTCCGCGCCCGCAAGGTGTCCGTGGACTACGCCTCGCACAGCGTCCACGTCGAAGCCGTGCGCGACGACCTCTCACGCGTCCTGGCCCCGGTCGTCTCCGCGAGCCCGCGCGTTCCATTCTACTCGACGGTCACCGGCGCCCGGCTGACGGACGCCGCCTTCGACGGCGCGTACTGGTACACCAACCTGCGCACGACCGTACGGATGGAGGAGGCCACCCGCGCGCTCCTCGCGGACGGACACCGCGTCTTCATCGAGATGAGCCCGCACCCGGTGCTGGCCGCCCCGATCCAGGAGACCCAGGAGACGGTGGAGGAGGCCGTCGCCGACTCCGCCGTGGTGCTGGGCACCCTGCGCCGCGACGAGGGCGACCTCCGGCGTTTCCTGGCCTCCCTCGCCGAGGCCCACGCGCACGGCACCGCCGTGGACTGGCGCACGGCATTCCCGGCCGGCGCCGCCGTCCCCGTCGACCTGCCGACCTACGCCTTCCAGCACCGCCCGTACTGGCCCGAGCCCGCGGCGGCCACGGCCGGCGTTGCGGCCCCCGGTGACGGCGACGCCACGGACAGCGCCTTCTGGGACCTCGTCGAGAGCGAGGACCTGGAGTCCCTGGCCGACGAACTCGGTGTCGCCGAGGGCGGGGCACGCTCCTCGCTCGGCGACGTACTGCCCACCCTGTCGGCGTGGCGCGCCAAGTCACGGGAGCGCTCGGCCGTCAACGCCTGGCGCTACCGGGTCGACTGGACCCGGCTGAACGAGCCCGGCACCACCGCACCCGCGGGCCGCTGGCTCGCCGTGGTACCGGCGGACCGGGCCGACGGCGCCTGGATCACCGCCGTACTGGCCCTGCTCGGCCCGGACACGGTCCGGCTCGAGGCGGAGGGCAGCGACGGCGCAGGCCGCGCCGCCTGGGCCAAGCGCCTCAAGGAACTGACCGCCGACGGAACGGAGTTCACCGGCGTACTGTCCCTGCTTGCGCCCGTCGAGGAGCGCCACCCGAACCACACGTCCGTACCCGCGGGACTGGCCCTGACGCTCACCCTCGTCCAGGCCCTGGGCGACGCGGAACTGCGCGCCCCCCTGTGGTGCGCCACCCGCGGTGCGGTGTCCGTGGGCAGGGACGACCGTCTCACCCGGCCCGTGCAAGGCGCCCTGTGGGGCCTGGGCCGGGTGATCGCGCTGGAGCACCCGGACCGCTGGGGCGGTCTCGTCGACCTCCCGGAGACCCTGGACGCGCGATCCGGAGCCCGGCTGACCGCCGTACTGGCGGGCCTGGACGGGGAGGACCAGATAGCGGTCCGCCCGACCGGGATCTACGGCCGCCGCCTCACCCACGCGGCGCCCACCGCGGACAGCCCCGAGCGCCGCTGGCAGGGCCGGGGCACCGCCCTGATCACCGGCGGCACCGGCGGGATCGGCGGCCGGGTCGCCCGCTGGATGATCGAGCGCGGCGCCGGACACGTGGTGCTGACCAGCCGCCGCGGCGAGGACGCGCCCGGCGCGGCCGCGCTCCGCGCCGAACTGGAGGGCCTCGGCGCCCGCGTCACCATCGCCGCCTGCGACGCCGCCGACCGCGACGCGCTGACCGGCGTACTGGCCGCGATCCCCGCCGAGTTCCCCCTCGCCTCGGTCTTCCACGCCGCCGCGTCGCCGACGGCGACGCCTCCGTGGAATCGCTGACCCTGGAACAGCTGGACGCCCTGATGCGGTCCAAGCTCACCGCCGCCCTGCACCTGCACGAACTGACCCGCGACCTCGACCTGGACGCGTTCGCGCAGTTCTCGTCGGGCGCGGCCACCTGGGGCAGTGGCGGCCAGCCCGGTTACGCGGCGGCCAACGCGTTCCTCGACGCCCTGGCCGAGCACCGCAGGGCCGAGGGCCTGACCGCCGCCTCCGTCGCCTGGGGCACCTGGGCCGAGGTCGGCATGGCCACGGCCGACGAGGTCCACGAGCGGCTGCGGCGCCAGGGCGTCATGCCGATGGAGCCGCCGCTGGCCGTCGCCGCGCTCCAGCGGATGCTGGAGGACGACGACACGGCGCTCACCGTGACGCTGATGGACTGGGACCGCTTCACCCCCAGCTTCACCGCGACCCGGCCCAGCCCGCTGCTCGCCGGCATCCCCGAGGCCGGCCGGGCCCTGTCCGCGGGCGGAGGAAGCACCCGCCGACGACGGCTCCGCCACCCCGCCCCTCAGGAAGCGGCTCGACGCCCTGCCCACCGCCGAACGCGAACGGGCCCTGCTGGAGGCGGTACGCGCCGAAGCGTCCGCGACCCTGGGTCTACGACGCGACCGACGCCATCCCCGCCACCCGCGCGTTCCGCGACGTCGGCTTCGACTCGGTGGACGCCGTCGAGCTGGCGCAACCGGCTGCGGGCGGCCCTGGGCCTGCCGCTGCCGGCGGCCCTGGCCTTCGACCACCCCACCCCGGCCGCCCTCGCCCGGCACATCGGCTCCCTGCTCTTCGGCGCCGCCCCCGGGCACACCGCCGACGACCGGGCCGACGATCCCGACGCCGAGATCCGCCACGTGCTCGCCTCCGTTCCCATCAGCAGACTCCGAAAAGCAGGACTTCTGGACATGGTGCTCAAACTCGCCACCGCCGACGCCGCCGAGGCGACCCCCGGGCCTCTCGACGGCGAGGACCCGATCGAGGACCTCGACGACATGGACGCCGAAAGCCTGCTGCGGCTCGTCACCGACATGTAGCGGCCCCCGGTGACGTCCGCCCGGCCGCGCCGGACGGACGTCACCGGCTGTGCGGCATCTGCAAACCGAAAGAGACCTGGAGAGTTCGATGAGCACGTCCCCCAACAAGTACGTCGAGGCCCTGCGGTCGTCGCTGAAGGAGATCGAGCGGCTCCGTCAGCAGAACCAGCAGCTGGTGACGGCCGCCGAGGAGCCCGTCGCAGTCGTCGGGATCGGCTGCCGCTACCCCGGCGGTGTGACCTCCCCCGAGGACCTGTGGGACCTGGTCACCGAGGGCCGCGACGTCATGGGGGACTTCCCCGCCGACCGGGGCTGGGACCTGGAGCGCCTCGCCGGGGACGGCCCCGGCCACAGCCTCGCCCGCGAGGGCGCCTTCCTCTACGACATGGCGGACTTCGACCCCGGGTTCTTCGGGATCTCACCCCGCGAGGCCGTCGCCATGGACCCCCAGCAGCGACTGCTGCTGGAGGTCGCCTGGGAGGCCCTGGAGCGCGCCGGCATCGACCCGCTGACCCTGCGCGGCAGCCGGGCCGGCGTGTTCGTCGGCACCGCCGGGCAGGACTACGCCGCGGTCATCAACGCCTCCAGCGAGGACGCGGAGCAGTTCTCGACCACCGGGCACGCCGCGAGCGTCATCTCGGGACGGCTCTCCTACACCCTCGGGGGCGAGGGCCCCGCCGTCACCGTCGACACCGCCTGCTCCTCCTCCCTGGTCGCCCTGCACTGGGCGGCGCAGTCCCTGCGCAACGGCGAATGCAGCATGGCCCTGGCGGGCGGCGCCTCCGTGATGGCGCGCGGCCCCTTCGTCTCCTTCACCGCCCAGAGCGGAATGGCCGCCGACGGCCGCTGCAAGTCCTTCTCCCAGGACGCCGACGGCACCGGCTGGGGCGAGGGCGCGGCCATCCTCGTACTGGAGCGGCTCTCCGACGCCCAGCGCGCCGGACACCCCGTGCTGGCCGGTGCTGCGCGGCAGCGCGGTCAACCAGGACGGCGCCTCCAACGGTCTGTCCGCACCCCACGGCCCCTCCCAGCGCCGCGTCATCCGCGCGGCCCTGGAGAACGCCCGGCTGACACCCGCCGTCGTCGACCTCGTCGAGGCGCACGGCACGGGCACCACGCTCGGCGACCCCATCGAGGCCCAGGCGCTGCTGGCCACCTACGGACAGGACCGCGAGCACCCCCTGCGGCTGGGATCGGTCAAGTCGAACATCGGCCACACCATGGCCGCCTCCGGCGCCGCCGGCGTCATCAAGATGATCATGGCGTTGCGGCACGGTCTGATGCCGCGCAGTCTGCACGCGGGCGAACCCTCCCACGACGTGGACTGGACGACCGGCTCGGTCGAACTCCTCGACCAGCCCGTCCAGTGGCCCGAGACGGGCCGCGCCCGGCGCGCCGCCGTCTCCTCGTTCGGCGTCAGCGGCACCAACGCCCACGTCATCCTCGAACAGGCCCCGGCCCTCCCCGAGACCGCCCCCGCCGACGACACCGCCACCCCCGCCGTCATCCCCTGGGTCCTCTCCGGCCGGTCCGCCGCCGCCCTGGCCGAACAGCGCCACCGGCTGCTCTCCTTCATCGAGCGCAACCCCGGAGTACGGCCCGTCGACATCGGCCACTCCCTCGCCGCCGGCCGCTCCGCCTTCGAGTACCGCTCCGTCCTGCTGCCCGGCGCCCCCCGAGCCCACGCAGATCGCCGAGGGCGTGGCCGACGAGGGCCTGCTCGCCGTGCTGTTCTCCGGCCAGGGCTCCCAGCGCCTGGGCATGGGACGTGAACTCCACGCCAGATTCCCGGTGTTCGCCCAGGCCTTCGACGCCGCAGCCGACGCACTCGACCCCCACCTCGACCGCCCGCTGCGCGACATCGTCTGGGGAACCGACCCCGGACCGCTCGACGAGACCGGCTGGACCCAGCCCGCGCTCTTCGCCGTCGAGGTCGCCCTGTACCGCCTCGTCACCTCCCTCGGCCTCACGCCCGACTTCGTCGGAGGCCACTCCATCGGCGAGATAGCCGCCGCCCACGTGGCGGGCGTTTTCTCCCTGGAGGACGCCTGCCGCCTCGTCGCCGCCCGCGCCTCACTGATGGCCGCCCTGCCCGCCGGCGGCGTCATGACCGCCGTCCGCGCCACCGAGGACGAGATCACCCCGCTGCTCACCGAGCGGGTCTCCATCGCCGCCGTCAACGGACCCACCTCCGTGGTGATCTCCGGCGACGAGAGCGCCGTACAGGACATCGCCGCGCACTTCGAGGCGCAGGGCCGCAAGACGACGCGCCTGCGCGTCTCGCACGCCTTCCACTCGCCGCTCATGGACACCGATGCTCGACGAGTTCCGCGCCGTCGCGCGGAGCCTGGCCTACGCCGAGCCCCGCATCCCCGTCGTGTCGAACGTGACCGGCCGGATCGCCGACGTCGAGGAACTGTGCTCCGCCGCCTACTGGGTACGGCACGTGCGCGAAGCCGTGCGGTTCGCCGACGGCGTCCACACCCTCACCGAACGCGGCGTCACCACCCTGCTGGAGCTGGGCCCCGAGGGAGTGCTCTCCGCCATGGCCCAGGACTCGCTGACCGAGCAGGCGCAGATCGTGCCGCTGCTGCGCAAGGACCGCCCGGAGGAACTCGCGGCGGTCACCGCCCTCGCACGGGTGCACGTACGCGGCGCCACCGTCCGCTGGTCCGGCCTCTACGAAGGCTCCGGCGCCCAGCGCGTCGACCTGCCCACCTACCCGTTCCAGCGCCGCCGCTTCTGGCCCGCCGCCGCCCTCGACGCCTCCGGCGACATGCGCGCCGCCGGCCTCGGCTCCGCCGGACACCCTCTGCTCGGCGCCGCCGTCGAACTCGCCGACGGCGATCATGCGCTGTTCACCAGCAGGCTGTCCCTGCGGACCCACCCCTGGCTCGCCGACCACGGCGTACGCGGCCGCGCCCTGCTGCCCGGCACGGCCTTCGTCGAACTGGCCATCCGCGCCGGCGACGAGGTCGAGTGCGACCGCGTCGAGGAACTCGCCCTCGCCGCGCCCCTGGCCCTCCCCGAACACGGCGCCGTCCAGCTCCAGGTACGTGTGGGCGCGGCGACGCCGCCGGACGCCGCCCGCTCGGCATCTACTCCCTCGCCGAGGACGGCTTCGACCTCCCCTGGTCCCAGCACGCCAGCGGATTCGTCGCACCCGGCGCGCGGCCCCCGACCCCGGCTTCGACGCCACCGTGTGGCCGCCCCCCGGCGCCGACCCCGTCGACCTCGACGGCTGCTACGACCGGCTCGCCGCACTCGGCTTCGACTACGGCCCCTCCTTCCGCGGACTGCGCGCCGCCTGGCGGCTCGGCGACGAGGTGTACGCCGACGTCACGCTCCCCGAGGACTCCGGCACCGACGCGAGCGCCTTCGGCCTGCACCCCGCCCTGCTCGACGCCGCCCAGCACGCGGCCGCCTTCACCGACCTCGGCGCCATCAGCCGCGGCGGCTGCCGTCGCGTGGGAGGGCGTGTCACTGACCGCCTCCGGCGCCACGGCGGTACGCGCCCGCCTCGCCCCCGCGGGCGACGGACACCGTCTCCATCGCGATCAACGACACCGCGGGCGGCCCGGTCCTGTCCGTGGACTCCCTCGTCTCCCGCACGGTCCCCACCGCCGGCCTCGACGACACCGGCCCCGTCCACCGCGACGCGCTCTTCCTCGTGGACTGGACCGAGACGAAGAACCCGGCCACCGCCGCACCCGACACGGTCGCCGTGATCGGCCCCGACCCCCTCGGCCTGGCCGCCCACCTGCGCACCGCGGGACTCCCGGTGACGGCCCACCCCGGCCTGGACGAACTCGCCGCCTCGGACGAACCCGTCCCCGCCATGGTCCTCATCGCCGCGAACGGCGAACCCGGCACCACGGACGACGGCGTCGTGACGGCCACCCACACCCTGGGCGCCACCGTCCTCGCACACCTCCACCACTGGCTCGACGAGGACGGCTTCGCCGACGCCCGCCTGATCTTCGTCACCCAGGGCGCGCACACCGGCGTCGACCGCGCAGCCGCCTCGGTCCACGGCCTCGTACGAACGGCCAGGACCGAGAACCCGGGACGCCTCGGCCTCCTGGACATCGACCCCGGCACGGCCTCACTCCCCCTGGAGGCCGTGCGGCCCTCCTGCGCTCCGCACTCGCGGCCGCGGCCGAGGAGTCGCCGACCTCGCGGTACGCGGCACACAGCTCCTCGCCGCTCGCCTGACCCGCGTCCAGGCCCCCACCGAGCGGCCCGCCTGGGACGCCGACGCACCGTCCTCATCACCGGCGGGACCGGCGCCTCGGCGGCGTACTCGCCCGCCACCTGGTCACCGAGCACGGCGTACGCCACCTGCTGCTCGTCAGCCGCCGCGGCCTCGCCGCCGAAGGCGCCGACGAACTCCGGGCCGAACTCACCGCACAGGGCGCCCGGGTGACCGTCGCACCCTGCGACGTCACCGACCGGACCGCACTCGCGGACCTGCTCGCGACCGTCCCCGCCGACCACCCGCTCACCGCCGTCGTACACACCGCCGGAGTCGTCGACGACGGCGTGATCGGCTCGCTCACCCCGCAGCGGCTCGACGGTGTACTGCGCCCGAAGGCCGACGCGGCATGGCACCTCCACGAACTGACCCAGGACCTCGACCTGGCCGCGTTCGTCCTCTTCTCCTCGGTCGCGGCCACCCTCGGCAGCCCCGGACAGGCCAACTACGCGGCGGGCAACGCCTTCCTGGACGCGCTCGCCGACCGGCAGAAGCGTGGACTGCCGGGCCACTCCCTCGCCTGGGGCCCCTGGACCCAGAGCGTCGGCATGACCGGCGCGCTCACCATCATCGACGTCGAGCGCATCGCGGCGAGGCATGCCGCCCCTGAGCGTCCCCCAGGGCCTGGCGCTGTTCGACGCCGCCCTCGGCACGGACGTCGCGGCCCTCGCACCCGTACGCCTCGACCTGCCGTCCTGGCTCAGGGTGACATCCCGCCCCTGCTGCGCGGTCTCATCCGCTCCCCGGGCCGCCGCGTCGCCGCCCAGATCTCCCAGACCGCCGGCGGCCTCGCCGAGCGCCTCGTCGGACTGAACGCCGCCGAACGCCGCGACGTCCTCCTCGACCTGGTCCGCGGCCAGATCGCCCGGGTACTGGGACACGCCGACGCGACGGACGTCGAGGCGTCCCGCCAGTTCCAGGACCTCGGCTTCGACTCCCTGACCGCCGTCGAACTGCGCAACGGCCTCAACACCGTGACCGGCCTGCGGCTCCCCGCGACCATGGTCTTCGACTACCCGACCCCGAGCGCCCTCGGAGACCATGCGCGACGAACTGCTCGGCGCCGCGGAAGAGGCACCGGCGGCGCCGACCGCCGTCGCCCTGCCCCCGGGCGGCGACGACCCGATCGCGATCATCGGCATGGCCTGCCGCTACCCGGGCGGAGTGACCTCGCCCGAGGACCTCTGGCGACTCGTCACGGAGGGCGGCGACGCCATCTCCGGTTTCCCCACCAACCGAGGCTGGGACCTCGACGGCCTCTACGACCGGGACCCCGACCACCCCGGCCGGACCCCACGTCCGCGAAGGCGGATTCCTGCACACGCGGGCGACTTCGACCCGGCGTTCTTCGGGATGTCGCCGCGTGAGGCGATGGCGACGGACTCGCAGCAGCGGTTGCTGCTGGAGACGTCGTGGGAGGCGATCGAGCGGGCCGGGATCGACCCGGCCACGCTCAAGGGCAGCGCCACCGGCGTGTTCGCCGGTGTCATGTACAACGACTACGGGCCGCTGCTCACGGGCGAGGAGTACGAAGCCTTCCGGGGCAACGGCAGCGCACCGAGCGTGGCCTCCGGCCGGGTCTCCTACACCCTGGGCCTGGAGGGTCCGGCGGTGACGGTGGACACGGCGTGCTCCTCCTCCCTGGTCGGCATGCACCTCGCCGCCCAGGCTCTGCGGAGCGGCGAGTGCTCACTGGCCCTGGCCGGCGGCGTCACCGTCATGTCCACCCCGAGCACCTTCGTCGAGTTCTCCCGCGCACGCGGCCTGGCCCCCGACGGCCGGTCCAAGGCGTTCTCCGAGTCGGCCGACGGTGTCGGCTGGTCCGAGGGCGTGGGCATGCTGGTGCTGGAGCGGCAGTCCGATGCTCTGCGCAACGG
>RHMC01000093.1 GCA_003719395.1 Streptomyces altiplanensis
GGCGCGGGCGGGCTGGGCGGGGACGTCGGTGGGCGGCATCGCGGGTCCAGGTGCGGGAAAGGAACAGGGGGCAGCGCAGGCTACCTCCGGTCCGGTCAGCGGCCGCGCAGGCGCCGTACGAGAATGCTCACGTCGCCGAGGGACTCCAGGTCCGCGAGTACGACGGCGACCGCTTCCCGCACGATCCGGCCGCGGTCGACGGCAAGCCCGTGCTCACCGCGCAGCACCAGCCGCGCGTGCTCCAGGTCCATCAGTTCCTCGGCCGAGACGTAGACCGTGATCTTCTCGTCGTGCCGTTCACGGCCGCTGGGGCGGCGGTTCGCCCCGCGTCCGCCCCGGCGCCGCGGCTGGGCACCCGCGGCAGGGGCCGCAGAACGCTGCTGGGAGGGCTGCTGCGAGGCCGGCTGGCCCTCCGGCGTGCGGCGGGCATTGGCGGCGGCAGCGGCCGCCTGGTCGCCCTCCACGGCCCGGCTGCGGTGCCCGCCGGCCTCCACGTCGGCGGCGTTGTGCTCAGCCGCGTCACCGGAGCCGGAGCCGGCAGGGCCCCGGGACGGCGCGCCCTCGGACTGCTCGGCCGCCGTCGTGGGGTCGCTCTCCGCCGCAGGACCGGGCACACGCGCCTCGCCGCCTGCAGGCGGGCGGCGAGGGGACGACGACTGAAGCGCCATTCCCCCGGTCGTGCGGAACAGTTCGTCGGCCCCCGGCAGACTCACTCGGCGTGACACCGGGCGAGCACCTCCCTGGCGAGCTGGCGATAAGCGGCCGCACCGACCGAGTTGGAGGCGTACGTCGTGATCGGCTCACCGGCGACCGTGGTCTCCGGGAAGCGGACCGTACGCCCGATCACCGTGTGGTAGACGTGCTCGTCGAAGGCCTCGACGACCCGCGCCAGCACCTCACGGCTGTGCACCGTGCGGGAGTCGTACATCGTGGCGAGGATGCCGTCGAGCTCCAGGTCGGGGTTGAGCCGCTCCTGGACCTTCTCGATCGTCTCGGTCAGCAGGGCCACACCGCGCAGCGCGAAGAACTCGCACTCGAGCGGCACTATCACCTTGTGGGCCGCCGTCAGGGCGTTCACGGTGAGCAGACCGAGCGAGGGCTGGCAGTCGATCACGATGTAGTCGTAGTCGGCCAGCAGCGGCTTGAGCGCCCGCTGAAGTGTCGACTCGCGGGCCACCTCGCTGACCAGCTGGACCTCGGCCGCCGACAAGTCGATATTGCTCGGCAGCAGGTCCATGTTGGGCACCGCGGTCTTCAGGAGGACCTCGTCGGCCGACATGCCCCGCTCCATGAGCAGGTTGTAGACCGTGAGGTCGAGCTCCATCGGGTTCACGCCGAGCCCGACCGACAGGGCTCCCTGCGGGTCGAAGTCGACGAGCAGGACCCGTCGTCCGTACTCCGCGAGGGCCGCACCCAGATTGATCGTGGACGTCGTCTTGCCGACGCCGCCCTTCTGGTTGCACATGGCGATGATCTTCGCGGGGCCGTGGTCGGTCAGCGGGCCCGGGATCGGGAAGTACGGAAGCGGCCGTCCGGTCGGGCCGATCCGCTCGCGGCGCTGGCGGGCAGCGTCGGGGGCGAGGGTGGCCGCGTACTCGGGGTCGGGCTCGTACTCTGCGTCGGGATCGTAGAAGTGCCCCTCGGGCACCTCGTCGAAGTCGGCGAAACGGGTGGTGGACTTGTCCCCACTCTGGTCGCCGGCCATGGCGTTCACGTGTAGGCCGTCCATGCTCTGGTGGGCTGTCGTCATGTGCTGATGAGTGGCGAAGGTGCGGACAGCGACGGAGCCGACAGCCTGGAGCCCCGACGGGTCCTGGCTCCGCGCAGGCATCCCTGGTTGACCACCCCCGGGAGTAAATGTCGACTCATTCACAAGTCGTCTTACCTCCTTGGACGTGACCAGGAAACTTATCGATAGGTCAGCGTGGCACCATGCCGACGGTTGGCGACTCTATGGCGTGTCACCGGTCCGCAGCAACACAATCCGCCGGACCCGGCCCGATGTGTCGGCAATGGAACACCCCCGTGTCAAGGGTGCGCGGGTGGCAAACCGGGGCACGGGCCACGCGTTTCACAGGGTCGCGAAACGGTTAAAGTGTTACGTTCGCGGCGAGTTGAACAAGCCCTCGAACGCGGCCGGACACGCATCCGGCCGGACCTTGTCGACAAGTCGGCCGGATGCGTGAGGTTGACGACTTTCGTTGACGCGTCAGGCGAGAAGCGTGCCCAGCTCGACGTGAGGCAGTTCGTGGGCCTCGGCGACCTCGCGGTAAACCACCTGGCCGTCATGGGTGTTGAGACCCTTGGCGAGGGCGGCGTCGCGACGCAGCGCCTCGACCCAGCCGCGGTTCGCGAGCTCCACGATGTACGGCAGCGTGGCGTTCGTCAGTGCGTACGTCGAGGTGTTCGGGACGGCGCCCGGCATGTTGGCGACGCAGTAGAAGACCGAGTTGTGGACGTTGAACGTCGGCTCGGCGTGCGTCGTGGGGTGCGAGTCCTCGAAGCAGCCGCCCTGGTCGATCGCGATGTCGACAAGAACACTTCCGGGCTTCATCTTGGCGACGAGCTCGTTGGTGACGAGCTTCGGGGCCTTCGCGCCGGGGATGAGCACGGCGCCGATGACGAGGTCGGCCTCGACGACGGCCTTCTCCAGCTCGTAGGCGTTGGAGACGATCGTCTTCACCTTGGTGCCGAAGACCTTGTCGGCCTCGCGCAACTTGTTGATGTCACGGTCGAGCAGGGTCACGTGGAAGCCCATGCCGACGGCGATCTGCGTGGCGTTCCAGCCGGAGACGCCGCCGCCGATGACGACGGCTCGCCCGAGCGCCGTACCCGGGACGCCGCCCGGCAGCACGCCGCGGCCGCCGACCGAGCGCATCAGGTGGTACGCGCCGACCTGCGGGGCCAGCCGGCCCGCGACCTCGGACATCGGGGCGAGCAGCGGCAGGGCGCGGTTCGCGGTCTCCACCGTCTCGTACGCGATCGCCGTGGTGCCGGACTCCAGCAGGGCGTCCGTGCACTCGCGGGAGGCGGCGAGGTGCAGGTAGGTGAAGAGCGTCTGGTCCTTGCGGAGGCGGTGGTACTCCTCGGCGATGGGCTCCTTGACCTTCAGCAGCAGGTCAGCGGTGGCCCAGACCTCGTCCGCGGTGGCCAGGATCTGCGCACCGGCGGCGACGTACTCGCCGTCCGTGATCGAGGATCCGGCGCCGGCGTTCTGCTCGACGAAGACCTGGTGGCCGTGGCGCACCAGCTCGTGCACTCCGGCGGGGGTGATGGCCACCCGGAACTCGTTGTTCTTGACCTCGCGGGGGATGCCGACCTTCACGTCGATCACGGTCCTTGGCTCAGGGGAATAAAGGGGTCAATGCCATACATACCCAGGTACGCACGGCACACCCGGGGAACACCGCAATATGACGCGGCAGAGCCAGTCTAATGAAGGATTTCCAGCTGTCTAGCCTTACAAAGCATCAATCTCCCAGCGAACCACTGCGGATTTCGTAGGCAGAACCCTCTTCTTCAAGCAGTCTTTCCGCAGTGGCCCTGTGCAGCCGCGCGCGCCAGCCGGGTCCCCCAGCCTGTCGAGCGTGTCCGCGAGCCTCAGCTCCAGCGCCGCGTGCAGCCGTACGTCGTCGGCCCGGCGCGCCCACTCGACGGCCTCGCGGCATGTGCGCAGCGATTCCTCGGGCCGGCCGCGTACTCCTGCACCCGCGCGACTTCGCTCAACGCCCGTGCGTGACCCGGCAGATCGCCGGTCCTGCGGTGCCCCGCCGCCGAAGCCCGCCAGTTGCGCAGCGCCTCGCCGTAACGGCCCGCATAGGTGTGTACGGTCCCGAGCCGCCCGTACAGCCGCGCCGCGTCGGCGTGCTCTCCGCGCGTCAGTCGCTGTTCGAGCGCCCGGCCGTACCAGTCGGAGGCGCGTGACCAGTCGCCCAATTCCTGATATGTCCCCCCTACGGATTCCATCGCGCGGCCCGTCGCGTACGGGTCGCGGCCGCCCGGCCCGCGTCCAGCGCCGCCCGGTAGCGCGTCAGCGCCTCCTGCGTGCGTCCGGTCCGCGCGTCCAGGTCGGCGAGGTTCAGCAGCGCGGCGGCCTGTTCCCGGTGCAGACCGCACCGCTCGGCCACATCGAGTACGAGCCGGTGCAGCCCGTACAGCTCGGGGGCCGCGGCTTCGGGGCCCCGGTGCGCCACCAGCGCCCGCACCAGCGCGGCCACCAGCCGGCGCGCCAGGGTGTCGAGTTCACCGTCCTCCACCGCGACCCGGGCGGAGGCGAGCAGCGCGGGCTGCCGGACCCGCAGCCACTCGGCGGCGGCCGGGACGTTGGGGAAGCGCAGCGCGCGCGGCAGCCCCGACAGCTTCTTGCGGGCCGGGGAACCGTCGGGCTCGGTGACCGCCCGGCAGGACTGGAGCCGGCGTACGGTCCGCTCCAGCATCCTGGCCCGGGCCAGCTGCACCTCGGCGGGCCGGTCCAGGTCCTCCATCAGTGCCTTCATCATGGGCGCGAGACAGCCGGGCACCCCGTACTGCGGGCCGGCCTCCCGCTCCCGGCCCGCCTGCCTCCTCGGCAGGCCGTGCGCGACGAAGTCGTCCAGTGCCGTCTGGGCGCCGGAGACCGAGCAGCCGGCCAGCGCGGAGGCGGTGTGCGCGTCCACGAGGCCGGCGGGCGCCAGGGCGAGCAGGCGCAGCATCCGCGCCGTGGGCTGCGGCAGCGACTCGTCCACGACCGGAAGGCGCGGGCGAGCGGCCTGGCCCCGGTGGGCTGCGCGGGGTCGACCGGAATGTCGTGCAGCCGCTTGGTCACGTCGGAGACCGACGCCTTGGGGCTGGCCGCCAGCCAGCCGCCGATCAGCGCCAGCGCGGCGGGCTGTCCCCCGCACTCCTCGGCGAGCGTGTGGGCCGCCGTGGGGTCGACGGTGATCCTGACCGCCCCCGTGGAGCGGGCCAGGAACTCGACGGCGGAGCCGGTGTCCAGGCCGCCGATCGTGCAGGGCCGGACGCCGGGGATACCGGTGAGCGGGCCCCGGGCCGTGGCCACGACCAGGCAGTCCGGGTTGTCGGGCAGGAGGCGATCGACCTGCTCGGCGTTCGGCGGCGTCGTCGAGGACCAGCAGGACACGCCGTACGGTGAGCGCCTCGCGCACCAGTTCGGACAGCTCGTCGTCCCCGGCCCCGGGCGGGGCGGCGATCCGGAGGTCGTCGAGCAGCGCGCGGGGCGTGCGCTCGGGTGGGCACGCGCTCGCCGCCCGGGTCGGTCAGCCGGGCACGCAGCACGCCGGTCGGGGTAGTCGCCGGCGAGGCTCGCGGCGAGTTCCCCGGCGAGGGCGGTGCGCCCGGAGCCCGGGCGTCCCGCAATCAGCAGCACGCGCGCCCTCGGCGCCTTGCGGCCGGCGAGGGTGTCGAGTCCGGCCCGCTCGATGTCGGCCCGCAGCTCCTTCAGCTCGCGCGCTCTGCCGAAGAACTCGCCCGTCGCCCGCCCTGCCGCGGAACCCGCCGCCGTGCCGCTGGTGTCCACCGCCTGATCCGTCACGGGCCACGCTCCCGTCCGCCTGCGCACAAGCCCGTCCGCGTCTGCGGCCGGGAACTTCGAGCGTAGTTCACTCTCTGCTACGGACCGTGCGGAGCGCGGCGGGGACGTCCCCCGATCGGATCAGCAGATTTTCATTCCCCGCCCCGGTTCGGGGGCATGGCGTGGCGGGGCGGGGACGAAGAAGTCCCGCAGGCCGGTCTAGGCGTCGAAGGGGCGGGCCGGCCACGGCGTACCGGCCGGGCGGAGCGCGTCGACCCCGTCACCGGCGAGCGCGGCCGTCAGCGCGAGAACGCCCGTCACCAGGCAGGTGTTGTGCAGGTCCCCGGCCAGCACGCCCCGCACGAGCTCCGGGAGCGGGACCCGGGCGTGCTCCATGTCCGCCTCTTCCTCCTCGACCAGGAAGCGCTCGCCCTCGGCCTCGGAGAGACCGCTGGCGAAGAAGATCCGTACGGCCTCGTCGCATCCTCCCGGCGTGGGGTAGATGTCGGCCAGCACCCGCCAGTCCTCGGCCTTGACGTGTGCCTCTTCGTAGAGCTCGCGCTGAGCGGCGCTCAGCGGATTCTCGCCGGGTACGTCGAGCAGGCCCGCCGGGATCTCCCAGAGCCGGTGGCGCACGGGGTGCCGGTACTGGCGGATGAGCAGGACGCGGTCGTCGTCGTCGAGGGCCAGGACCGCCACGGAACCGGGGTGGACCTGGTAGTCGCGGCGTACCACGGTGCCGTCGGGCATGACCACGTCGTCGGTACGGACACTCGTCTTGTTGCCCGTGAAGGGAACCACGGTCGCGGTGACCTGCCACTCCTCCGGGGTGTCCTTGATGGCCATGAAAGCGTCCTCCCAAAGCAGAAAGCAGAAAGCCGGGGTACGGGCCCGAAAGGCCCGTACCCCGGCAACCGTATCTCTTGCGCCTACTTGCCGGTCTTGCCGGTCTTGCGCTCCACGGCCGCCTTCACCAGGCCCGCGAAGAGCGGGTGCGGGCGGGTCGGGCGGGAGCGGAGCTCGGGGTGCGCCTGGGTGGCGACCAGGTAGGGGTGCACCTCGCGCGGGTACTCGACGTACTCGACGAGCTTGTTGTCCGGGGACGTGCCGGAGAAGACGATGCCCGTCTTCTTCTCCAGCTCCGCGCGGTAGGCGTTGTTCACCTCGTAGCGGTGGCGGTGGCGCTCGTCGACGTAGGGCTGGTCGCCGTAGACCTCACGGACGATCGAGCCCTCGGCGAGCTTCGCCGGGTACAGGCCCAGGCGCATGGTGCCGCCCAGGTCGCCCGCGCCCTCGACGTACGCGAGCTGCTCCTCCATGGTGGAGATCACCGGGTGGGCGGTCGCCGCGTCGAACTCGGTGGAGTTGGCGTCCGCGATGCCCGCGAGGTTGCGCGCCGCCTCGACGACGATGCACTGGAGGCCCAGGCAGAGGCCGAGCAGCGGGATCTTGTTCTCGCGGGCGTACTGGATGGCGCCGACCTTGCCGTTGACGCCGCGCTCGCCGAAACCGCCGGGGATGACGATCGCGTCGACGTCCCCGAGCTGCTTCTCGGCGGCCGCCTGCGTCTTGCAGTCGTCGGAGGTGACCCACTTGACCTTGACGCGGGCCTTGTTGGCGAAGCCGCCGGCGCGCATGGCCTCGGTCACCGACAGGTAGGCGTCGGGCAGGTCGATGTACTTGCCGACGAGCGCGACCGTGACCTCGTGGTCGGGGTTGTGGACGCGGTCCAGCAGGTCCTCCCACTGGGTCCAGTTCACGTCGCGGAACGGCAGGTCCAGCTTGCGCACGACGTACGCGTCCAGGCCCTCGGTGTGCAGCACCTTCGGGATGTCGTAGATGGACTTGGCGTCGATCGCGGCGACCACGGCGGCCTCGTCGACGTCGCACATCAGCGAGATCTTGCGCTTGATCGACAGCGGCACCTCGCGGTCGGCGCGCAGCACGATGGCGTCCGGCTGGATACCGATGTTGCGCAGCGCCGCGACCGAGTGCTGCGTCGGCTTGGTCTTCAGCTCACCGGAGGGGCCGATGTAGGGCAGCAGCGAGATGTGCACGACGAAGACGTTGTCGCGGCCGACCTCGTGGCGGACCTGGCGGACCGTCTCCAGGAACGGCAGCGACTCGATGTCGCCGACCGTGCCGCCGACCTCGGTGATGACGACGTCGACGTCGTCGGTCGCCATGCGCCGGATGCGGTGCTTGATCTCGTTGGTGATGTGCGGGATCACCTGGACGGTGTCGCCGAGGTACTCGCCACGCCTCTCCTTGGCGATGACCTGCGAGTAGACCTGGCCGGTGGTGACGTTGGCCGAGCCGTCGAGGTCGACGTCGAGGAAGCGCTCGTAGTGACCGATGTCCAGGTCGGTCTCGGCGCCGTCGTTGGTGACGAACACCTCACCGTGCTGGAAGGGGTTCATCGTGCCGGGGTCGACGTTGAGGTAGGGGTCGAGCTTCTGCATCGTGACTCGAAGGCCCCGCGCCTTGAGCAGCGCACCCAGGCTGGAGGCCGTCAGGCCCTTACCGAGGGAGGAGGCGACACCCCCGGTGACGAAGATGTGCTTGGTCGTCATGGATTTGGGCGGCATCGCCAAGAGGGGGCTCCCGTGGTCGCGAGGTGAGGTGCGTACCGGCTGCGGCCCGGAGTGCGGGTGGTGCCGTCGCTGCGGTTTCGGGGCCCCTGAATCTCACAGACTGGCCACCGGTCCACGGGGTACCAGGGTATCAGCGACGGGAGGAGGCCGCTTCCGGCCACACGCCGCGTCGTCCGCGACCGGCGACTCATCCTTAGCTCGCCCGTTCGGCCGACCGGTGTTGCCGGTACCGTCGCGCAGAGCACTTGGACGCGACGTATCCTGCTCTGATACATCGCTGCGAGCCGGCCGGCGAAGGCACCATCATCGCCCGCTCCCGGGACCAAGAGCTCGTCGAGAATCCCCTGACCGCAAGTGCCCCATAGAGGGCGGACGTGGCCGTTCGACTGGAGATTGCAACGTGGCCGGGCGCATCGAGGACTACGCACTCATCGGAGACATGCAGACAGCGGCACTGGTCTGCAGGGACGGCACGGTCGACTGGCTGTGTCTCCCGCGCTTCGACTCACACGCCATTTTTGCCGGGATCCTCGGCACCGAGGAACACGGATTCTGGCGGATCGGCCCCGCGCACACGGCCGAGGCCGGCCCGCCGGCGGCCGACCGCCGCCGCTACCTCGGGGACTCCCTGATCCTCGAATCGGAGTGGGACACCCCGCGCGGCACGGTCAAGGTGACCGATTTCATGCCGCCGCGCGACGGCGCGCCCCAGCTGATCCGGATCGTCGAGGGCGTCAGCGGCCGGGTGCGGATGCGCTCCGCGCTGCGGATGCGTTTCAGTTACGGCCGTGTGGTGCCCTGGGTCCACAAGGTCGAGGCGCGGACGGTCGCCGTCGCCGGGCCCGACTCGGTGTGGCTCGACACCGACGCCGAAACGCACGGCGAGGACCTCACGACGTACTCCGACTTCACCGTCTCGCCCGGTGAGCGGATCGCCTTCACCCTCAGCTGGCAGCCCTCGCACAAGGGGGAGCCGCCCCTGTCGGAGCCCGAGGCCGCGCTGGAGGCGACCGCCGATTTCTGGCGCGACTGGGTCGAGCAGTGCACGTACCACGGGCCCTACCGCGAGGCCGTGGTCCGCTCGCTGATCACCCTGAAGGCGCTCACCTACGCCCCGACCGGCGGCATCGTCGCCGCGCCGACGACGTCGCTGCCGGAGGAGATCGGCGGCGTACGCAACTGGGACTACCGCTACACCTGGCTGCGGGACGCCGCGATCACGCTGTCGTCGCTGCTGCGCACCGGCTACCGCGAAGAGGCGCGTGCCTGGCGCGAGTGGCTGCTGCGGGCGGTCGCGGGCGACCCGGAGAACCTCCAGATCATGTACGGGATCGCGGGTGAGCGGGAGCTGGGCGAGGCCGAGCTGGACTGGCTTCCCGGCTACGAGAACTCGACCCCCGTACGGGTCGGCAACGGCGCCGCGCACCAGTTGCAGCTCGATGTGTACGGAGAGGTCACGGAGGCGCTGCACCTGGCCCACATGACGGGTCTGGCGCGCAACGACTACGCCTCGCTGCTCCAGCTCAAGCTGATCCGCTACCTGGAGACCCACTGGGACCAGCCGGACGAGGGCATCTGGGAGGTGCGCGGCCCGCGCCGCCACTTCGTGCACTCCAAGGTGATGGCCTGGGTCGCCGTCGACCGGACCATCAAGCTGATCGAGATGGGCGACGCGGACGGCCCGCTCGAGAGGTGGCGCGAACTGCGCGACGAGATCCACCGCGCGGTGTGCGAGAAGGGTTACGACCCCGAGCGCAACACCTTCACCCAGTCGTACGGGTCGAAGGAGCTGGACGCCTCCCTGCTGCTCATTCCGCAGGTCGGCTTCCTGCCGCCCGACGACAAGCGGGTCATCGGCACGATCGAGGCGATCCAGCGCGAGCTGTCCACGGAGGACGGTTTCGTACTGCGCTACCCGACCGCGGGTGACGACGCGGGCGTGGACGGTCTCGCGGGCGACGAGGGCGCGTTCCTGGCGTGCTCGTTCTGGCTGGCCGACGACCTGGCGATGATCGGCCGGGTCGACGAGGCGCGCGATCTCTTCGAGAAGCTGCTGGGGCTGCGCAACGACCTGGGGCTGCTCGCCGAGGAGTGGGACTCCCGGCTGCAGCGCCAGGTCGGCAACTTCCCGCAGGCCTTCAGCCACGTGCCGCTGATCGACACGGCACTGCGGCTGACGGCCAGTGGTGCGTACGGCGGCTGACCGGGCCGGCCTGCCTCTCTAGAGCAGCTTGCCGATCACTTCACGGGCGGCGCGTTCCCCTTCGGTCGCGCCGCCCTCCATGAAGCCCTGGAAGTCGTAACTGCAGTGCTCGCCCCCGATGTGGATGTTCCCCTGAGCGGTGCCTTCGTAGCCGGCGTAGCGGTGCAGGTAGCCGACGGGCCAGTAGGAGTACGCCCCGAGGGTGTACGGGTCGCGGTGCCAGGCGGACAGCTGGGCCTTCCCGGACCATGTTCTCGACGTTCCCGGGAAGAACGCGTCCACTTCACGGGAACGTCGCGAGGCGAGGTCCCGTACGTACGGGTCCGACTCGGTGGCGAAGGGCGTCGCCGGGGTGAGGGCTTTCGCGAGCCGCCCGCTGCCGTACTGGACGAGGATGCCGCCGGTCCCCGGCTGGAGTTTGGTGGTGTCCCAGGTCTGCTGCACGTCGCTGTCCGTGAAGCAGTCGCCCGCCGACACGCCGGGCCAGGCGCCTTCGCCGCGCCACGGGCGCGCCGAGAACTGCATGTTGAGTTTGGTGCAGTGGCCCATCCGGGCATCGCGCACCAGGTCCGTCATGAGCGGGTCGAAGCGGGCCGCGGACAGGTCGAGGCGCTGGAGCACGGGCAGCGGCACGCACAGGACGGTGTGGTCCGCGGTGACGGCGGTGGTCGTTCCCGCGTCGGTGAAGGTAAGGGTCTGGGTGCCGTTGGCGTTGGCCCTTACCGCCGTGAGCCGCTTGCCCATCTGGACGGTGCCCGCCGGCAGCGATCGCGCGAGGGCGCGCGGGAGCTGGTCGTTGCCGCCGGTGATGTGGTAGCGCTCGTTGGACAGGCCCCAGACGTTGAAGTGACCCGGATTGGGCTGGTAGCCCATCAGCAGGACCAGCGCGAGGGCCGACTGTTCGCTCGTCTCGGCGCCGTATTCGACGGTGTAGGCGACGTCCATGAAGCGGCCGAGCGGCGCGGAGTGCCCGCCGGGGACGCGCGAGTCGATCCACTCGTGGATCGACATGTTGTCGAGAGCGGTGCGGCCGGGGTGGACTGGTTCCACTTCACCTCGCCCGCTTCCTGGAGGTCGCGGTGGAGGGCCTGGAAGACGGCCTTGAAGTCATCGTCGGCCTGCTCGCGCGGGTAGTACGCGCCGTTGAACCAGAGCACCTCCTCGGCGCCGTTGGGACCGCCGCCCAGGAAGTCCTCCGTCTGCAGGCCGAAACGGCGGCACAGTCCGAGGATCTTCTTGTGGCTGGTGTCGATCAGTTCCCCGCCGATCTCGGAGGTCTGCCCGTACGCCCAGTGGCCCCGCTGGGTCCACATCCGGCCGCCGATCCGGTCGGGGTTCGCCTCGTAGAGCGTGCAGCCCAGGCCCGCGTCCTGAAGGGTCAGTGCGGCGGTGAGGCCGGCTATGCCCGCGCCCACCACGGCGATTCTGGGCGCCCCCGCGCCCCGTACGGACGCCCGCGCCGGCGCGGCCTGGGCGTCGTGCGTCGTCCGGCCGGCCAGCACCGCGGTGAGGCCCAGGGCGGCGGCGCGGCCGAGCAGTTCCCGGCGGCTGGAGCCGCGGACTTCCGCGGCGGGCACACGCAGCCTGCGGGCGGCGGCGTGCTCGGCGGCGAGTTGTCGAAGTACGTGCATGACGTGCGTACGGGACATGGGAGAGCTCCTCAGACGGTCGCGGCTGGCTGACTGGTTTCGCTGTCTTCCGTGCGCTCGGCCGCGTCCTCGAGGACGATCCGGCCGATGATCGCGTAGCGGTCGGGCTGCTTGGCCTTGAGATAGAAACCGAGTCCGAGGCCGCCGAAGAAGACCAGGCCGACGATCCACGGGATCAGCTTGAAGAAGAGGGAGTCGGCGGCGAGTCCGGCCGCGGTCTCCATGTTGATCACGAGCAGTACGACGACGGCGATCATGCCGATGCCGCCGAGCAGCGGGGCGGTGAAGGTCTTGAACCAGTGCCGGTCCTCCGGGTGGTTCTTGCGGAAGTAGCCGATCACCGCGAACGAACAGAGCGTCTGGACGATGAGGATCGCCATCGTGCCGAGGATCGCGAGCAGCGTGTACAGGTGGATGTACGGGTCCTCACCGGCGAGCCAGAAGGCGGCCACCAGCAGAGTGGCTATGCCGGACTGGACGTACGACGCGATGTAGGGCGACCCGTGCGAGCGGTGCGTGCGCCCGAGAGCGGGGTGCAGGAAGCCCTCGCGGCCGATCGCGTAGAGGTAGCGCGAGGCGCACTGGTGGAACGCCATGCCGCAGGCGAACGAACCCGTGAGCAGCAGCCACTGGAAGGCGTCGACGGCCCACGCCCCGATGAAGGCCTCCGTCGGATCGAAGAAGAGATCGAGCGGCGAGGCGGAGGACGAGACCTTGACCGAGCCGTCCAGCCCGTGGCCGGCGATCGTCATCCAGGAGACGTAGATGTAGAAGAGCCCCACTCCGACCACCGAGATCAGGGTCGCGCGCGGGATGACGCGCTTCGGGTCGCGGGACTCCTCGCCGTACATCGCGGTCGACTCGAAGCCGACCCACGACCAGAAGGCGAAGAAGAGACCGAGTCCGGCCGACGTGCCGGTGAAGGCGTTCACGGGGTTGACGGGTTCCACGGGGATGCCGTCCGGGCCGCCGCCCGCGAGCAGGACGGCGGTGGCGACGGCGAAGAGCACGGCGATCTCGGCGACGAGCATGACGCCGAGGGCCTTGGCGGTGATGTTGATGTCGAAGTACGCGAGGACGCCGGTCACGGCGAGCATGCCGGCGGCGTACACGATCCAGGGAAGGTCGACACCGAGCTGGTCGGCTACGGTCGTCTGCCCGAAATAGGCGAAGATGCCGACGATCGAGGCCTCGAAGACGATGTATGCGAGGACGGCGAGCATCCCGGACGCCATGCCGGCGATGCGGCCGAGACCGTGCGAGATGTAGCCGTAGAAGGCGCCCGCCGCGGTGATGCGCTTGGCCATGGCGACGTATCCGACCGAGAAGACGGTCAGGACGAGGGTCGCGAAGAGGTAGCCGGCGGGGGCGCCCGTGCCGTTGCCGAAGCCCACGGCGATGGGGAGGTTTCCGGTCATCGCGGTGATCGGGGCGGCGGTGGCGACCGCCATGAAGACCACACCGACCAGCCCGACGGAATTCGCCTTGAGCCGCTGGACCTCGCGTGCGGGTTTGTCAGACATGTCGCGCTCTCTCTCCTGAACCGTCTCGGTCCCGCTGGTACGGGGCGACAGTCTCTGCTCGCGTGACGCACGCCACAATCGACACGGGGTCACTCAAAACCCGCCCGGAAGCGACGAGTTGTCGGGGCGCGGGAGTGCGGAACGTGTCCCGTAACCGCAGGGTGATGTTCCTGGAACGGGCACGCGGGTAGCGTCCACCGAATGCGGTGCCTTCCCGGGGCGCGGCAGGAACAACGTCACGAGGTACATCTCAGTGGAAACGCAGGGCGGAATCACCGTGCAGCGGGCCCTGGAGCTGCCGGGGCTCCGCGGCGGGCTTCCGGAGGTGGTCGCCGGCGCCGACCGGCTGAACCGCACGGTGCGCTGGGTGCACGCGGGCGAGGTGCCGAACATCGCCTCGCTGCTCAAGGGCGGCGAGCTGCTCCTGACGACCGGCCTCGGCCTCGGTACGCGCCCCGCCGAGCAGCGCGCCTTCGTACGCCGCCTCGCGGACCGCGGTATCGCGGCGCTGGTGGTGGAGCTGGGCCCGCGCTTCAGCAGACTGCCTTCGACGATCGTGGAGACCGCGCGGACGGCCGGGCTGCCGCTCGTGCAGCTGCACCGCGAGGTGCCGTTCGTGTCCGTGACCGAAGAGGTCCACACCGAGATCGTCAACGGCCACTACACCCTTCTGCGGCGTGCCGAGGAGGTCCACCGGCGCTGCACGGAGGCGCTGCTCGGCGGGGGCGGCATCCCCCAGGTCCTCGGCATCCTCGCGGACTTCACCGCCAATCCGGTCTTCCTGGAGACGGCGGACGCGCAGCTGCTGTACGCGGGCGGCGCCCGGATCGGGCGAGGCGTGCGCGGACCCCCTCCAGGTGTGGGAGGGCCTGCGCGGTCAGCGGGAGACGCGTGAGGCGGGCCCGCCCGCGAACGGCGTGCTGGTGGACGTACCGGGCGGCGGCCACGGCGCGGGGGCGGTGAGGGCCAGGATCGCCCCGCTCGCGGTCTCGTCGACCCCTTCTGCCCGTCCACCGGATCGCGGCCGAGCGGGCGGCCGGGGATCCTCGCGGTCGTCCTGATGCAGGCGCGCCAGGAGGAGGAGCTCGCCGCGCGCGGGCGCGGCGACTTCCTGACGGACCTGGCGGAGGGCCGCATCGCGGCCGAGGACGCGCCCGCGCAGGCCAGGGTGCTCGGCTTCAAACCGGGTGAGGGGCCGTTGCTGCCGGTGGTGATGCGGCTCGCGGCCGAGCTGGCGCCGGCCGGCAACTGGGCGGTGCTGGCGCGGGCCGTCCTGGAAGAACTCTCGGCCGTCGGCGTGCCGGTCCTCCTCGGCGTACGCCCCGTGGAAGGCCGCGTACCGCTGCTGCTCGGCCTGCGTCCGAATCGGAACGTACGGCGGTCGCCGACCGGGTGGCCGCCGCGCTGCGCGCCGGGGTGCAGCGGGCCGGACTGGAGCGCGCGGGCGGCCACTCCCCGGTCGTGGTCGTCGGCGTCGCGGGCAGCTGGGCGGCGGCGTCCGCGGGTCTGCGGCACGCGGCGGAGACGGCCACGGCGGCCCAGGGGCTCTCCGACCGCCCTGGTACGACGCCCGGCGTCTCGACATCGACCTGCTGCTGTGGCTCCTGGCCGACCATCCGGACCTGGCGGCCTTCGTGGACCGGGCGATCGGCCCGCTCCGCGACCACGACCGGACGTCCCGCCCGCCCCTGCTGCCCACGCTGCAGGCGTATCTCGCGCACGCGGGCCGCAAGGCGGAGACGGCCCGCGAGCTGCATCTGAACCGCCAGACCCTCTACAACCGCCTGGCCCGCATCTCCGAGCTCCTCGGCACGGACCTGGACGATCCCCAGACGGTCCTGGCCCTGAGTCTCGCCCTGCGCGCCCGTCGCCACACGGCCCAGGGCACCACCCCGTCCGGCTAACCCTGGCCGGTCAACTCGTCGTACACGCTCAGCACTTGCGCCACGGTCTCGTCCTCGGTCGGCCAGGTCGCGGCCTGCGCCCTGCCCGCCTCGGCCAGCCACAGCCGTCGCGCGGGGTCGGCCAGCAGCCGGACGACCGCTCCCGCGAGCGCCTCGCTGTCGCCGTACGGGACGAGTTCGGCCGCCTCGCCGACCAGCTCCGGCACCCCGCCGACCGCTGTGGCGACGAGCGGCACGCCGCAGCGCAGTGCTTCCTGGGCGAGCACGGAACGTGCCTCCCACCGGCTGGCGAGCACCGCGACATCGGCGGTCGCCGAGAAGCTCGCCGATGTCGTCACGGCGGCCGATGAGCCTGACGGGCAGCGATTCGTCCTCGATACGCCGCTGGAGGGCGCCGCGCTCGCGCCCTTCGCCCGCGACGACCAGGAGGGGCGCGGGGTCGAGGTCGCGCCAGGTCCGGGCGGCGTCGAGGAGGGCCTCGTACCCCCGGCCGCGCACGAGGCTTCCGACGGCCATGACCAACGGCCGTTCCACGGCGCCGAGTTCCGCGCGCGCCTTGCTCTCGGCGGCGTTCACGGCGGACGCGGCGCGGGCACGGTGACCGGAGCGAGCCGCGCGTCACGCGCACCCCGGCTGCGGGCCCGGGCGACGAGGTCGGACGACGTGCCCAGCACGACCGCGGCCGCCCTGGCGGCCCTGCGCTCCAGCAGCCGCACCACGGGACCGCGCGGGCCGTCGGCGTCCGCCCGGGTGTGCCAGGTGACCTCGAAGCCCTCCGCCGCCCCTTCAGCGCCAGCGCACTGCGCACGGCGGCGTGCAGCCCATGGGCGTGCACGAGGTCCGCCCCGGCGCAGGCCGCCCGCAGCGCCGCCACGGCCACGGGATCGCTGCGCCGCGGCACGGGGACGAAACTCGCCCCCGAACCACCGAAGTCGTACGGGGCCTCGACCCCCGCGGGGGCGCAGACCGCCACCCGCAGGCCATGCGCGACTAGCCCCGCGGCCAGCGACCTGACGTGCGCGCTGCTGCGCCGCGCTGTCGCCGCCGAGGACTTGGACCACGCTCAGCGGCGCCTGGCCGTACGGCGGGACCGGGGTGCTGCTCACGTCGGTCGGAGCTCCTGAGTCGGCGTCGAACGGCGGGCGTGCTGCGCACGGGGGCGTGCCGCGAACAGCGGACGTGCTGCGCCAAGAATGCCAGTCCGTACGTGCGTTCCGGCGCCGCGGAAGGGTCGAACCCCTGGTCGCACTTCACCGGTGTCACCCACACAGGTGATCAACGGTCTCCGTGGAACACCCCAGCACGCACGCCGCCGGCGCCCGGTGTCAACGGCCCCGGCGCCCCCGGGCCGGAGGCCGTACAGCAGCAGGGCCGGCGAAGTGAGCAGCGCGGCGGCCACCACGGCCACCGCGCTACCCGTCGCTCCGCGCCGCCGCCAGCAGTTCCTCCGCGTGCGCCCGGGCCGTCTGCGAGTCCTCCTGCCCGGCCAGCATCCGCGACAGCTCCCGCACCCGGTCCTCGCCCTCCAGCGCCGTGACCCCGCTGCGGGTGACCGACCCGTCACTGGTCTTCTCCACCAGCAACTGCCGGTCGGCGAACGCCGCGACCTGCGGCAGGTGCGTCACCACGACGACCTGTGCCGACTTGGCGAGCTTCGCCAGCCGCCGTCCGACCTCGACCGCCGCCTTGCCGCCCACCCCCGCGTCGACCTCGTCGAACAGGTAGGTCGGCACCGGATCGGACCCGGCGAAGACCACCTCCACCGCCAGCATCACCCGCGAGAGCTCACCGCCCGAAGCGCCCTTGGCGATCGGCCGGGGCTGGGCACCGGGGCTGCGGCGCCGAGCAGCAGCTCGACCTCGTCGGCCCCGGACGCCCCGTACGCCACCAGCCGCCCGCCGACCTCGATCCCCTCCGGGTCCTCGGCCTGCCGTACGTCGATGGTGACCCGCGCGTGCGGCATGGCGAGCGACGCCAGTTCCTCGGTGACGGCGTCGGCGAATCTCTTCGCCGCCTCCGTGCGCGCGTCGGTCAATGCCTGCGCCAGCCCGGCCAGTTCTTCCCGCAGCGCGTCCCGCTCGGCCGTCAGCTCGCCGATCCGGTCGTCGTCCCCCTCCAGCTCGGTCAGGCGTGCGGAGCCGTCCTGGGCCCACGCGAGCACCGCCCTGATGTCCTCGCCGTACTTGCGCGTGAGCTGGGTGAGCGCGGCCCGCCGCTCCTCCACCGCGGAGAGCCGCAGCGGATCGGCGTCGAGGTCGTCGGCGTACCCGGCCAGTTCCCCCGCCACGTCCCCCAGCAGGATGCCGATCTCACCGATGCGCTCGGCCAGCGCGGCGAGGGCCGGGTCGTGGGCGCGTACGGCGTCCAGCGCCCGGTGCGCCCCGGCGACCAGGGTGGTCGCGTCGACGCTCTCCGGGTCCTCGGGG
This sequence comes from Streptomyces altiplanensis, assembly GCA_003719395.1. GTDB lineage: Bacteria > Actinomycetota > Actinomycetes > Streptomycetales > Streptomycetaceae > Streptomyces > Streptomyces altiplanensis. Next base: position 17,809 of record RHMC01000093.1, read on the forward strand.
TTCCCGACGAGCGCGGCGTGCGCGACGGCCGCCGCCGAGGCCAGGGCTTCGGCGTGCCCGAGCCGCTCGGCCTCCGCTGCGAGTTCCACGTCCTCGTCCGCCCGCGGCTCCACCGCCGCGATCTCGTCGAGCCCGAAGCGCAGCAGATCGGCCTCCTGCGCACGCTCACGCGCCCGGGTGGTCAGCTCGTCCAGCTCCGCCACGACGGAGCGCAGCCGCCGGTATGCGGCCGTGTACTTCGTATGGGGTACGGCGACGGCGTCGCCCGCGTACCGGTCCAGCGCCTGCCGCTGCCGGGCCGGCCTCAGCAGGCCCTGCTGATCGGTCTGCCCGTGTACGGCGACGAGGTCGTCGGCCAGCTCCGCGAGGAGTCCCACCGGAACCGACCGCCCGCCCACGTGGGCGCGCGAACGTCCCTCCGCCGAGATCGTTCTGCTGACCAGCAGCGCCCCGTCGTCGAGTTCGGCGCCCGCCTCCTGGGCCCGTACGGCGGCGGGCGCGTCGGCGGGAACGGTGATCCGCCCTTCGACGACCGCCGCCTTGGCCCCGATCCGCACGAGGGCGGGGTCGGCAGCGCCGCGCCGAGCAGCAGCCCGAGACTGGTGACGACCATGGTCTTGCCCGCGCCGGTCTCGCCGGTCACCGCGGTGAACCCCGGTGACAGCTCGACGACGGCATCGTCAATGACGCCCAGCGACCGTATCCGCATCTCCTCCAACACGGACACGACCTTACGAGGTCCTGACCCCACTGTGCGACGGACCCCGCTCCGACACTCCCCCGCGCTGCCCCTCGCTCCTGTGCGCTCCGGCCTCACTCTCCTGCGGAAAACCCCAGCCGGGCCCGGGTGATCACCCCGGGGCGCGACATGCTCTCCCGCCCACACCCTGGGTTCATGAGACCGGGACGGACAGGACCGGCCCTGCGCGGCCGCGCCCCGCCTTCGCCGCCGCGGACGGCGTGTCCGTCGAGCGTGAGCGGCACCGGCCGCGCCCTCCCGATCGGTTTGATCTACATGTCGATTTTCGTGGTCGTATCCACCCTGGGCACCGCACCGGCTCCACGTGCGGCGGGGCGCCGGCCCGCCCCTGGTCCGGCGGAATGCAGGACCAGGCCCGATCCCCCGGAGCACGGCCTTCCGCACCGCCTGGGCCACCGCCGGTCTGCTCGCGGACGCGCTGGTGACGACGGCAGCGGCCGCTCTGCCGGCGTCCCGCCGCTTCTCCCCCGCTCCGCCCGGCCAAGGCCCCCGGCGAGGCGTCGGCCGGCCGCCGAGAGCTCTTTCCTCGTCCTGATCCTCTTCCGCGCGGGCTTCGCCGCCGCGATCGCCACGGCCGGCGCGACGGCGTGGACGAGCCGGGACGGCCGGTGATCAGTGCGGCGCCCCGCGCCACCCCGACACGGGAAGGGCGAACTTGGCGACGAGCCGGTCGGTGAACGACGCATGGTGCAGCCGCGCCAGCCGCACGGGGACGGCGCCCCGCCGCACCTCCACCCGCGCACCGGCGGGCAGTTCGACGGTCCTGCGCCCGTCGCACCACAGCACGCCGTGCGGCGTGTGCTGCTGCACCTCCACCGCGATCACCGAGGCCGGCGACGTCACCAGGGGCTTGGCGAACAGCGCGTGCGCGCTGATCGGCACCATCAGCAGCGCCTCCACCTCGGGCCAGACCACCGGCCCGCCCGCCGAGAAGGCGTACGCCGTGGAGCCGGTCGGAGTGGCGCAGACGATGCCGTCGCAGCCGAAACCGGTCACCGGCCGGCCGTCGATCTCCAGGACGACTTCGAGCATCCGCTCGGGCGAAACCTTCTGCACGGCGGCCTCGTTGAGCGCCCAGTCCTCGTGCACGACATCGCCGTTGTTGCGCACGGTGACGTCGAGGGTCATACGTTCCTCGACCTCGTACGCACGCGTGACGACCCGGTCGACCACCTTGTCGAGGTCGTCCCGCTCGGCCTCCGCGAGGAAGCCGACGCGGCCGAGGTTGACGCCGAGCATCGGCACCCCGGAGGCGCGCGCGAACTCGGCCCCGCGCAGCAGCGTTCCGTCCCCGCCGAGGACGATCAGCAGTTCACACCCGACGAGTACGGCGGGCGAGGCTTCCGCCACCAGCTCGACGGACGGCGGCAGCGGCAGATCGGCTGCCTCCGCCACCAGCACGCGCACGCCGATTCCGCTGCGCAGCAGCCCCTGTACGACCAGTTCCGCGCTGCGGATCGCCGCCGGGCGTCCGGTGTGCGCGAGCAGGAATACGGTGCGTGTTCCAGCAGGTCTGTCTGTCGTCGTCGCTGTCGTCGCTGTCAACTCGGCCCCTCCGCCACTGCACGGTCAACATCCGCCGGGTCGAGCTCGGGAGCTCCGGCCCGGAGCCACAGAAAGTACTCGACGTTCCCCGAAGGCCCGGGCAGCGGACTGGCGGTGACGCCCCGTACGCCCAGCCCGAGCTCCCACGCCTGCCGGGCCACCGCCCGTACCGTTTCGGCCCGGAGCCCGGCGCTGCGCACGACACCGCCGCTGCCCAGCCGGTCCTTGCCCACCTCGAACTGCGGCTTCACCATCATCACGAGATCGGCGTCCGGCGCGGCGCACCGCACCAGCGCCGGCAGCACCAGCCCCAGCGGGATGAAGGACAGATCGCCGACGATCAGGTCGACCGCCTCCCCGTCGATCGTCTCCAGTGTCATTTCCCGCACGTTGGTACGGTCCTTGACGATCACGCGTTCATCGGACTGGAGCGACCACGCGAGCTGGCCGTACCCGACGTCGACGGCGACGACCTCCCGGGCCCCGGCCCGCAGCAGCACATCGGTGAACCCGCCGGTCGAGGCCCCGGCGTCCAGCGCCCGCCGCCCCTCGACCTCCAGCCCCAGCGGTACGAACGCCGCCAGCGCTCCGGCCAGCTTGTGCCCGCCCCGCGAGACGTAGTCGGGGTCGTTGTCGTCCTTGAGCACCACCACGGCGGCACTGGTCTCGACCTGCGTGGCGGCCTTGGTCGCGACGGCGCCGCCCACCTTCACCCGCCCTGCGGCGATCAGCTGGCTCGCGTGCTCCCGTGAGCGTGCGAGGTTCCGGCGGACCAGCTCGGCGTCGAGGCGTCGGCGCGCGACTCCTGCCACGTTCGGTTCAGCTCCTGTGGTCGTACGAGGAAGGGGGCGCCGGAGGACCCGGTCGTGCGTCCAGCGCGGTCAGCGCCTCACGCAGCCCCTGGTGTACATCCTCGTACACCGCGATGTGCCCGTCCGCCGGGAGGTCGTCCGCAGCGCCCAGCCGCTCGAGCAGCGCGTCGAGGAGCGGCGTGCCCGGTGGGGGTGCGCCCGGCCCCGAGCGGCGCCGGTGCGGCCGGGTCGTACACCGCGGCGGTGGCTGCCGCCGTCTCGTCCTCGTCGTTCATGCCCCGACGCTACCCCGAAGGGCTGGGGTACCGTCGGTCCCGATGGCAACGATGGAGGAGTGCCGCAGCGCACTCGGTGAACTCTCGGACAATCTGGCTCGGGCCGACGACGACGGCGTACGCAGCGCCGCCTCGCTCGACCGTTCCCTGAGCTGTCACATCACGGATCTGGACACCACGTTCACCGGCCGTCTCGCGGACGGCCGCATCGACGTACGGGACACACACGACGGGCCTCCGCGCGAGCGCGCCGAGATCCGCCTGGCCATGACCGGTGACGACCTGGTCGCCATGGTCGGCGGCGAGCTGAACTTCGCGAAGGCCTGGGCCTCGGGCCGGGTGAGGCTGGAGGCCGGTTTCCGCGACCTGATCCGGCTCAGGAAGCTGCTGTAGCCGCTGCGGCCACCGGCCGGCCGCCGCGCGCCTTCCGCGCCGCGGGCACCACCAGCGGCGTCCCGGTCTCCGGATCGTCGATGACCTGGCAGCGCAGCCCGAAGACCCGCTCCACGAGCTCCGCCGTGACCACCTCGGCCGGCGGCCCCTGCGCGATGATCTCGCCGCCCCGCATGGCGATCAGGTGCGTGGCGTAGCGCGCGGCATGGTTCAGGTCGTGCAGTACGGCGACGAGGGTGCGCCCCTGCGTCTCGTGCAGTTCCGCGCACAGATCGAGCACGTCGATCTGGTGCTGGATGTCGAGGAAGGTCGTCGGTTCGTCGAGCAGCAGCAGCGGCGTCTGCTGGGCGAGGGCCATCGCGATCCAGACGCGCTGGCGCTGCCCGCCGGACAGCTCGTCGACGTAACGGTCGGCCAGTTCGCCGACGCCCGTCGAGGCCATCGACTCCTCGACGATCCGCTCGTCCTCGGGCGACCACTGCCGCAGCAGCCCCTGGTGCGGGTAGCGGCCGCGCGCCACCAGGTCCGCGACCGTGATCCCGTCCGGCGCGATGGACGACTGCGGCAGCAGTCCGAGGGTCCTGGCCACCTTCTTCGCGGGCATGGAGCCGATGGCGTTCCCGTCCAGCAGCACCCGCCCCTGCGTGGGCTTGAGCATCCGTGAGAGGGCGCGCAGCAGCGTCGACTTGCCGCAGGCGTTCGGCCCGACGATGACCGTGAAGGAGTTGTCGGGTATCTCGACGGACAGGTCTTCGGCGATGACCCGCTGGTCGTAGGCGAGGGTCACCGATTCCGCACTGAGGCGCTGACGCTGCACTGGCATGCTCCTGGGGTTCTTCTCGTTCACGTGCGAGATCGTCGGATGCGGGCCCGGACGCGGATCCGGGTCCGGGTCCGGGGCCGCGTCCGGTTCCGTACGGCGACGGCTCATATGCGTCCCGCCTTGCGTTCGGTGACCAGCAGCCACAGCAGGTAGCAGCCGCCGAGCACCCCGGTCACCACACCCACCGGCAGTTGCTTGCCGCCGAAGGCCTGCTGCGCGACCCAGTCGGCGACCACCAGCAGGACGGCTCCCATGGAGGCCGAGGCCCCGAGGTTGGCCCCCGGCGAGCGCGTCAGCCTGCGGGCGAGCTGCTCGCGCGCTCAGCGCCACGAAGGCGATGGGGCCGGCGGCGGCCGTGGCCACCGCGATGAGCAGCACGGCGGACAGCATCAGCACCAGCCGGCCGCGTTCGACGCCGACTCCCGAGGGCGTACGCCGCGTCGTCGCCCATCTCCATCATCCGCAGCGACCGCCCGTGCCCCAGCACCAGCGGAACGAGCACGGCGCACGCGCCGAGCAGCGGCCACGCCTGCTCCCAGCCCCGCCCGTCGAGCGAGCCCGTCATCCACACCGTGGCCCGGGTCGCGTCGACGATGCTGGCCTTGGTGATCAGGTAGTGGTTGAGCGCCGTGAGCATGGCGGCGGCGCCGATTCCGACGAGCACCAGACGGAAGCCGTGCACGCCCCTCTTCCACGCGAGGAAGTAGACGGCGGCTCCCGTCAGCAGACAGCCGGCGAGCGCGCCGCCCGTCACCGCGAAGGCGTTGCCCTTGAACAGCACGATCACGACCAGCGCGCCGGCCGTCGCACCCTGCCCGAAGCCGATCATGTCGGGGCTGCCGAGCGGATTGCGGGAGATGGACTGGAAGACCGCCCCGGACATCCCGAGCGCCGCACCGACGAGCAGCGCGACGACGACCCTCGGCAGGCGCAGTTCGGTGACGATGAATTCCTGCGACGAGGTGCCGTTTCCGAGGAGCGTACGGACGACGTCGCCCGGCGACATCGGGAAGTCACCGCTGCCGATGAGCACGACCCCCATGGCCAGTGCCGCGGCGCTGAGCAGCAGCACGACGAGGAGTGCCCTGGGCTCGATCCTGAAGGAGAGTCCGCCGCGGGTGCGTATCGCGCGGACCCCCCGGGCGGAACGGGGGGCGGGAGAGGTAACAGTCACAGTTGGGCCATCTTCCGGCGGCGTACGAGATAGATGAACACGGGCCCGCCGACCAGCGCGGTCACGATGCCGACCTGGAGCTCGGAAGGCCGGGCGACGACCCGCCCGATGACGTCCGAGCCCAGCAGCAGCACCGGCGAGAGCACCGTGGCGTACGGCAGGATCCAGCGCATGTCGGGTCCCGTGAGGGTCCGGACGAGGTGCGGCACCATCAGCCCGATGAAGACGATCGGCCCGCAGGCGGCGGTCGCGGCGCCGCACAGCAGCGTCACGGCGACCATCGCGAGTACGCGGGTACGGGTCAGATGCGCGCCCAGGGCCCTCGCCGTGTCCTCACCCATCTCCATCGCGTTGAGCGGCCGCGCGATGAACAGCGCGAGCACGACACCGACGGCGATGAACGGCCACACCTTGCCGATGATCTCCATGTCGGCGGAGGCCAGCGAGCCGACGGTCCAGAAACGAATCTGCTCCAGCGCCGCCGAGTCCATCAGCTGTACGGCGTTGACGTAGCCGTAGAGCGCGGCGGTCGCGGCGGTGCCGGCGAGCGCGAGCCGGATCGGCGTCGCGCCGCGGCTGCCGCCGAGGAAGTACACCAGCACGGAGACGACTCCCGCGCCGACGAAGGAGAACCATACGTATCCGGTCAGCGAGGTGACCCCGAGGAAGCTGATCGCGGAGACGACGGCGGCCGCGGCCCCCGCGTTCACGCCCAGGATCCCCGGTTCCGCGAGCGGGTTGCGGGTGAGTCCCTGCATGACCGCTCCGGAGAGCCCGAGCGCCGCGCCGACGAGCACGCCCAGCAGGGTGCGGGGCACCCGGACGTCCTGGACGATCACGTCGTTGCCGGTGCCCGAGGCATGGAACAGGCCGTGCCACACGTCGCCCAGGGCAAGCGGTTTGGCGCCGATCGCGATACTCGCGACGACGACCAGCAGCAGCACGCCGAGGGAGAGGAACAATCCCACAGCTCGTACGGCGTTGCGTTTCCGGGGCGCGGGGGCCTGCGGGGCCTGTATCGCGCTCTGTCTGGGAGGACTGTCGACCAACACGGAGTTAGGTTAGCCTACCCTGCCATCGCGACAAACAGTCCTGCCCCTCCCGGCCCCCGCACACCCGCACACCCGCGCACAGGGCCGCGACCGCAGCCGAGGCCGTCACAGCGCGTGCGTCACAGCGTGTACGTCAAAGACCCACCCGGGCCAGCACCTTGCCCGCGTCCAGCCCGCACTCCCCGTCTCCGGCGTACGTCCAGGCCGCCGCGCACAGCGCCCGCAGCCCGTCCAGCGCCGCGCCCACGCCGACGATCACCAGCGCCTCGCCCCGCACGGAAGCGGTCCACCCGCCGCACGTGAACCCGCCGTCCGCCCCGGACACTTCCGGCTGCCCGGTGAGCAACCCCCGCAGTATCCGGCGTCCACATACGTCGGCCGGTACTTCGGCGCGGCCGCCAGCAGCTGCGCGGCGTCCGTCACCCCGGTCAGTACGAGCAGCGAGTCCACGCCGCCCGCGTTCGCGCCCTCGATGTCCGTGTCCAGCCGGTCCCCGACCACCAGCGGCCGCTCGGCGCCGGTCCGCAGGATCGTTTCCCTGTGCATCGGCGGCAGCGGCTTGCCCGCCACCTGCGGCTCGGCGCCCGTGGCGATCCGTACGACCTCCACCGCCGCGCCGTTGCCCGGCGCGATCCCCCGCGGACTGGGAATCGTCAGATCGGTGTTGGACGCGAACCACGGCAGCCCGCGCGCGACGGCGTACGAGCTTCCGCGAGCCTCCCCCACGGCATGTCGGGCCCGCCGTACCCCTGCGCCACAGCCACCGGGCCGTCGTCGGCCGACTCCACCGGCACCAGCCCGCGCTCACGCAGCGCGACCCGCAGCCCGTCCCCGCCCACCACCAGGACCCGCGCCCCCTGCGGAATCTGATCGGCGATCAGCCGGGCCACGGCCTGCGCCGACGTGATGACGTCCCCGGCCTCCGCCGCACCCCGAGTTCCGTGAGGTGCCCGGCGACCGCATCGGGCGTCCGCAGCGCGTTGTTGGTCACATATGCGAGATGCATCCCGCCCTGCCGGGCCACCCCGAGCGCGTCCACCGCGTGCGCGATGGCCTCACCGCCCGCGTAGACGACACCGTCCAGGTCCAGCAGAGCCGTGTCGTACGCCTCCTTCAGCGCACGCGCGCTCGCGTCGGGCCGGGTCCTGGTCTGCTGGCTCATCGGGCCTCGCTCCTAGATAGCTGCTTGTCCCCCGATCATCGCTCATCGCAGGACCCCACTTACGATGCACCAATGAGCACACCTGGTCGGCCCGAGGAGGACCACGGCCTGCGCCTGGCCCCGTTCCGTGGACTGCGCTACGTCCCCGAACGCGTGAGCAGCCTGGCCGCCGTGACGTCCCCGCCGTACGACGTCGTCGTACGGCCCGACGGCCTCCACCACCTGGAATCGGCCGACCCGTACAACATCGTCCGCCTGATCCTCCCGCAGGCCGCCACCTCCGCTACCCGCAACCAGCAGGCCGCCGACACCCTCCACCACTGGCTGTCGGAGGGCGTGCTCGCCCTGGACCCCGAGCCCGCCGCTGTACGTGTACGAGCAGCGCAGCGGCGATCTCCTCCAGCGCGGCCTCATCGGCGCCCTCGCCCTCACCCCGCCCGCCGAGGGCATCGTCCTCCCCCACGAGGACGTCATGCCGCACATCGTCGCAGACCGCGCGGCCCTGATGCGCGCCACCGCGGCCAACTTCGAACCGCTCCTGCTGACCTACCGCAGCCGCGGCGACGCCACCGGCGCGACCGCCGTCATCGAGCGCACCATCCTCCGCTCCCCCCTCCTGGCCACCACCACCGAGGACGGTTTCAGCCACCGCCTGTGGTCCATCACGGACCCGGCCGAGCTGGCCGAAGTCACGACGGACCTGTCCCACCGCCAGGCGCTCATCGCGGACGGCCACCACCGCTGGGCCACGTACCTCCGCCTCAAGGCGGAACAACCTGCTCCCGGTCCCTGGGACTCCGGTCTCGTCCTCCTCATCGACACGGCCCGCTACCCGCTCCAGGTCCGGGCCATCCACCGCCTGCTGCGCCGCCTCCCCGTCGCCGACGCCCTCGCCGCCGCCGCGGGCGCCTTCCGCATCCGCGAAGTCCCGGGTCCGCTCCCCCGGGCCCTGGACGCCCTCGGCGGAGCGGTCACCGCCGGCAACGCGTTCCTCCTGGCCGGAGACGGCACCTTCCACCTCGTCGACCGCCCCGACGAGGCCCTGCTGTCCCGTACGGTCCCGGCCGGCCGCCCCGAAGCCTGGCGGACCCTGGACGCGACCGTCCTGCACGCCACGCTCCTGGACCACGTGTGGTCGATCCCCGACGCCCCCGAGGACATCGCGTACATCCACGGCGCCGAGGCGGCCGTCACCCAGGCGGAGCGCCACGGCGGCACGGCCGTCCTGATGCATCCGGTACGCGAAGAAGTCGTCCGGGACCTGGCCCGCCAGGGCGTCACGATGCCCCGCAAGTCCACGTCGTTCGGCCCGAAGCCGGCGACGGGCCTGGTCCTGCGCAGCCTCGACCTGAGCTGAGCCGAACCGGTCCCGGAATGCGAAAGGGCGGCACCCCACCGGGGTGCCGCCCTCACTCACACGGACTCAGTCCTTGTCGCCCTCGACAGGCTCCACGCCGGCCTCGTCCTGATCCTCCACGGCAGGCTCGGCCACCGGCTCACCACTCTCGCCGCTCTCCTCGTCGAGAGCGTCGACGAGTCGACACCGTCGAGCTGGGCAAGCCGGTCGGAAGCGTCCGTCAAACCGTCCTTGTCGGCCTCGATCGCCTTGGCGAACCACTCGCGGGCCTCAGCCTCGCGCCCGGCCGTCAGCAGCGCATCGGCGTACGCGTACCGCAGTCGCGCGGTCCACGGCTGCACCGAGTTCGACGCCAGCTCGGGCCCCTGAAGAGTCACGATGGCGGCATCGATCTGCCCCATGTCCCGGCGCGCTCCGGCCGCGACCAGACGCATCTCGACCTGGCCCGCCTTGTCGAGCTTCTGCACTTCGGGCTCACCGGCCATCGCCATCGCCCGCTCCGGCCGCCCGAGACCGCGCTCGCAGTCGGCCATGACGGGCCACAGCTCCACGCTCCCGGTCATACGGCGGGCCGCGCGGAACTCCGCGAGCGCCTCCGTGTACCGCTGAGTCGCGTACGCAGCGAAACCCGCGGCCTCACGCACTGCGGCCACCCGTGAGGCGAGCCTCAGTGCGATGCGCGAGTAGGCGTACGCCTCCTCGGGGTCGTCGTCGATGAGGTTCGCGACCATGACGAGGTTCTTGGCGACGTCCTCGGCAAGAGTCTTCGGCAGGCTCTGGAGCTCCTGACGAACGTCCTTGTCGATCTCGTGACCCGTGACGTCCTCAGGGATGGGGAGCCGCCTGATGGGCTCACGCTCCCGGTCGTCACGCTGCCCGCGGTACGTGTCACGGTCACCGCGGTCGTCACGGCGGGGCCCACGGTCGTCACGACCGCCACGGAACCCGCCACGGTCGTCGTCCCGACGCGGCCCACTCCTCGGCCGGTCATCACGCGCTGGAAGCCACCACCGGCCCGGAC
>RHMC01000094.1 GCA_003719395.1 Streptomyces altiplanensis
TGACGCCGGGCTCACGGTTGCGCGCGACCCGCACGACGTCCTCGCGGAACTCCTTGGGATACGGCTTGGGCACTGCAACATCCCCTTCCAGGAGCAATGCTCATTACCTGTGGATCAGCTCGGGAGGGCACGCGTGGAGGGCGTACCTTCCCGAGTGATCGATGACTGGTATCGAGTAGGCCCGCGTTCGCAGCGCGGGTCGGGAAGGCACGCCCGTGCTCAGCGTAGTGAACGATGGCACCGCCGCCGACGGCTCCTCTCTGATCGACGAGATCGTCCGGGAGGGCGCCCGGCGCATGCTCGCGGCGGCCCTGGAGGCCGAAGTCGACGTTTATATAGCCGAGTTGGCCGATCAACGGGACGAGGTCGGCCGGCGGCTCGTGGTCCGCAACGGCTACCACCAGCCGCGCAACGTCACCACCGCGGCCGGGGTGGTCGAGGTGAAGGCACCGCGAGTGAACGACAAGCGCGTCGACGAGACCACGGGCGAACGCAAGCGGTTCTCCTCGGCGATCCTGCCGCCGTGGTGCCGCAAGTCGCCGAAGATCAGCGAAGTGCTGCCGCTGCTCTACCTGCACGGCCTGTCCTCGGGCGACTTCGTCCCCGCGCTGGAGCAGTTCCTCGGCAGCCCGGCCGGGCTCTCCCCGGCCACGGTCACCCGCCTCACCCAGCAGTGGCAGGCCGACCACACGGCGTTCATGGACCGCGACATGGCGGACGCCGACTACGTATACGTGTGGGCCGACGGCATCCACCTCAAGGCCCGCCTGGAAGAGGCCAGGGCCTGCGTCCTGGTGCTCATCGGGGTCCGCGCCGACGGCTCCAAGGAACTGGTCGCGCTCAAGGACGGCTACCGCGAGTCCGCCGAGTCATGGGCCGACCTGATGCGCGACTGCGCCCGCCGGGGCATGCGCGCCCCCGTGCTCGCGGTCGGCGACGGCGCCCTGGGCTTCTGGAAGGCCCTGGCCGAGGTGTTCCCCGAAACCCGCGAACAAAGGTGCTGGGTTCACAAAACCGCCAACGTCCTCGACTCCATGCCGAAGTCCGCGCAGCCCGGCGCGAAGAAGGCCATCCATGACATCTACAACGCCGAGGACCGCGACCACGCCGAGGCGGCGGTCAAGACGTTCGCCAAGCTCTACGGCCCGAAGTTCCCCAAGGCCGTCAAGAAGATCACCGACGACGAGCCCGAGCTGCTGGCGTTCTACGACTTCCCGGCCGAGCACTGGATCCACCTGCGCACCACGAACCCCATCGAGTCCACTTTCTCCACCGTCCGGCTGCGGACCAAGGTCACCCGCGGCGCCGGCTCCCGCACCGCCGCCCTGGCCATGGTCTTCAAACTCGTCGAGGCCGCCCAGCAGCGGTGGCGGGCCGTGAACGCACCGCACCTCGTCGCCCTCGTCCGCGCCGGATCTCGCTTCGAAGGCGGCAAGCTCGTCGAACGGCCCGACGATCGGCTTCAAGCCGACGCTGCTTAAGGTGGCGTGACGGCTATAGCGGCAAGTCTCGATGAGAAAGCGAGCGGCATGAACATCGTCGTCGATGACCTCTCCGGTCGGCAGATCGCCGAGTTCCTCGAAGAGCACGTACAGGAGATGCGCTTCATCACACCGCTGGAGAGCAAGCATGCCCTCGACCTCGACGAACTTCGCATCCCCGAGGTCACCTTCTGGTCAGTCCTGGACGGTGACGCGCTGGTGGGTTGCGGTGCGATCAAGAAGCTCGACGACGCTCACGCAGAGCTGAAGTCGATGCGCACCTCGTCGGCACGCAAACGAAGCGGGATCGCATCCCAACTGCTGGAGCACATCCTCACCGAGGCCAAGCGCGTGGGCCTCACCCGGATCAGCCTGGAGACCGGCTCGGCCGAGTTCTTCCAGCCGGCCAGGAGGCTGTACCAGAAGTTCGGGTTCGACTACTGCGAGCCCTTCGGGGACTACCAACCCGATCTGAACAGCGTGTTCATGACGCGGACGCTCTAACAGAACGTCATCCACAGGTCTTGACTATTACTCTCCTTCCAGGCCGCCTCTCAGCAAGCCAGGTCAGGTGTCACTTATCCGTGCAGCAGTCCCTGCCGAAGGGCTGCCCGTTCCATCGTCGGCCGGAGCGCTGTCGCAGACGCGGCGCGAGCAGCTGGAGGAGACCGACCCGTCCTGGTGCCCCTCGTGGCCGGTGACCTGGCAGCGCTGCTTCCACCTGGTCCGGATGCACCTGGACGCCGGCGGCAAGCTGCCGATGGAGCTGGGCACCGTCGTGCGCCAGGGCGAGGATCTGGGACGGTGGGTGACCTCGGTGCGGCTCGGCTGGGACCAGCTCATGACCGTGCAGCAGTGGATGTGCGAACACGTCCTCGGCATCCAGCCCGCCGCCGAGGACGAGAAGCCCAAGCCGCGCCGCACGCAAGCCGACAAGTGGGCGCTGCACCTCACCGCCGCCCGGCAGTACTACCAGCGCGAGGGACACCTGAAGGTCCCGCGCAAGCACATCGAACGGATCGTTGTCGGCGACGACGGGAACAGCGGCAGCGGCGAGGACCAGGAGGAGCGTGAGCTCCGGCTCGGGGCGTGGGTCAGCAACCAACGCAGCCGGGCCGCAACACTGACCCAGGGGCGGATGGAACAGCTGTCCGCGATCGGCATGCGGTGGGTTTAGCGCGGAGGCGCAGCAGCGGGGCCGACAGGGCAATCCTGTCCGGCCCCGCTGCTGTGTGGTCTCAGCGGCGGGTGGTGTACATGTGCAAGATGTCGCCCATGGGCTCTTCCGTGCCGTCCGGGTTGTTCTGGATGCCGGGGACCGTATTGAAGCGCAGCGTGGGCCCGCGTTTGCTCAGCTGGACTCTGTCGAGCGCGGTGTGGCGGTCCGGATGCCCGACGACGACCTGTTCGCAGCTGTCCGCGAGGTCCTGGTTGCAGCTGATCACTCGGCTGAGCTTGACCTCTTCTGCGGATGCTCCGGGGCGGCCAGGAACGAGCACCAGTTGGGCTGTGGGGCTGACCGGGAACCTGATCTCATGAGCACCCTCCAGGCCAAACCCTTGGTAGGCGTCACTCGGAGTTTCCGGGCGCCAGAGTACGAGTGGCGCGTCGGAGGTGAGGAAGATCGGCTTGCGGCTGGTCTCGAGTCGCCAGTGCCGAGCACGGTAGTGCGGGATGCACACCTGGACAGAGCCAAGCGTCACAGTGACCGCTTCATCGTGGGTGGGGTCGTTGCCGCCGTTCATCGCCCGCATGCCGTGGTAGTAGTCCCAGGCCCCTGGACTTCGGCTGCCCGTGGCGAGTGACCGAGATGTTTACGTGTGAGGTACTCGGTCATCAGCGCCAGGTCGACCTCCCGCCCGTTCGCGTAGGCGGTGACGTTGCGTCCGAAGAGCGGGCCTGTGCGCTTCCGCGGCGTCCGCGCCATCTGAACGGCCAGGTAGAGGCAGAGCAGCTCGCGGTCGTCGGTACCGACAGCCGGAGGCATGCCCGTCTCGTCTATTCGGCCCAGGGCGTCAAGACCTTGCCCTTCCCGGCGGCTGAGCTCATGCTCGATGACCGTGGAGGGCACGCCGTTGTCGTCAGTGATCGTGTAGAAGCCGGTCTCGGCCGCGACGTTCTTGACGTTGGTGAGGTGCGTCTTCGGCGGGCACCGGCGCCTCACCCTGACCATGTCGCCTCCGCCCGAATCGTGCCAGGTAGCTCTGCGGCACATAGTGGTGAAGTTTCGGCGCAGACACATCGCTCAGGGTAAGCGGCCCGCCTTCGAGCGACTACGCAGTTTCCTGGGTCTACGTTACGCCCACCTGTGAGCGCCTACTCGCCCGCCTTTGGCAGCCTGCCTCCCCGCAACGACGGAGGCCCCGGTGAAGGGGCCGGCTGCGGTGCTGGACCCGCAGGAGGATCTCAAGTCCACATGGGACCACGCACCCTCTTGGGCCGGTGAACGTCTGGGGGCAGACGTCGCGCTGCGCGGAAGGCCCGTGCCAGCCCGTCGCTGTGGGTAGTCAGGCGGCGACACCTGGATCCGGGGCCAGCGGGGACGCCCTCGGCGCAAGTCTCGGCGACTGTATGCGACCGGGGCTATGACTTCGACAAGTACCGCCGCCTGCTGTGGAAATGCGGCATCAAACCCGTGATCGCCCGACGCGGTGCCGCCCACGGCTCCGGACTGGGCAAGGTCCGCTGGGTAGTCGAGCGCGCCTTCGCCTGGCTTCACCAGTTCAAACGACTCCGAATCCGCTACGAAAGACGTGCTGACCTCCATCAGGGCCTGCTCGAACTGGCCTGCAGCCTCATATGCCTCCGCCGCCTGCGGACGTCGTTGTGAAACGATCAGTCAGTCGCTCAGGATGCGCTCCCACAGCAGCCCGTCCTGCCAGCTCCCGTCGAGGAAGATCGAGGAGTGCGCGACGCCGTAGGGGCTGAACCCGTTGCGGCGCAGCACCCGTTGCGACGGCAGATTCTCCAGATTTGTGGACGCCTCAACGCGGTGCAACCCGAGTTCGTCCGTCATCACCTGGAGTGCAAGCCCGAGGGCGTGGCCGGCGTGCCCTTGATTCTGGGCGACGCTGGCGATCCAGTATCCGACGGAACCGCGGCGCAGGTGCGGCTGCGGCAGTATGCCTCCGACGGTTATCTGCCCGATCACCTGGTCGTCGGCGAGCACCACGCCCGGCCAGACCGTGCCGGCCCGGTAGCCGGCCAGCAGCTTGTCGATCCGCTCCGCCTGGCCCTCCGAGGTGAAGAAGTCGGCCGGCTGGGCCGGTTCCCACGGCCGGAAAGCCTCGAAGTCCCGCACTCGATGCGCGGCGATCGGCGCGGCGTCGGTGGGCTCGATCAGGCGGATCCTGGTGCTGTTGTGCATGGGCTGATCCTCGTCGCGGTGCGTCGGATGAGACCGGCCAGCCTATTACTCCAGTCGTAGATCGCGACCTGACGTGGTGTCATGCTGTGCGCGGCCGGCCGCACCATGATCGGCGGCGGCGCTTTCGCCAACGGCTGGCTCGCCTCCCTCACCACCGCCAAGCCCGCCTTGACCAGCGAGGGCTCCCCGCGCAACGGCTGGCAGGCTCAGGGCACCAACTGGGAGAACCTCAACCTCGGCCTCTATGTGTCATGCGTCTGAGAGGGCGACACGGGCGGCATACCGAGCGTCGCTCGTAGGTTCCTGTACCCCCGGCAGACTCGGACGGAAGTAAGGCTGTTCGGTTCCGCCGGTCGCTCCCCCCGCAGAGCTGTACCTGTTACGTGCCCAACTCCACGCCCGCACAGCACAATCATCTCGTCCGCCGGCTCCTGATCACGGGAGGCCCGGCGCGTCGCCCCGCTGCGCGGTCCCGGCCCGAGACGGATCAGGGCCGCGCGGTCGCGCGGCCCTGATCATGTGCGTCTCAGATCCCGCCGCCGCCCGTACGACATTCGGCCGACCGTCGCTCCGCGGACAGTACGCAGTGCGTACGGGCATCCCGGCGCTCCCGGTGCCTGCCAGCAGGCGGGCGGGATGGTGAAGGTCAGGCCGGGGTGACGTTCTCCGCCTGGGGGCCCTTCTGCCCCTGGGTGACGTCGAACGTCACGGTCTGGCCCTCCTGGAGCTCACGGAAGCCCGAGGAGTTGATCGCCGAGTAGTGGGCGAAGACGTCCGGGCCGCCGCCCTCCTGGGCGATGAAGCCGAAGCCCTTTTCCGCGTTGAACCACTTCACAGTTCCCGTAGCCATGTCACACGCCTTCCAGTCGATGAACGCCTCCCACGACGTGCGGAAGGCGGAGGTGATCGCCCTGGTTCCTGCGGCACAGCACAGCAAAACACCCACGCCTTCGGCGTGGGCAAAGGAAACTTCCGAACCACGACAGCTGTCCCAGACGCTACACGCCCGCACATGCTGTCACCACAGGAAACGAGTACACGTCGCGCCTTGGACGGGGTGCGGGCAGGCCCGCCGAGAAGCGGCAGGCGCGCCCCAGGTCAAGCCGCGGCCGTTGACTCTGGATTCGCCGCTTCGGCGGCGCGGCGGGATTCGGCGTTGATGCGCTGGGCCTCCTTCGAGCTGGTCTTCGAGGATGACGATGCGGCAGGCGGCCTCGATGGGGGTGCCCTGGTCGACGAGTTCGCGGCCGGCGCGGGCGGCGATGCGCAGCTGGTAGCGGGAGTAGCGGCGGTGGCCGCCTGGCGGAGCGGAGCGGGGTGACCAGGCGGTGCTCGCCGATCGCGCGAGGATGCCTTGGGTGGCGCCGAGCAGCTCGGCGGCCCGGCCCATGGTGTAGGCGGGGTAGTCGTCGTCATCCAAGTGGCCGCCGAGCGAGCCGGCGGGGCTGGCTGCTGTCATTTCACCTCTCTGTGGAACGCGTGGAGGGGCCCTGGGAGCTCTGTGGCTCCCGGGCCCCGAAGGAACTGCTACACCATCTGCCGGCCCTGGTACTGCGCCGGCCTTCTGTTTCCGCCTGCCCGACCTGAGCTTCGTCGGGGGTGCGGGGATCGCGGATGCGTGACCGGAGACCACCTCACTATCGATGTCCTTCGGTACCCGGACTCGCGTGGCGTCCGGGCGATCCTGATGGCGCCTGGTTCCTCCGTTCTTTCCCTCTGGTGATCAACTGCTTACCAAACGGGAACTGCGTACTGCTGATACTGCGAACTGCTGCAACGCGGGTACTGCTCTTACTGCTGAACTGCGAACTTGTACTGCTGTGTTACGTACTGCTGGTGACCTGTCAGAGCGCCACTTCGGCAGCCAGCCCCGTCGCCCGTCCTGCGTCTGCTCTGGCTTAGAACCCCACTGCCGAACCTCCCGGTGCGCGCGCCCGCAGCCGACGCCTTCACCGAGGTGCTGCTCACCAACTTCGCTGCTGGGTACCGCGAACTGCACTTACTGCGGGTACTGCCACTGCGGTACTGCCGATGGCGACCCCTGATCACTGCGGGTCACCCGGTCCGGTCACCAGTCCCGTCGCCGTCCTGCAACCACCCTGGCTTCGAAACTCCGTCACCGCACCGTCCTGCGAACTGCAACTGCGGGTACTGCGGTACTGCTGCCCGGCAGTTCGTCTCTGCCGGGCCCTGCGGTCCTTCTTCGTTACGAGAGAAACCATAACCACACCACCACCCAATGTCTACTCCGGCCACCACAGATTTTCGCGTGTGCGATGAGGAGGTAATCGACCTCGGACGCCGGGAGGTATATAGGGAGCGCTTCGGGTTGAACGCCTCCGCGACGGGCACAGGAACGGACGAGGGTCGGCGTCGCCAGGCCCAGAGACGCCAGGGTGACCTGATGGACAGAATGAGCATCGCCGTTCCGATCATGCTGATGGACAGGATGAGCCTCGATGTGTCGGCCGGCCCGTCCACGGCCTCCCTCGGCGACGCGCGTGCCAGTACGCGGGATTTCCTCGACCGCCTCGTGCAGCCGGTCTCGGCTCAGACGGTCGATGACGTGGTGCTCGTCGTTTCGGAGCTCGTCACCAATGCCCTGCGCCATGGCGGGGGCTCCTGCACCCTGACCCTGACGGCCCACGTGGACGGTATCGAGGTGGCGGTCCAGGACCCCAGCCCGCACGCACCGCGCACGCGCACCCCCGACCTGTGCGGCGGGCGCGGCGGCTTCGGCTGGCCCATGGTCAACCACCTCGCACAGGCCACCGCCATCACCCGCCAGACCACCGGCGGCAAGACCGTTAGCGCCCTCCTCCCCCGGTAGAACCCAGCCTCCTCCCCCGCCCGGCGGCATCCCCACCGCACCCTGCCCTCGTTGAAACAGGCGCGTCACCCGCGAGGTCATCCCCGAGCCGGCCTCGCGCCCGTCCTGGCCGCCCAAGGCCAGGACCGTCTGGATTCCGGGTTTGCAGCCCCCGGCGGAGGCTGGCTGAGGGGGCGCTTCTGGGCCCCGGGAGGGACGGCGCCGACCCTGCGGGGAGGCGCGCATGTGTTCGGTCAAGCTGATTTAACGATTCTTCCGCCCTCACGCCACGGGCAAGCGCCGGCTGGAGGGGCCGGGGCGTGGCGGTGTCGCAGCAGGCACACATTAGACAGGGGCGGATGCTTACATCGACGCGTGGGCCGAGTGCTTCGCGGTGGTGGTGCGGGTGGTGCAGGACGCCTGCCGGCGCGTGAGCGGCGACGGGCAGGTACTCCTCGGTGTGCCGGGTGAAGACGGCTGGACTTCCGGGCTTCAGCGGGAATGTCTCAGCCTCTTGGCCGTGATGATCATCGGATAGGCCGGCCACCACCTCATCGAACACCCCGGACCCGAACGAAGCGCGGTCTGGCTGGTGATCCAAGCGGAAACGCCCTCGGTTCCGCCGGCACCCGGGGCGTTGCCGCCCCAAGGCGAATCACCGGTCAAGCAGAAGCGGCTCGTCACCGGGCTGGAAAGCAGCCGCCGTACCAGGGCGACGGCATGACAGCACCGTTGGTCACCCGCCCAGACACCCGGCGATGGTCGACACCCGTACAGAGGCACTGATCGAACGGATCGTCAGCGCGGTCCGCGACGGACAGGGACGAGCTTGCTACGGCTAAAGCATGCATCGCCGGACGAGACGAAGTCGGTCGCCTTCGCCTGGTGGGGCACCGCCACACTGCCGGCGCCACAGGCTCCCCGTGGTCTACCACGCAGATCAACGTCAGTCCGCTCCTGAGAAGGTGAGCCGCGGCGGCAAACCTCTGGCCTACACAACAGCTGACTAAGACTGTTTTCGGCGCGTGCCGATCAGATACTCGTCCATGCGTCGAGAAAGCCCTTTCGCCGGGCCGGATCAGCCGATTTGTGGTCCGCGTGCAGGACGCGCCAGGCGGTGAGTTCGAGGTCCCGGAGCCACAGCTCGCCGATGACCTGCTTTTTGAGGTCGGGGAGGTGGTCTGACTCGGAGAGCGCCTGGCCGATGACCTCCCCCGCTGCGATGCGCTGGGGCGGGGTCATCTCGTCGACAGCCGAGAGGATCTGTCCGGCCAGACCGGTGCCTTCGCCTGCCAGCGAACTCAGGACGTAGTCCTTGATGTTGGCGGGCAGCAGGTAGAGAGACCCCGAAGACCTCCACAAGTCCGACCAGAAGTGCTCCCCTGCCTTGGTGGGAGCGGGGAGCGCGGCCAGGAGTCCGAGGAGATGCGCGGTGGCCGCGTACCCGTCGGAGTGAGCCGATGCGACGACGGCGATGTCCGCGACGCGCTCCACGTCGATTCGGCCGGCCTCGAGGCGGGGGTCCAGTCCCAGCCGCTGTTCCAGCTGATGGGAAAGGGGGGCGGACGCGTGGGAGCAGAACTCGGGAAGCATCGGCGGTCCTTGAGCGTAGGAGAGCGGAGAGGCTCATTCGGAAGCTCTGATCGTTCCCATGGCCCGCCGGATTACACGAGTTCCACGGCCCCAGTTGGCGGAAGACTGCGGGGACGGAACCATGAGGGGGCTGAAGCAGCCGCGCCCGACAGTTCCCGGCGAGCTGCGGCAGACCTCCGGCAATGCCACTCCGGGCAGGCTCCTAGCCTGAACGCATTGTTGCCAGTGATGCCAGTAGTACGAGTCAGGAAGAGAAGCAGTGTCCCGAGACAACGCCCAAGCCGGCCCCGTTTCGTCCGCACCAACGGTTGGCGGACGCGAGAACTCCCATCCGGTTGCCGAGTTGGTCGAACGAGCGGCCGACCTGGCGGAGCCGATCAAGCCGAAGCTTCGAGGCTGGCTTCACGCCGGGATGGTCCCCGCATCGCTGGCTGCGGGCATCGTCCTCATCTGCCAGGCAGGTACACCCCAGACAGCCTTGGCTTGCACCGTGTACGCCGTCACCGCCTGGCTGCTGTTCGGGACGAGCGGCGTCTACCACCTCGGCACGTGGGGCCCCGTCGGCGAGGCCGTTCTGCGCCGCCTCGACCACGCCAACATCTTCCTGATCATCGCCGGCACCTGCACCCCGCTAGCCGTGCTCCTCCTCTCCCCTGACCAGCGATCCGTGCTCCTATGGATCGTGTGGATGGGCGCTCTGGCGGGTATCGCCTTCCGTGTCCTGTGGATCGGAGCTCCCCGCTGGCTGTACACCCCCTGCTACCTGGCCCTGGGCTGGGCACCGGTGCGTTACTTGCCTGACTTCCTGCACCGTGGCGGGGTGGCCGCACTCACCTTGATCGTGACCGGCGGGCTCCTCTACAGCGCGGGCGCGGTCGTCTACGCCCTCCAGCGCCCCGACCCATCACCCCGCTGGTTCGGCTACCACGAGGTGTTTCACGCCCTGACCGTGGCGGCCTTCACCGCGCACTACATCGCCATCGCACTCGCCGCCTACTGACCACGGCCATCTGCTGAGGCCCGCCCGTCCGCTGTACGGGGCGGGCGAGCTGCCGACCGGCTTCGCGTCAGGGTGCGAGCGGGCGGCGGAGTGAGAGGTAGTAGTTGCCGACGGCGGACAGGTAGCGGTGGTCGGCTGTTTCGCTGTCGGTGGTGAACCGGGGAACGGCATTGATCTCTTCCCGGGTCGGTGCGACCTTCACCGTCGGGGCTTCGGTGTCGATGGCGGTGACGGCGCGGCCGGGATCAGGATGCTTTTTCCGAACACCCACACGCCGGTGTCGCCCACCAGGTGCTGCATGCCGGGCTGATCTTGCTGGCGGTCCACGTGCCCGATGACACCGTCAGCGGCCTCCACGGTGAAACCCACCAGTGACTGCCGGGGACGTGTACCCACTGTCCCGCGCGTACCCCCACACACCGCTCACGGGCCTCTCCCCACTTCCAGCAACCGACTTCAGCCAGCCTCATCGGCTCGCATCACCTCCCCTCGTTCCCCGATACGTGCCGGACAACCCGAGGGCCAATGAGGCCCTCCGAGAGGTTCCGGGCGGGTGCACGATGGCGACGGCTAAGCCGAGTTCAGGACCATATGAGCTGGCCCCCTCCGCGCGGTACGAGCTCGACACGAGTCTGGGCTGCACAGCTGTTGCTGTGCAGCCCAGATCGTGGGTGCCTCAGATCCCGCCGAGATTCGCGACGAGTTCAGCGGCGACGGCCACCGGGACGCCGCCCACCGCGGAGGCCTGTTGGAGCGGTGTGAGGTGATGCGTGGAGACGGTGTCCTCCCGCTGCTCGCGGCAGGTGAAGCCGAGCTGGGTCATGGCTCGCGTGACTTCGACGGCACTGAAATCGCGGCGGTCCTGGCGCGTGACGACCTGCCCGACCTGCTTGACCGGGTACGTGCGGCGGCCGACGATCACCGACGCCCCGAGGGCCTTCTCAGGCTTGACGCCCTTCATCGTTTCCAAGACGCCGCTCTTGGTGAGTTCGAACGGGAAGCGGGCGATGACACAGCGCATGAGGCCTCACAGGGAGAAGTGGACGGGAGCGGTGGTGCCGTGGTGAGGCGCTTCAGCGCGCGAGGGCGTGGACGCCCAGAGCGCTTCCCTGCTCGTCGACGACGGGCAGGGCGTCGAGGCCGCGGTAACGCATGGTGTGTTCGGCCTCGGCCATCGTGGTCCTGGTCGAGGTGAACGGCCCGCGGTCGCCGAGAACAGCGCGCAGACGGACGTGGTCCGTGTATGCGGCGGTGTCGCGGAGGGCGGTGAGCTGGGCCTGGGTGACCAGCCCGGTACAGAGGCCGTCCTCGTCGCAGACGAGCAGATGGTCCGTGCGGGCACTGGCCATGACGGCCAGGGCCACTTCGACCGTCATGTCGTCGCAGACCTGCGGAGCGGCCGCCTCCATCGCGGTGTCCACCGTGCGGGACGCGGGATTGGCGTTCGCCGGGCGGGGCTGCATCTGGACCAGCGTCAACACGTGCCTCCTGCAGAGGTGGGTCAGTTTCCGAATCACTGGGCTCTCAGGCCGCCGCATCGAAGGCGGACTGTCGCACCGCTACGCGCCGGGCGCCGGAGGCGGGGCTGCGTCGGCCGCGGGAGGAGGCGCTGCGCGCGCGCCGTTCGGCGACCGGTGCGGTGATGACGACCGGGATGCCGGAGGGAGTCTGGGCGCCGGTGATCCGGTTCAGGGCTTCCTCGCCGGAGCGGACCTGGGTGGTGAGCGCGGTGATGCCCGCGGCCGCCATCAGACGCGTCATCTCTCGACGCTGATTGGACATGACCAGGGTGACGACGCTGCCGGACTCGCCCGCCCGGGCGGTGCGGCCGCCGCGGTGCAGGTAGTCCTTGTGGTCGGTCGGCGGGTCGACGTTGACGACGAGGTCGAGGTTGTCGACGTGGATGCCGCGCGCGGCGACGTTGGTTGCGACCAGCACGGTGACGTGGCCGGTTTTGAACTGGGTCAGGGTGCGGGTCCGCTGGGGCTGAGACTTGCCTCCGTGCAGCGCGGCGGCCCGTACGCCGTTGCTGAGCAGGTGTTCTGTCAGGCGGTCGACTGCGTGCTTGGTGTCGAGGAACATGATCACGCGGCCGTCGCGCGCCGCGATCTCCGTCGTCATCCGCTGCTTGTCGGCGCCGTGGACGTGCAGGACGTGGTGCTCCATCGTCGTGACCGCGCCGGCCGAGGGGTCGACGGAGTGGACGACGGGGTCGGTGAGGTAGCGGCGGACCAGCAGGTCCACGTTGCGGTCCAGAGTGGCGGAGAACAGCATCCGCTGCCCCTCGGGCCGTACCTGGTCCAGCAGGGCGGTGACCTGCGGCATGAAGCCCATGTCGGCCATCTGGTCGGCCTCGTCCAGGACGGTGATCGCGACCTGATTCAGGCGGCAGTCACCACGGTCGATGAGGTCCTTCAGCCGGCCCGGCGACGACGACCTCCGCACCGTTCCTCAGCGCATTGGCCTGGCGGCCGATGGGCATACCGCCCACCACCGTCGCCAGGCGCAGCTTCGCCGCGCGGGCGTAGGGGGTCAGCGCCGTAGTGACCTGCTGGGCGAGCTCGCGGGTGGGAACGAGGACCAGGGCCAGCGGCTGCCCGGGCTCGGCTCGCTGCCCCGCCGTACGGGCCAGCAGGGGAGGCCGAAGGCGAGGGTCTTGCCGGAACCGGTGCGGCCGCGGCCCATGACATCACGGCCGGCGAGGGTGTTGGCAGCGTCGCGCCCTGGATCGGGAACGGACCTTCATCCCTTCGGTGCCCAGAGCGGCCAGCAGCGGGGCGGGCATGTCCAGGTCCGCGAAAGCCTCGACCGCGGGCAGCGCCGGAGTGATCGTCTTCGGCAGGGCGAACTCACCCTGCACCGCGGCGGGACGGCGGCCGACATAGCCCGAACGGGCAGAGAAGCCCGAACGGGCAGAGAAGCCCGAACGGGCGGGAGCGCCGGTACGGCCCGTGCGGGGGGAACCGCTCTGGCCGCCGGTGCGGGTGCGGGAATAGCGGTCGTTCGTGCGAGTGCTGCGGTCCATGCGGAACCTTCCTCGATGCGGCACGTATCGAGGAATTCCCATGACGGGTATTCGCGAGAACGGGCCGAAGAAAGACGGGGGGCAGAGCCGTGCCGCGTAAAGAGCGGATAGGGCTCGCGGAGATAGTGCCGCGCAGTGCGTCAAGGAGGCCGGGTAAACGGCGGACGGCTTACAGGCGACAGGGGCGGGGCGGGCACTGAGTGAGAACGTATCCGCCGGGCCGGACAGTGGAGCGGGTCGGTGCGAGGCGCCGCCGCCCCCCGCTCACACTGAAACGTCGGGATGCGACGTGGAGTGTGAGGGGGAAAAGCAACGAGCTGGGGCCCGCACCCCAAGGTGCGGGCCCCAGCTACGTATACGCGTCAGCGTCAGGCGGGAACGATGTTCTCTGCCTGCGGGCCCTTCTGGCCCTGCGTGACGTCGAAGTTCACCTTCTGGCCTTCCTGAAGCTCGCGGAAGCCGGAGGAGGCGATGTTCGAGTAGTGAGCGAAGACGTCAGCGCCGCCGCCGTCCTGCTCGATGAAGCCAAAACCCTTTTCCGCGTTGAACCACTTCACGGTGCCAGATGCCATATTGATCTCCTTTGGGGCAGTGCCCGGAATCACACTGTGCGGTTCCGGAGTCGCCGCGATGATTGCCCCGACCGGAAAATCGGCGGAAATGCAAAGCGCTTCCAGCGGGCGGCAACGCCAGCGAGGGAAGCGCTTGAATTTTTGCGAACCAAGACTGCAACTGAGATCGACAGTAGCACGCCGGAGCGGCCCCCGCACGTAAGGTTATTCTACTCAGCCCCCGGCGATAAAAACCCTCACCTTTATGCGCGGCAAATTCTCACCTAGCGGCCACAGATTTTCCCCCGCACGGAACGAATACACGAGACCGAACCGGCCGAGCTCTCCCGTAGAGGCGCGGTTGAGCGGGTCACCGTTCGGGGCTGGTCCCCGTGGTTGAGGGGAGTGAGGCGTCGGTGAGGTTGGCGCCGGTGGCGGCGTCCCGTTGGGTGGGGGCGGTGCCGTGCCAGTCCAGGCACATGACGGTCGCGTCGTCCTCCAGATGTCCGTTCCCGGCGTCGACGATCGCCCCGATGAGGGTGCGGGCGGCTTCCCGGGGATGCAGGTCGCGGGTGCGGACGATGAGTTTGGACAGGTCCACGGTGTCGGCGTTGCGTTCCAGCATGCCGTCCGTCAGCATCACCAGTCGGTCGCCGGGCCGCAGGTCCAGTGACTGCACCCGATAGTCGCGCGGGCTGAGGATGCGAACGGCAGATCGATCTCCGGAACGATCTGGGTCACTTCGCCGTCGCGCATCCGCAGCGGCCAGGGGTGCCCGGCGTTGATGAACTCGGTGGATCCGTCGAGCAGGCTGATCCGCAGCAGCTGACCGGTCACGTAGCCCTCGCGGCCGTGCTCGCGCATGGCTTCGTCGGCCTGTCGGGCCTGTTCCCGCAGACCCTCGCCCGCCCGCCGGGCCCGGCGCAGGGCGCCCACCACCAGGGTGGCCAGCAAGGAGGCGGCGACGTCATGACCCATGGCGTCGGTGACGGACAGCTGGACGGTGTCCCGGTCGACCACGTAGTCGAAGGTGTCGCCTCCGACGTGGTCGGCGGGTTCCAGCGCCCCGGCCACCGCGAACTGCGCGGCCTCGCACGCCAGCGACGCCGGGAGCAGCCGGTGCTGGATCTCCGCGGCCAGGTTGAGCGGGCGCGTACGCCGGCCCCACTGGTAGACGTCGGTGAAGGAGCGGTTCGCGATCACGATGTAGGCCAGCGCGTGCGCCGTCTCACCGATCTCCCGCATCACCTCCACGTCCGGCGGCGCAGGCAGGAACAGCTCCAAGAGCCCGATGGCGTCCCCGCGGTTGGTCACCGGAGCGACCACCCGTACCAGCGTCGCCGGGCCTTCGTCCTGCACGCTCGGGCTCTGGCTGCGGATCACGTCGTCGTACAGCGTGCCCCGCAGCGTGATGCGCTGGGCGCGCTCACCCGTCTCGACGCTGCCCGCGGCACCCAGCCGTACGACCGAGCTCCCCGTGAAGTCAGTGATCAGGAAGGACACCGACACCGCCCCGAGGCGCTCCTTGAGCATGCGCGCGACCACATCAAGGGATTCCACGGGCGGTGCGGCCTCCGCCGCCTCCAGTATCCCCGCGAACGTCATCCCCTCGCGCTCGCGGCCACCGCTCACGCGGAGACCAGAATCAGGACCACCGCTCCCGGCCGGCTCTCCTACGATCACAGACCCTCCGCATGAATCGATAGCGCGCTCACCAGTCAGCCGCCCTTGCGGCACCCGGCGCATGGACCAGTCACATTGCACCACGGGGAAACGGATCGGCGGGCTCCAGCCTGCCAGACGTCGAAGACCTGCACGGCCAAGGCGACCCGGCCGCCCTTCAACTCCGTCCTCGCCTGCGCCTGGAAAGGCCGCCCTTTCAGGCGATGGCCCGACCGTGCACCTCGCCACCGCTCTGTTCCGCATTGAAGTTCCGGGCTTCCTCGAGCTGGTCTTCGAGGATGACAATCCGGCAGGCAGCCTCGATCGGGGCGCCCTGGTCGACGAGTTCGCGAGCACGGGCAGCGATGCGCAGTTGGAGTACCGGGCGCAGACGATCCAGGCGATGCCGGAAGTTGCAAGCCGCCCTGCTCGCGGACGCGGTCGTGGACGGTCGAAGAACGCGTCAGCTGACCCGAAGACCGACCGCGAGCGTCAGTTCTAGGACCCGGTGCGGCGACCCGAGATCCGGAAACAGCTCCCGCAGCTGCGACATCCGGTACCGGACGGTCTGGGGATGGACGAACAGCGCCGCCGCCATCTCGTTCCGCCTGCCCTGGTGCAGCAGCCACGCCCGCAACGTCTCCTCCAGCCGCCGTGCGGTCGCGACGGGCAGGGTCTGCAACGGTGCGAGGGCTCGGGCACGCAGGTCTGCGAACGCGTCCGCGTCGGCGCTCAGCACCAGCTCGGGCAGGTGGTCCTCGGTGTCGCGGATATCAGAGGAGAGGGAGCGCGCGCGTAGGGCTCGTGCGTACGAGGCGGACGCACGAGTCCATGGTCGGGCCGGGCCGACCACGGCGGTGCGGTCGGTCAGTTGCCGCAAGAGATGTGATCGGTCGGCGTCGGGGACAAGCAGCACACCGATGGCGTCCGGCAGATCGTCGAGGACGAGCGTGCTCGGGTCGAGCACGCGGTAGGCAGGCCGGGCCTGGGCGGCGGGCAGCAGGACCGCGGTCAGCGAAACCGGAGGCTGCCACCCGGCCCGTTGAGCAGAGGCCAGCAGCACGTCCGGGCTCGCGCCGGCGAGGAGGTCGCGGACCAGGTGTTCCAGATGACGCTCATGAGCCCGGCCCTGGGCGGCCAGTTCGTCGGCGTGGCCCGCGGCGCTCGCGGCGGAGAGCTCGTCGATGTAGGCGAAGGTCAGCTCGGCGAACTTGGCGACCTCGGCGGCGGGCAGACCTGCGGGTACGGCACCCGCTGCCAGGCATCGCCAAGCCACGCGGGCGCCGACGCGGTCGCCGCTGAGCAGGGCGTCCATCGAACGGCCGTCGCGCACCTCGCCGCGGCCCAGCTCGTAGGCTGCGTCACCGGCGTCACCGCCCGTGGCGTTGCCGCTCGCGAGGTCCAGGTAGTGCCCCAGGGCGGTACGGACGGCTCGGCGGATGGTGCCGCCCATGCGGCCCGAAAGGGCGTTGGCGTAGGAAGGGACCTCGTCGATGATCGCCTGGACGACCTCGTCGGCGGTGGCCTTCAGCACGGCCCGAAGCGCGGTGACCGTCGTCTCATCCAGGGCCAGTTCGCTGGCCCTCCGGATTGCATGGCTCATCTTTTGTTCCCTGCGAACAATCCAGGCGATCAGTTTCACGTCTTGCGGACAGGACTTTACGCCCTGAGGCGCAGCAAGCTGGAGTCATGACGAGTACAGCCCTCCGCAGCAGGGCGTGGAAACTGCTGGAGATGGTCACGACGCCGCTGCTGCCGTCGGACTACCTCGACCTGGTCAGCCCGCTGCGTGCGGGCGCTGACCTGCGTGGGCGCATCGAGGCCGTGCACCCCGAGACGGGTGACGCCGCGACTGTCGTGATCAGGCCGGGGCGGGGCTGGCGCGGCCACACAGCCGGTCAGTACGTGCGGATCGGGGTCGACGTCGACGGGGTGCGCCTGTGGCGTGCCTACTCCATCACCTCGCCGACAAACCGCCAGGACGGCCGCGTCACGATCACCGTGAAGGCGATCCCGGACGGCAAGGTCAGCAACCACCTGGTCCGCAGGGCGAAACCGGGCACGCTGATCCAGCTCGACCAGCCGACCGGTGACTTCGTGCTGCCGCAGGCCAAGCCCGCCAAGGTGCTCTACCTGACGGCCGGCAGCGGCATCACGCCCGTGATGGGCATGCTGCGCGACATCGAGTTCGACGACGTCGTCATGGTCCACTCCGCGCCACAGCCGCAAGACGTGATCTTCCGCAACGAACTGCACGACCTGGTCGCGGACAAGAAGCTGCGGCTCACCGAGGTGCACACCAACACAGACGGCAGGCTCGACGTCGCCCGTCTCGACGAACTCGTGCCCGACTGGGCCGAGCGCGAGACCTGGGCTTGCGGGCCGGCGGGCCTGCTCGACGCCGCCGAAGAGCACTGGACCGAGCACGGCGTGCAAGAGCGCCTGCACACCGAACGCTTCCGCCCCAGCATCGTCTCGCCGGCGACGGCGGCGAGGTCACGTTCAGCGCCACCGGCAAGACCGTCGACGCGGACGGCGCCACGCCGTTGCTGGACATCGGCGAGGAGGCCGGCGTGCTCATGCCCTCCGGGTGCCGCATGGGCATCTGCTTCGGCTGCATCTCGCCGCTCACGGCGGCGCGTCCGTCCGCGACCTGCGCACCGGCGAGATCACCGAGGCCGAGCCGGGCGTCCTCATCCAGACCTGCGTGTCCGCCGCGGCGGGCCCTTGCGACATCGAACGGTAGGAGCACCTTGACCGCCATCGACCCCACCGCCCACCTGACCGCGGAGCAGATCGAGGAGCTTGGCCGCGAGCTAGACGCAATCCGCGACGAGGTGATCGCCGGCCGCGGCGAGAAAGACGCCGCCTACATCCGCAAGGTCATCTCGGCGCAGCGCAAGCTCGAGCTGGTCAGCAGGGGCGTGCTGCTGTTCTCGATCTTCCCGCCCGCGTGGCTGCTCGGCACCGCCGGTCTGTCCGTGGCGAAGATCATGGACAACATGGAGATCGGCCACAACATCCTGCACGGGCAGTGGGACTGGATGCGGGACCCGAAGATCCACTCCACCACCTGGGAGTGGGATCACGTCTCGCCGTCCGAGCAGTGGAAGCACTCGCACAACGAGCTGCACCACACGTACACCAACGTGATCGGCAAGGACAACGACCTCGGCTACGGCATCATGCGCGTCGACGAGGACCAGAAGTGGCACCCGTTCCACCTCGGCCAGCCGCTGTGGAACTTCATCAACGCCTGCTTTTTCGAGTACGGCATCGCAGCGTACGACCTGGAGCTCGGCAAGAACCTGCACAAGCGCCGCCGCAAGAACCCGGAGTTCCGCGCGCGGGCCAAGGCTGTGGGCCGCAAGATCCGCAAGCAGGTGCTCAAGGACTACGTGATCCACCCGCTGCTGTCGGGCCCGTCCTTCCTCACCACGCTCGCCGCCACGTTCACCGCGAACCTGGTCCGCAACGTCTGGACCCACTCGGTGATCATGTGCGGGCACTTCCCCGAGGGCGTGCAGGTCTTCGAGCGCCGGTCGATCAGGGGCGAGACGCGCGGCCAGTGGTACCTGCGCCAGATGATGGGCTCGGCGAACATCAGCGGCAGCAAGGCCATGCACTTCATGACCGGCAACCTGTCGCACCAGATCGAGCACCACCTGTTCCCGGACCTGCCGAGCAACCGGTACGCCGAGGTCGCGGTGAAGGTGCGCGCGCTGTTCGAGAAGTACGAGCTCGAGTACGTCACCGGGCCGCTGCCCAAGCAGGTGTTCTCCGCGTGGCACAAGGTCTTCCGGCTCTCGCTGCCGAACAAGAAACCCAAGGTCAAGACGCCGGACCGCGAGCAGGAGCTCGTCGCGGCCTGATTCCGGTATTGGTTCAGATCCTTCGGCCGTACCGGCGGCACCGCCGGTTTCGGTGAGATCCGCTGCGGACGGCGGACCACCGCGACGGCTTGAGGCGCACCCGCCTGGACGCGCCGCCCGCAGCCGCCTGGCTGCCTACCCCTCCCGGCACTGCGACTCTCCTGAATCTCTGGACCGGCTCGTGGCCCGGGGGCCGTCCCGCACTACAAGCCGGGCCCGGCCGGCCTGGTGAATGTGAAACAAACAACGAGGAGAAGGCCGGCTGTCCCGACGCCGGACGGCGGGGTGACCGCTTCTCGGTGACGTGGGGGCCAAGGTCGCGCCGCGAACTCCCCTCCGGGCACGGTGGCTGTGCGGCAGGCATCACCTGGAACCCACCACCGCGGCAGGCCGGGCCACCGCCGGCCGGCGTCAGATCCCGTCACCTTGGTGACGGTAGTTCTACCTCGGGAACGCCCACCCCGCCGGGCCGCCATGCCGTCGGGAGCCTGCCGCGTCCGACTACGCGGCAGGTTTCCCCGACAGGCCACTGGCCCCCATCGATAACGTCGATTTCCGCCCTGTGAGCAGATCCAACGCAATTCCGCCCGTTTGAGGCAGAAGTAGTACCGGCGCCTGCATTCCGGGCACGTGGACCTCGCGGCCATGGCCCGGTCCAACGCCCATTCCTGTGCGAGCGTCGGTACGCGCTTCGGCCGGGCGAGGTTCACGTCGTAAAGCCAGCCCCTGGTCGGGTGGTTGCACGACTGGTCGGGGCGGTACGCGCAGTATTTGCAGCGCAGGACCGCGACCGGGGCTTGGCCGCCGGGGCTCAGGCCCTTCTCCCGTAACTGCCTGCGGGTGACCAGGCCCTCGGGACAAGTGCGCCGGTCGTACTCAGAAACCAGCGGGTTCGCTGATTCTGAACGTTGAAGCGGCGGGAACCTGCTGGCGGGGTAGGTGTCCAGCACTGGGATGGCCGATGGCGTCCCGCCGGATGGTGTAGCCGATCAAGGTGCCGGAATCCGCAGGTCGGGGAAGGTGGCGCCGCCGGACCGGGTGTTCAACTCGCCTCAGCAGGGCGCCTCGTGGACTGCCGCCTCTGCGGAGATCGTCAGGGGCCTCGTACCGGAACGCGTAACGCTTGATCCCCTACACCACGACGCGGGACACGATCTTCGCGGAAAATAAGTCCGTTCCTACCGCAAGGCGGCTCCGCGTACGGCGCGTCACCTTCCGTCGGTGATGTAGTAATCGTTCTTGAGGTACTCCAGGGTATAGCTGCCGAGGTCGTTCTCGGAGAAGGTGGCAGAGACCCTGACCGCTTCGAGCGGCATCTCGATCCTGTCGAGAGTGTGCACGGTGATGCGCTGAGGATCGACTGTCGCGGTTTGCAGGGCCCTCTTCTGCGCGGGTGAGATCATCTGGAACACAATCCGGTACGTCGACGTGCACGGACCGAATCCCTCGTCTTGTGCCTTCTTCGCGCCGGGCCCGGCCACTTCGCAGACCGTGTCGATGTCCTCGTAGCCCAGGGCGTGGAGGTACTGCTCGTACCGCTGGATCGCGCGCTCCTTCGTCCTGGGCGCGGCCTGGTTACCTGTCGGGGCAGCCGACGGCTTCCCGGTCCGAGCAGAGGCGGACGGCGTGGCAGACGGCTCTTTCGCCCGGGTGGACGCTGGCGGCTGTGAAGGCTTCCCGTCCACGCCCTCCTTCGGCTTTTCCGGACCGCACGCGCACACCACCAGCACCGTGCAGGCCGATACCGCGACGCTCATCATCGTCCGCGCTCTCATCCGGATCTCCCCCACCAGCCGACTACTTATCCAGAGGTGACGCAGGATCCGGGGGAACAGTTCCCGAGCCGGTCCAGGATCGGGGGTCTCAGGTCGCTTGGCCGACTTGCCCTTGCTTGTTTGCCGCCGTGAGATTCAAGGCGGGATCGGAAGCGTGCGAGCGAAGTCCTGCGGAAGAAACTCGGAACGGCAGACATGGATTGCCTGTGGTCCGCGCGTCCTTGTGAGCGTTGAGGAACGGGAGGGGCCATGAACTTGCAGGACCACAAAAGATGTGGAACGCCCTGTTGCGCCTGGCGAACTTGCTCACCGGCGGCGAACGGCACGAGACGGAGGATCTTGTGCAGATCACTCTGATGAAGGTGCTGGGCCGGTGGCGGCAGATAGAGGACCCGGAGGGTTACGAGGGCACTGTCACGTTGGCTGACCGGTGGGATGATCTTCTGGTTGATCAGGCTGGGAGGGGTCGTCCGTGGGGAGCGCGTCGCTGTCGTACAAGGGGCACCGGTACCTGGTCGAGGTCGTCTCCCGCTGCGTGTGGCTGTACTTCCGCTTCCCGCTGTCGTTCCGCGAGGTCGAGGAGCTCCTGCTCGAGCGCGGCGCACCGTCTCCTGTGAGACGGTGCGCCGCTGGTGTGCCAAGTTCGGGCAGCGGTACGCAGGTGCGCTGCGCCGTCGGCAGCCTCGGCCTGGGGACACAGTGGCACCTGGACGAGGTCTTCATCAAGATCAACGGAGAACAGAAGTACCTGTGGCGGGCCGTCGGCCAGGCCGGCAACGTCCTGGACATCCTCGTGCGGGACCGCCGGGACAAGGCCGCGGCCGGGCGCTTCTTGCGCCGCCTCCTGAAGAAGACCCGCACGGCGCCGCGGGTGATCGTCACCGACAGGCTCCGCTCCTACAGCGCGGCCCACCGCGAGGTCATGCCCTGCGTCGAGCACCGTCAGTCGAAATACCTGAGCAACCGGGCCGAGAACAGCCACCAGCCCACCAGGCAGCGCGAACGCGCGATGAAGGGCTTCCGCTCGGTGGGCGCCGCCCAGCGGTTCCTGTCCGCGCTCAACGGTATCTCGCCCCACTTCCGGCCCCGCCGACACCTGATGACCGCTGCCGCCCACCGAGCCGAGGTGAGCATCCGCTTCGCGACCGGGACCAGATCACCGGCGCCGCCGACCGGCCCACCACGGCCTGACCACAGGCCCGGCTCGCAAGCCCACCCTGCCCCGACACACCGCCAGGCAGTCCACACCCAACAACGTAACAACGCCTCAGGCCGCGTTTCTTGGCGAAGCGGAACAGTGAGGCAGTGCCGCGATGGCGTTGCCACACTGCCATCCACGCAGGGGTGACAGCGACAATCGCGCCGCCGACAGGGACCGCGTCTGTCCACCAGCTGACGGTCGCGGCGACGGCTTTCCGGCCCAGGCCCCAGACGCTCGGAAGCAGCTGGTAGGAGACCTCGGCGCGGCCCTCGCACCGGTGGCCGGGGCTGATGGTCACCAGACCGATCGCCCGCTGGTCGGCGACGCGGACGACAGTCCGGGCGCCGGCTGTCTTCGGGTATGTGGCCTGCCGCGCGGCGACCCGCTCCTCTGTGGCAGGCCCTCCGAGGTGCACGCGGACCCGGTCATCGGCCAGCAACTCGCGTACGAGGAGTCCGTTTTCGTGGGTGACCGGGCACAGGAGGAGAGGCTCGGTGCGCAGTTCGGCGGGCCAGACGCGATCCAGAGCGGTATCGACGGAGTCCATGGAGGTCATCTTGGCCACCGGGGCGCTACGCGGCTGGTGGATTCGAGCTGGAGGTTGAGGCAACGGCTCCGCCCCGTGGAGTTCCTGCGTCGCGGGCGGGCGCATCGCCTCCAAGACGCGCTCGATTCCCGCCGGTCGCCGCGTCCAGGCGAAGGTCGAAGGCCTCGGGAACCAGCGTGGACCGACCGGATACGGAACCGTCTGCTCCCTCCGAGCCGGGGTACGCGGACGCCATGACACTGGCCCGCTCCTTACCCGACAACGCGACCGAGTGGTGGCTCTACCTCGGCGTACTGGCCCTCTACCTGCTCACCCGCTGGTTCCTCGCCTGGCGCCAGGCGAGGAAGGAGGCCGCCGAGCACCCGTACGCGCAGCCTTCGACGACGAGGAGTCCGGAGAGACGAATCCCGGACCAGCGGCCGCCATGGGAGCGTTCCACTCCTACCGGCAACTCCTGGGCTTTGCGGCGGGCGCGATCTTGATCGTGCTGGTCGCCGCCCTGACCGGGGGCGGGCTGCAACTTGCCCTGATGTGCACCCTCGTTCCCGTCATCATCGTCCTGCTGGCCTACCTCGACTTCCGTCGCGCGCGGACGCACAGGCTGGGACACGCGCACAGCTGATACACCCCCGGCAGCCGAGGCGCTCGACGCCAGCGGCCCGGCGACGCCGTCCGGACCGCCGATCACCGGCTCACGGAGCCCCGGGCGCCGCCTCCTCCGTGAAGGCGTCGCCCGTAGACGTCACAGGGATATGGGGCAGCGCCACGCACACCCTGCCGGCTCCACCTGCGTGGAGATCACGTCCGTCGTCACCGGTCCCTGGTCCATGACCGCGGACGCAGAACACACGGCCCGTCTCTCCGTGCCCTCTTTTAGAAGCAGTGAGCATTTTCAGCGGTAACTCTCCAGGGTGAGGACGGCTTTGGTGGCCGGGGTGAGCCAGGTCGGCTCCTCACCGAGCCCGCGGCCTCCACCTGCCCGAGGGTCATCTGGCGATCTTGGTTTTGGGGTCTTCCGAAAGCCGGTCTCTGTCACACCCCCGACCACAGCCGGTAACCCGCGAGCAAGGGCGCTGCCGCGTCTTGGCGTTCGGGTCGGGTGGGAGTGCTGGGCCTGCGGCAGTTCGTGAAGTCGATCTCCTCACACCTGCAACCTTCCATCCGTTCGGGTGGTTTGGTTTACGTCATGTCCCGAGTTTTCCGTGGTCGGCCCACAGGCGGTGCGGCATGTTGAGGCGGTGGATTTCTTGGGGCAGGAACCGATGACCGATGTGGTGGGTGAGACGGCGCTGTGGACGCTGTACCACCGCTCCCTGGCAGCCCGCGATCCCGGATGCGGCCTGGCCGACCCCAAGGCCATCGAACTGGTCGAGGCCCTGGACTACCCGTTCGCGCAGCGTTTCGGCACGGACAACCGCGGATGGGCCCGGGGCATGGCGGTGCGGGCGCGGTGTTACGACCGTGAGGTGCGCGCCTTCCTGGCCCGGCATCCGCGCGGCACGGTGGTCTGTCTGGGCGAGGGGCTGGAGACGCAGTTCTGGCGAGTGGACAACGGCATGGTGCAGTGGCTGGGGGTCGAACTCGCCGAGTCGGCCGCACTGCGTCGCCGGTTGCTCCCGGACACTGACCGGTGCCGGACTTTGACCGGTTGCCTCCTGGACGAGCGGTGGACGGGGGAGGTCGACGCCTCGGAAGGTGTCCTCGTCCTGGCACAGGGTGTGCTGATGTATATGGCCTGGGACCGTGTGCGGGCCCTGGTGGAGGCGTGCGCAGTGCGTTTGCCGCGGGCGCAGTTGGTGTTCGACACCCCACCGGCATGGTTCGCCGCAGGCACCGTCCGTGGCTGGTTCCGCTATCCGGCCGGGTACCGGCCACCGCCGATGTCGTGGGGTATGACACCCGCGCGGCTGCGCGAACTGCGGGCCTGCCCGGGGGTGGCCGCCGCGTTGCCGGTGCGCGTGCCCCGTGGAGCGGGCCTGTGGTGGGGCCGGGTGGCACCTGTGGTTGACCGTGTGCCCGGGCTGCGCTCGTACGGGCCCCTGTCCGTGACCCGCCTGCTCTTCGCACCCGTCCCCCACCCTGGCCGGCCGCCGCCGCCCAGCCATCCCACACCCGCGAGGAGTCCTGATGACCGCCCTTCCCGACGAACCCGAGTACAGCTGCGTGAACACGCCCCTATCCGAGGCGCCGGCCCCGCCACCGACGTCCGTCCCGAGTACTCCCCTCGTGCCGGTGGAGGGAACCGTCCTGCGCCTGCGCGAGTTGGAAGACGCTGACGCCGACGCCGTTCTGGACATCTTCGGCGACTCCCGCACCACCCGCTGCTACGGCTCCCAGCCATTGACCGCCGCCGGCGCACGTGCCGTGATCGACCACGCCTGCGCGCAAGCCCGGCAGGTCCCCCGTACCTTCTACCGGCTGGGCGTCGTCATCCGTGACACCGACGAACTCATCGGCACCGCGAAGCTCTCCCTCACCCCACCCTCCACCGACCAATTCGTCGCCTGCAACCACCGCGCCGCCGAGTTCGGCATCGCCCTGAGCTCCGACCACACCAACACCGGCCTCGGTGCGGAGGTCGGCTCGCTCCTCGCTGTCCTGGCCTTCGACCGCCTCGCCCTGCACCGCATGTGGTGCCTCCTGATGCCCACCAACACCGCGGCGATCCGCGCCCTGGACAAAAGCGGTGTATTCATTAAAGAAGCGCGACTGCGGCACTTCGCGCACGTCGATGGCATCTGGCACGACATGCTCCAGTACTCCGTCCTTGAGGACGACTGGAAAGCACTGCGCCAGAACAGGCCGATCCGCGCGACGTGCAGCCCCACCGCGAACTGATGACGGTCGCGCTGGTCCCCCGGGCCCGTGGGGTATCTGGGCGTGTCAGGGTCGGCGGCGGAACCAGCCGCGGCTCCTGCCCGGCTCGTGGTTGTGGTCGTGCTCCGGCTCAAATGGCGTGGCGGCCTGGATGCGGGCGGCTCGGGCGGCGGTCTTCTCGCGGGCGATGCCGTCGGCGCGGCACGTCCCGCACGCGGACAGCTCACCGGCCTTTGGCACCTGGCTGTGCATGGTGGTCTCCTCCCACCGCCGGTCGGTGAACTTCTGCCCGCACCGCTTGCACACCGGCCGCCGCGCCTTCCTCTCAGCGGCCCGGCACCGTTCTTCCTCCGCTTCGGCGCGGGCGGCCCGGCGGCGGTAGAGAGCGTCGCCGTCGGGATTGTCGAGCGCGTCGGTCAGTGTCTGCTTGTCCGCGCGTCCCAGACGGCGCCACACAGCCGCGTGCGCGCCGTGCTTATGTTCTTCAGGGCCGCGCGCAGGCCCGCCGCTATGTCATCGGTCAGCTGCTGCGGAGCAGCCTGTTCGACGGCTGAGCAGAGTTCACCAATGCCGGACATTCCTGGCTGCTGCGGGGTGCGGGAGAGGGAAGTACGGCAGATCGTTCCCTAGGCCAGCCTGCCGTTCGGTGTCCTTCCCCCACGCGGCTATCGCGTGCAGTCGCAGGAGCGATCCGGCCCTGGCCCGGCACTCGCCTGGGGCAGCCTCCGCCGGATCGTCCTGGGCTCAGATCAGGATGTGGCCGCTTCTGCGGCCCATGCGCGTTGTTCCGCGGCGAGGCGTGCTTCGTCTTCGGCGGTGTCGGTGCCCGCGGCGCGGTTGCCGTAGCCGCGGTGGACGACGAGAAGCTGGTTCTTGTCCCCGTACTTGTCGCGGTAGGAGATCACCGCGGGGCCGGCACCGCTGGAGTGAGCGGGGAAATCCTTGTCGGCGCTCCAGCCGCCGCCCGTGGTGTAGGTGGCCCACCACAGTTTCTGGTCGTTGCCGCCGTGGCCGCGGTGGATGCAGTACAGCTTGCCGTCGAACACGGCCAGGCCCGGCCCGTCCAGACTGTGATGGGCTTCCAGTGGGCACTCGGTACCCCATCCGGCGCTGATGCTGTAGCTGATGTGCTGCAGGGCGGTGGTGTTGTTACCGCGGTACACGCAGTGGAGCCTGCCCTCGTAGACGGCCAGGGCCGGGTTAGCCGAGGTGCCGACGTTCAGCCTGACGTCGGGAGTCCATCCCGTGGACGGGGCCCAGGTGGTGTGCCACAGGTGTGCCGAGTCGCTGCCCCGGTGGACGCAGTGAAGCTTGTTGCCGAACACCGCCAGGGCTGGGCCCACGGAGCTGGAGTGGGCACCGAGAGGGGTGTCTGTGCTCCATCTTCCCGTGGCCGGGTCGAAGGTGGTGTGCCACAGGTTTTTGTCGTTGCCGCTGCCCCGGTGCACACAGTGGAGCCGCCCCTCGAAGGAGGCCAGTGCCGGTCCGCCTTCGCTCGAATGGGCCCCGAACGGTGTGTCGTCGCTCCATCCCTTGTCCGGGTCGTAGACCGTCCACCAGAGCCTGGAGTCGGACGGTGAGCCGCGGTGGGCGCAGTACAGCTTGCCCTGGTGTTCGGCCAGCGCCGGGTTCGCGGCACTGTGGTGGGCGGTGAACTTCTCGTCCTTGCTCCATTCCTCCCGGGTCTCGTAGACCGTCCACCACAGGTTGGTGTCCTCATTGGGCTTCAGACTGATCGGAATGAGCATGCCCGGAGCGATCCAGGGGGAGACCAGCTTGCAGCCGTAGGTCTGGCCGACCTCCTTGATCCACAACGCCTTGATCTTGCAGTACGCCTCAACGATCTTGTTCATCGGCGACGGCAGCGCTTCCCCTGCCACATCGCCGATCAGTTCCGCGATGTCGCCCGCCAACGCGGCCGCCTCAGCGTTGAGGTGGACCTCAAAGCCCCACCAGAACGTCTTGACCGAGACGTCATAGCCCCGCGCGCCGAGCTCCTTGCGGGCCGCCTCCGCCTTGGCGACTTCCTCCCGTGACGGGGGTGTCGCCCGACTGCCGTCCTCAAGGACACCGCTTTCCTGCACTGCTTGTTCTTCTGTCGCCACCCTGCGCTCCTGCCTGCTGTCACAGCAGAGCCACAGCCCGAACCTGCCCCGCCCCATCGCGGACGGTCCAAGCCCTGCCCACTGCTCGCCTGAATCGGTTCACACAGATCGACACACAACGCATTGATCCGTAAGCACACAGTGACGATGCCCAGCCCAAGGCAAGAACGAATCCCCCGTGCCCGTCTCAAAGTGATCTGCGTGGCCGCGACGCAGGTGCCAACCCCTCGTGAAGGTCCCCTCGTAGCGTGGAGTCCGTGACAGCAGGGGATGTTGGTTGTCATG
>RHMC01000095.1 GCA_003719395.1 Streptomyces altiplanensis
GTGCGGGGCGGAGGGCGTGAGTGCGGGTGGCTTTCCTGCCCGCCGGGTGTGCGCGGTCGTCTCAGCGCGCCGCGCAGACACGGATGACGAACGCGGCGAACTGGTCGGCGGGCAGGGCACGCGCCAGGTCCGACTCGGTGATCACACCGGCCGGTCTGCCTTTCTCCCGGACCACCAGCCGGCGGATGCGCGCCTCGCTCATCACCCGTACGGCTTCGTAGACGTCGACGGTCGCCTCGACCGACACGGGAGCGCCCTGCGCGAGATCGCCCGCTGTGACCTGCGCGGGATCGTGGCCCGCGGCGATGCACTTCACGACGATGTCGCGATCGGTGACGATGCCGACGAGTTCGTCGCTGCCGTCGCTGCTCTTCACGGGAAGCGCGCCGATGCGGTGGGCGCGCATCATCTTGGCCGCGCGGCTGAGCGTGTCACTTGCCAGGATGCATCGGACGCCAGGGGTCATCAGGTCACGGACAGCGGTCATGGGAGTCCTCCGAGGTGTGCGTATGCGCCACCCGCCATGCTGGACGCGCCCCGACTGGTAGGCGAGCGGTTGGGGGCGTATGGGTGACCGTGCGCGAACCTGGCACGACATGCCTCGCAGGACACCGGACCCCCACCGGGGCGCCCCCGGGCCGCCGCGCTACGGCCTCCGCCCACGCACCGGGCCTCAGCCGAGCCTCAACAGGGCCTCACCGGGGCGGTGCGGGGCGGCCGATGTCCGGCGCGCCGGCCCGCAGTGAACTGCGCCCCGCCCGCCAGGTGCCCAGCACGTGCTCCTCCCAGCGCGACTCCAGCAGTACGCTCGCCCGGATCCCGAACGCCACGTCCCCGGTCAGCTCCGGCTCCCTGGCCAGCAGGTCCCCGATCACATCGCGGCGCATCACCTGCTCGTGCACGGCGTCCGCCTCGATGTGCTCGGTGAAGAAACGCGTGCACTCCTCGCCCGCGCCCAGCCGTTCCAGAGCCTTCGCCATCCGGCGTGCGCCCGGCGGCGAGGTGATCTCCAGGGTGGCGAAGTTCCCGACCGCCGCGCCGCGCAGCGCACGGCGCAGACCGAAGAGCGACATCGCGTTGACGGGGGCGAGGGTGACGGCGGGCGCGAACTCCAGGTACCGGCCGTAGCTCGCGTCGAGTCCCGCGCCCTCCATCAGGCCGGCGAACAGCCCGGCGTGCACACGCTCACCGCGGCCGCCGCCGAACTCGTCGAACTCGACCGCCACCAGCGACGCCTTGGCCTGCCCCTCCAGCCGGGGGATCACCCACGCCTGCGGGTCGGCCTCCTTCAGCTGGTAGAGCGAACGGTGGGCCAGGTACTCGCGCATCTGTTCCCAGGTGCCGTCGTGCATCAGGTGATGGGAGACACCGTGGCCCTCGACCGGTTCGACGAGCAGGGCGTCCAGTTCCGCTGTCACGTCGTCGCCGCCCGGCGCCACCGCGCGCAGCGCGTCCAGGAAGGAGTCCTCCATGGCACCGCGGAGCCGCAGCAGGTCCAGGTTCCACTCCTGGGCGTCGGAGACACCCCGGAACCCCCGGTAATGCGGCTCGTACGCCATGTAGAGGGCCAGCTGGAGATCGTCGCCGAACGGATCCGCGGAAGCGGCCTCCTCCAGCGGCAGACCGCCGGGCGGGGGAGACCCGAGCAGTATGTCCCGTACGGAGCCCGACAGGGGGCCGCGCGAGGGGGGCAGCTCAGCGGTGGCGGTCATGCGGTGTCACCCCTGCCGTTCTTGTCGTGGTCCATTCCGTCCTTCCCATCCTTTCTATCCTTCTCGCCCTTGAAGTCCTCGTCCTCGAAGTCCTCGACCTTCTCCAGAGGGCGTACGGCGGGCCCCTGGAGCACCTCGCCGCCGATCCCGAACCGGGAGCCGTGGCACGGGCACTCCCAGGCGCGTTCGGCGTCGTTGAACCGCACGATGCAGCCCAGGTGCGTACACCGGCCGACAGCGCGTGCAGCTCGCCCGCGTCGTCCCGGTGGACCGCCAGCTGCCGGGCGCCGCTGCGCACCACCGCGCCCTCACCCGGCGCGATCGCCGAGGCGGGCCCGCCGCCCGCCACGAACGGCAGCCGGTCGCCCACGAAGTGCCCGGCCGCCGCGGCCTGGAACCGCAGCAGCGACGGAGCCTCCTTCAGCGGCTGGAGGCGCACCGGGTCGTACAGATCCGCCCAGGGCAGCTTCTGCCCGGTGATCCGTGCGGCGAGCAGCCTGCCCGACATCACGCCGCCGGCCATGCCCCAGCCGTTGAAGCCCGCCGCCACGAAGGCGTGACGCGCGCGCGGATGCAGCGCGCCCACGAAGGGGACGCCGTCCGTCGGCTCGTTGTCCTGGGCGGCCCAGCGGTGCGTGAGCCGTACGTCGGGGAAGCGCCGCGTGGTCCACTGCTCCAGCCGCTCGTACCGTTCACCGACACGGCCCGCTCCCGGGGTGAACTTCTCACCCGTGACGATGAGCAGCCGCTGCCCTTCGCCGTACGGAGCGGTCCGCACCGAACGCGTCGTTCCCTCGGGCGTCAGATACATGCCCCCCGGGTCCTGCTCGGCCGGGATGACGCCGGCCACCACCAGCTCACGGTGCGGCTTCAGCCGCGCGAAGAGAAGCGACCGGTCGAAGACCGGGTAGTGCGTGGCGACCACGACATCGCGGGCCGTGACCGTGCGCCCGTCCTCCGTCGTCAGCCGGCACGGTTCGCCTTCCTCCAGCCCGACGACCCTGGACTCCTCGAAGATCTGACCGCCGAGCCTCTCCAGGTCGGCGAGGAGGGCGTACAGGTACTTGCGCGGATGGAACTGGGCCTGTTCCTCCACGCGCACCGCGCCCGCGACGGGGAACGGCAGTCCGGTCTCCTCCACGTACGACGCGGGCAGCCCGGCCTCGCGCGCGGCCTCCGCCTCCTCCTCGACCGTACGGGCCTCCTTGGCCGTCTCGGCGTACGTGAACGCCGGGACGCGCTCCAGTTCGCAGTCGATCCCGAGTTCGTCGCACACGGCCACCACGTGACCGATGGCGTCCTGCTGTGAGCGGGCGTACAACGCGGCGCCCTGCGCCCCGCGGGTGCTGCGCAACCGCTGGTAGGCGGTCCCGTGCAGGGCGGAGAGCTTGGCCGTGGTGTGGCCGGTCACTCCGGCGGCGACCCGGGTCGCTCCAGCAGCTCGACCGACCTCCCGGCCCGGGCGAGCTCCCAGGCCGTACAGATCCCGGCGATGCCCGCGCCGATCACCGCCACGTCCACGTCGAGACCTTCGGGCGGGCGGGGGTGCGCCGCGGTGTCGCCGTACTCCATCCAGTACGAACCGGGGCGGACGGGGACATCCCTCATGTGCAACTCCTTTTGGCAGGGCCGTTACGACCAGGGGTTTTCGAGGTACCCGCGTCTCATGCGCCTACTCAGACCACCTGGTGTGTACGCACCACTGGAAGACACCGAACTGCTCGCACGGATGGCCCGTGAAGAACCGCGGATGCCCGGTGCCGACGTACTCGACGTCGCACCGGCACGGGTGCCCTCGCCCTGGTGGCCGCCGAATCCGGGGCGGCCAGTGTCACTGCCACCGATCTCTCGCGCAGAGCCGTTCTCGCGGCCCGGCTCAACGCCCGGCTGCGAGGGCATCCGGTCCACGTCCGCCGCGGTGACCTGCTGAGTACGGTGGCGAAGCAGAGCTTCGATGTGATCCTTTCCAATCCACCGTACGTCGCCTCCCCCGGCGGCGTACCGGCGAAGAGCGCCGACCTCACCTGGTGGGCGGGTGCGGACGGCCGCGCGGTGCTGGACCGGCTGTGCGTGCAGGCGCCGCCCCTGCTGAGGCCGGGCGGCGTACTGCTGTTGGTGCATTCGGCGCTGTGCGGCGTCGGCGCGACCGTGGACGCCCTGACCGCCCAGGGGCTGCGGGCCGGGCCCGTCGCCCACGAGACCGTGCCGTACGGACCGGTGATGAGACGGCACGCCGCATGGCTGGAGGCCCAGGGTCTGGTGGACCCGGGCGAGACGAAAGAGGAACTGGTGGTCATCCGTGCCTGGCGCAGCTGAGAGCGGAACCCCCCGGACGGGAGACGACCGGGCTGTCCGGCGGGTCGTCGTCGACCCGCAGGGCCCGGTGCTGATCGAGGGCCCCGTCGAGATCACCCTGCCGGACGGCACGACCGCCCGCTCCGACCGGTTCACGGTGGCCGTGTGCACCTGCCGGCGCAGCCGCCGCTACCCCTGGTGCGACACCAGTCACCGCCGCAGGGCGAATGCCCGGCCCGCGGCCGGGTATCCGTCCGACTCCGGTGAACGGACGGCCGGTTCCGCATCCGAGACAGGAGAAACAATGACGACCGCGCGCCAGATCATGTCCAAGGGCACGGAGTGCGTGGGCGAGCAGGAGACTCTGGCGGACGCCGCCCGGACGATGGCGCGGCTCGGCGTGGGCGCCCTGCCCGTCTGCGGCACCGGCGAAAAGCTCAAGGGCATGCTGACCGACCGCGACATCGTGGTGCGGGCGCTCGGAGCGGGCAAGGACCCGGGCACGACGAAGGCATCCGAACTGGCGCAGGGCGAAGTGGTGTTCGTCCAGGCGGACGACGACGTCGACCAGGTGCTCCGCACGATGGCGCGGCACAAGGTGCGCAGGCTCCCGGTGATCGAGGACCACCGGCTGGTCGGCATGATCGCCCAGGCCGACGTCGCCAGGGCACTGCCCGAACCACAGGTCGGTGACCTCCTGGAGGCCCTGTCCGCGGAATGACCATGGGCGACATTCTGGTGGGCACCTGTTCGTGGACCGATCCCGCGCTGGTCTCCAGCGGCTGGTACCCGCAGGGGGCCAGGGGAGCCGAGGGGCGGCTGCGGCACTACGCCTCCCGGTTCCCCGTGGTGGAGGCCGACAGCACGTTCTA
Organism: Streptomyces altiplanensis; assembly: GCA_003719395.1. Lineage (GTDB taxonomy): Bacteria > Actinomycetota > Actinomycetes > Streptomycetales > Streptomycetaceae > Streptomyces > Streptomyces altiplanensis. The sequence continues at coordinate 4,880 of RHMC01000095.1, forward strand.
CGCCGTGCCTTCCGAGCGCGTCAGCGCCCTGTGGGCCGAGCGCACCCCCGAGGGTTTCCTCTTCGACGTGAAGGCGTTCGCCCTCCTCACCGGGCACGGTGCCCGGGTGGGCGCGCTTCCGGCCGACCTGAGGCCGGCGGGCCTGGCCCCGACGGCGTGGGTACGCAAGTCCCAGCTGTCCCCGGACACGATGACGCGGCTGTGGCAGCGTTCACGCCGCGTCGCGCCCCTGCGCGACGCCGGCCGGCTGGGCACCGTGCTGTTCCAGTTCTCCCCCTGGTTCGCCCCCGGCGCCCGCGCACTGGCGTACATCGAGGAGTGCGGGGAGCGGGCCGGGACCCCGATCGCCGTGGAGTTCAGGCACCCCGGGTGGCTCGCCCCGGACCGCATCGGCGAGACGGCAGGCTTCCTGCGGAGCCGGGGCATCCCCCTGGTGGCCGTCGACACGCCCCAGGGGCTGCCCGACTCGGTGCCGCCCGTCGCGGAGGCGACGCGCCCGCACTCTCGGTCGTACGGTTCCACGGGCGCAGCCCGCAGTGGGGCACCGGCAGCAAGGAGGACCGCTACCGGCACCACTACACCCGCGACGAACTCAGGGGCTGGCTCCCGCGCATCCACGCGCTCGCGGAACGCACGGAACAGGTGCACGTGCTCTTCAACAACTGCTGCGCCAAGGCGTCGGTCGAGGCGGCCGAGACGATGTGCGGACTGCTGGCGGACCAGGAGGCAGGCGGGACAGCCGGACCTGACCGTCCGAGGTGAGCGTCCCGCATGTCTCCGGACACGTCCCTCCGTGCCGGCCGGCCGCCGCACCGCAGGCCGTGACCCGTAGGCTCGCCATGGCCGGAACCGCCCTGCGCTGCGTCCCCTCCCGTGTGCGGTGGCAACTGCCGCCCCAGCACATTCTGAAAGCGATGGCGCGCCTCGGGCCCGACGCGCGCCCCGCCCCGTACAAACTCCGCAGACAGGCGGCCATACTGGACGGGCCGGGGAGGGCGCAGCGAAGTGACGGGGGCGACAGCACGAGATGGCGGACACCAGGCTGATCCAAGGCCGGTACCGGCTGCTCGACCTGATCGGGCGCGGAGGCATGGGCGAGGTGTGGCGGGCCCGCGACGAGTCGCTGGGCCGCCGGGTTGCCGTCAAGTGCCTCAAGCCGGTGGGGCCCCAGCACGACGAGTCCTTCACGAGGGTGCTGCGCGAACGCTTCCGCAGGGAGGCGCGCGTGGCCGCCGCCCTCCAGCACCGCGGTGTCACCGTCGTCCACGACTTCGGCGAGCACGACGGCGTCCTCTACCTCGTGATGGAACTGCTCGAAGGGCGCAACCTCAGCCAGCTCCTGGAGGACAACAAAGCGCATCCGCTCGACGTCGCCGATGTCGTCGACATCGCCGAACAGGTCGCCTGGGCTCTCGCCTACACGCACGACCAGGGCATCGTCCACCGGGACCTGAAGCCCGCCAACATCATGCGGCTCACCGACGGCACGGTGAAGATATGCGACTTCGGCATAGCGCGCCTGGGCCACGACATCGGCTTCAGCTCCCGGCTCACCGGCACCGGGATAGCGATGGGCACCCCGCACTACATGTCGCCCGAGCAGATCGGCGGCGACCATGTCGACCACCGCAGCGACCTCTACTCGCTGGGCTGCGTGCTGTACGAGATCGCCACCGGCGTTCCGCCGTTCGACCTCGACGACGCCTGGGCGGTCCTCGTCGGCCACCGCGACACGCAGCCGGAGCCGCCGCGCACCCACCGCCCCGAACTTCCCGAGTTCTTCGACCGCATCGTCCTCGACCTGCTCGCCAAGACGCCCGAGGAACGGCCCGCCGACGCCAAGGACCTGGCGCACCGCCTCACCGCGGCACGCGCGGCGGGCTCCGTCGCGGTGCCGGTGCCCGTGCTCTCGCCTGCCCCGCGCCCGCCGGCCGGGCGCCCCGGACAGCCGTCGTCGCGCGCCCCCCGCCTGCCCTCCTGGACCCGCGGCATGACGACCGGCCACAAAGCGAGCGGCACGTGGGCCCTCGCGTCCACCCCGCCCGACCACTCCGCGGGCCTGACGGGGGAGTGGACCACCGGCGTCGGCCTGCGGGCCGTGTCCGCCGCTCCGGCCGCGGCCCGGCCGGAGCGGCACACTCCCTCGCCCGAGGTGCTGGCCGTACTCACCAGCAGGCACGACGCGGGCCTCAGCCTCGGCCGTCTCGGCCGCTGGAACGAAGCGGGCGAGGTGCACCGCGCGGTCGCCGCCGAGCGCGAACTCGTCCTGGGCCCGGACCACCCCGACACCCTCGCCAGCCACTACGAGGTCGGCTTCACCCTCAGCAGGACCGGGCACGCCGCCGAAGCCCTGCGCGCGTTCGGCCGCGTGGCCGAGGGCCGCGAGCGCACCATGGGCCCCGACCACCCCGAGACGCTCGCCGCACGGCAGGAGACGGCGTACGTACTGGGCCAGCTCGGCCGCCACGTCGAGGCGCACCAGGTGTACACGGACGTGCTCGCCTCCCGGGAGCGCACCATGGGGCCCGAGCACCCCGACACGCTGCGCTGCCGGCACAACCTGGCGTTCAACCTGAGCAGGCTGGGGCGCCTGGAGGACTCGTACCGCATGGCGCTCGAAGTCGCCACGGCCCGCGCCAGGGTGCTCGGCGCGACGCACCCGGACACGCTCGTCACGCGGTACGAGGTCGCGTACGCACTCGGTCAGCTGGGGCGCTGGACGGAGGCCCTCCAGACGTACCGGGAGGTCGCCCGGGCCCGCGCGCAGGTGCTCGGCGCCGACCACTCCGACACCCTCGCCGCCCGCTACGTGATCGGCATCAGCCTCGGCGCTCGGCCGCAGCGCGGAGGCCCTGGAGCTCTACCGGGACCTGGTCGACGACCGCACCCGGGTGCAGGGCCCCGCCGATCCCGAGACGCTGCGCGCCCGGCGGGCCTCGGCGTCAACCTCGGCCGCCTCGCCCGCTGGGAGGAGGCCCTGGCCGAGGCCCGCGACGTCTGCGCGATCCGCGAACGCGTCCTGGGACCCGACCACCCCGATACGCTCGTCAGCCGCCGCGAGGTCGCCGTCGGCCTCGGCTGGCTGGGCCGCTGGGCCGACGCGCTCGCCGTCTACCGGCAGGTCGCCGGGGCCCGCCGAACGCGTCCTCGGCGCCGACCACCCCGATGCCCTGGCCGGCCGCAGCGACGAGGCGCACTGCCTGGAGCAGCTCGGGCGCGGGGCGGAGGCCGCCGAGCTGTACCGGCGGGTGGCCGATCTGCGCCGGCGGGGCGGGGCGCGGAGCCACTGAGTCACCAGGTCCGGGGACGTACACGTCCCGCACGTACACGGAGACAGGACTGCGCACGCCATGCCCGTACAGGACAGCTATGACGCCGTGGTCGTGGGCGGCGGCCACAACGGTCTGGTCGCCGCCGCCTACCTGGCCCGCGCGGGGCGCTCCGTCCTCGTGCTGGAACGTCTGGACCGCACCGGCGGCGCGGCGGTTTCCACCCGCCCCTTCGCCGGAGTCGACGCCCGGCTCTCCCGCTACTCGTACCTGGTCTCACTGCTGCCCCAGCGGATCGTCCGCGACCTCGGTCTCGACTTCGCCGTGCAAAAGCGCGCCGTCTCCTCGTACACCCCGGGCGGACGCGGACATGCGGGCCTGCTGGTCGGCGGCAGCGCCGACAGGACCCGGGAGTCGTTCGCGGCTCACGGGCGGCGACAAGGAGTTCACGTCCTGGCAGTCCTTCTACGGCGTCATGCGGCTCGTCGCCGAGCGCGTCTTCCCCACCCTCACCGAACCACTGCCCACCCGGGAGGCCCTGCGCGCCCGTATCGGCGACGAGGCGGCCTGGCGGATGCTCTTCGAGGAACCGCTCGGTGTCGCGATCGAGGAGTACTTCACCGACGATCTCGTACGGGGCACGGTCCTCACCGACGCGCTGATCGGCACCTTCGCCGACGCCCACGATCCCACGCTGCTCCAGAACCGCTGTTTCCTCTACCACGTGATCGGCGGCGGAACGGGCGACTGGAACGTGCCGGTCGGAGGCATGGGGGCGCTCACCGACGCGCTCGCGAACGCGGCCAGGGCGGCGGGGGCCGAGATCGTCACCGGCCACGAGGCGACCCGTGTCGACACCGACGGAAGCCGCGCCGAAGTGACCTTCCGGAGCGACACGGGCGAGGCAACCGTCGCCGCCCGCCACGTTCTCGTGAACGCCTCGCCCGAAGCGCTCGCAGCCCTCACCGGGGGAGAACCTCCCGCACCCGCCGAGGGGGCCCAGTTCAAAGTCAACATGCTGCTGCGCAGACTTCCGCGGCTGCGCGACCGCTGCGTGGACGCGCGCGAGGCGTTCGCGGGAACGTTCCACGTCGCGGAAGGGTACCGCCAATTGGCGGCCGCGTACGGGGAAGCCTCAGCGGGGCGACTGCCGAGCGTTCCGCCGTCCGAGATCTACTGCCACTCCCTGACCGACCCCTCGGTCCTCGGCCCGGAACTCGCCGCCCGGGGCTACCAGACCCTGACGCTCTTCGGCCTGCACACCCCGGCACGCCTCTTCGCCCATGACAACGGAGCGGCCCGCGCCGAACTCCTCGCGGCCACCCTCGCCCAGCTCGACGCCCACCTCGAAGAGCCCCTCTCCGACTGCCTCGCGCCCGACGCGGACGGCCGCCCCTGCATCGAGGCGAAGACACCGCTCGACCTCGAAAGGGAGCTGCGGCTGCCCGGCGGCAACATCTTCCACCGCGCGCTCTCCTTCCCGTACGCCGACGAGTCCGCGGGGACGGGCCGGTGGGGCGTCGAGACGGCGCACGCGAACGTCCTGCTGTGCGGCGCCGGAGCCGTACGCGGCGGCGGAGTCAGCGGCATCCCCGGCCACAACGCGGCGATGGCCGCGCTCGGGCGCTGATCCGCGAACCGGGCCGCATCAGGCCCGGGGTGCGGGGATTCGCGGGAGAAGGAAAGGCCCGCGGGCGCCGCTGTCGCGCAGCCGGATCAGCCCGGGTCAGTCCTCGGAGCAGTCCAGCCCGACGCCTCGATGCGGGCGGCGTCCGAGGGCCTGGCCTCGTCGAAGAGGATGCGGCGGCCGTCGTCGACCCGCAGCCCGTCGACGTACGCGCCCCGCCCGACGTACAGCGTGTCGGTCCGGTACCGCCAGCGCAGCCGCACCTCCTGGCCGCGCCAGGCCGCGAGATCCGCGCTCAGCCGGTGCCAGACGCGCCCCGACCAGCCGGTGACCGCGCCCGCCGGGTGCGGCTGCGGCTCCTGGCCCTTGCGCACGGTCGTGAACGGCACCGCCTGCCAGGTGGCGCCCCGGTCCGCCGAGACTTCGAGGAAGAGGCGGTCGGACCCGGGCTCGGTGTCCCACCACAGCGAACAGCGCAGACGGGGGCGGTCCGGGGCGAGGGTGAGGGCGGGCAGGGTGAGCGTGGCCGTGGTGGCGGAGGCCATGCCGGAGAACCAGGCGGTGCGGCCGTGGGCAGGGCGTACGGCGACGGCGCGGGCCAGGTTGTTGGCGGCGGCCACGCGCGGGGCGCTGCCGGACCGCCAGCGCGCGCGGGGTGGACGGAGTTGCCGAGTACGACGAGGAAGGAGTCGGTCGACGGGTCGAGGACCAGGCTGGTGCCGGTGAACCCGGTGTGGCCGGCGGTCTTCGGAGTGGCCATCGCGCCCATGTACCAGTGCTGGTGGAGCTCGAAGCCGAGACCGTGCTCGTCGCCGGGGAAGGCGGTGTTGAAGTCGGTGAACATCAGCTCCACCGACTCGGGCTCCAGGATCCGGGCCCGCCCGTACGCGCCGCCGTTGAGGAGCGTACGGGCGAGGACCGCCAGGTCCCAGGCGGTGGAGAACACCCCGGCGTGTCCCGCGACACCGCCGAAGCCGTACGCGTTCTCGTCGTGCACCTCACCCCACACCAGCCCCCGGTCGAGACCGGACCAGGGCAGCCGGGCGTCCTCGGTGGCGGCGATCTTCGGCTTCCAGGAAGCGGGCGGGTTGAAACGAGTGCGGTGCATCCCGAGCGGAGCGGTGATCTCGTCGTGCAGCAGGGCGTCCAGAGTGCGACCGGTGATCGCTTCGAGGACCAGGTGCAGCGAGACCAGGTTCAGGTCCGAGTAGAGGTACTTGGTCCCGGGCGCGCTGGCCGGCGCCTCGTTCCACAGAAGCCGCAGTTTCCCCTCCCGCGTCGGCTCCTTGTAGAGCGGAATCCACGCGCGGAACCCGGACGTGTGCGTGAGGAGCTGACGAACCGTCATGTCCTGCTTTCCCGCGCCCCCGAACTCCGGGAGATACGCGGCGACCCTCTCCTCCAGCTCCAGCGCGCCCCGCTCGATCTGCTGCACGGCGAGCACGGAGGTGAAGAGCTTCGAGATCGACGCCAGGTCGAAGACCGTGTCCTCGGTCATCGCGATCTGCTGGTCCACCGGGAACTCCACCGCCGTGTCGGTCTTCTCGTCGTACGCCGAGTAGCGCACCGCCGAGCCGATCGCCTGATGCAGCGCCACCGTGCCGCCCCGTCCGGCGAGCAGGACCGCGCCCGCGTACCAGGGTGCTTGGGGGAGGGGCCGAGGTAGCGGCCGCGTCGGTGACGAGCTGCTTCAGGGGGCCGGGGAGCAGCCCGGCACGCTCGGGTGAACCACGTCGCAGCGTCGGCCGTCCGCCGCCTCCGCCGGCTTCCTTCGCCGTCGCCGCCGCCCGCCCTGCGGCCAGGGGCGCAAGCACCAGGGCGCCGCCCAGTGCCATGATGCCGCCGCCCAGCCTGCGCCGGCTGATTCCTCTGTCCGCTGCACCGTCGGTCACGAGCCACCCCTTGTGAAAGTAACTTCCGCCACGCGCTCAACAAGTGAAACTTTCTTGCAGGCGAAGGGTGCTGTCAACCGCCCCGCACTTGCCTGGCATCCGTGCGTCCGCCGCTCGGACACGGGCACGGCGGATGCGTCAAGTCGTCGAGGTGAACATCTCCGTCGACGACGTGCACCTGCCCGACGGGTCCGACGAGGGCGGCACGAACGCGGAATCCCGCGTGGAGTGAAGGATGTCGCGGCCGTACCGGCGGCCGAGGAGGCGCAGCGCCTCGCCGTCGAGGCCCTGATCGAGTCCCTGCTCGCTCCGGGCCGATCCGGCGCGATCGCCGGAATTGCGCGGTCCGTGCCGGGCCGGTGAGCCGGCTGACGCCCCATGCGCGGAACGGACCCCCACCGCACCGGTGAGGGCCCGTCGCCACGCCGTCCGGCGTCAGCGCTCGCGCACGCGCTCCACCCGCAGTTCCGGCGACCTGAGGATGTCCTTCTCGCAGAACCGCGACGTCACCCAGCGCTCGCCCGAGTACAGCTCGGTCTGGTCGCTGGAGTACGGTGACGCCGGGTTCGACGGTCTGCGCGTAGGTCAGCAGGGTGCGCGCCACCGGGCAGCGGCCGCCGTCCCAGCCCACCGCCTGGATGTGGCTGGAGCCGGCCGTCACGTCCGTGTAACCGCCGCCCGCCGCGTTCCACACGGGCTCGATCTTGTTCCAGATGCCGAGCGGTTCCGTCCCGCCGTGGACCGGGACGCGCTTGCCGCCGCGTACGACGAACTGGTGCTCGCCCAGCGGCGCGTCGAGCGCGATGCCCGCCGCCTTCAGCTCCTCCACCGCGTGGGCGAGGGCAGCGGCGAAGCCGGGCGCGGCCGTGTTGAGGGTGTTCGGCGTACGCACCGGATCGGCGGGGGAGAACGGCACCTTCCACAGCTGGGCCGCCGGCACGGACGCCACCAGCCTGCGCCAGAACCGGTCGAAGAGCAGCGCGCCCCTGCTGTCGCCGTTCACCGTCCTGTCCCACCGCCGCAGCACGTCGCACGCGTCCTTGAGCTCCGGCCGGTCCGCCGCGAGCGCCGTGCACGCCTTCGCCGCGTCGGCCGCCGCCAGGTCACCCGCGGGCGCCCGGTTCGCGAACTGCTGCCGTTGCAGGTCGCCGACGGTCAGGCCGCCCTTCTCCGCCATGGCCGACACGTCCTCGACCGCGCCGCGCGTGCGCAGGGAGCGGGGCGTCGCGACCGTGCCGAAGACCCGCTCGTAACCGGTCAGCGGCCGGTCCGCGTTGGTCAGCCAGGCGCTGTCGTTGGAGTTCTCGACGTACGGCGCGTCCTTGAGCACCGGCATCTTCGACGGGCCGAAGATCCCCGGCTGCACCGCGTCCTTGTCCGAGCCGAGCGCGCAGTCGGTGCGCGAGCCGTCCAGTACGGCGACCCCGGACGCCGGGTACGTCGCCTTCCCGAGCGGTGTCGAACAGCGCTGCGCGAGGTCGTCGGTGATCCGCGGCAGGACCTGTGACTGGCTGAAGAAGGAGTGCCCGGCGGAGTCCGCCGCGACGGTGTTCACCCAGGGCAGTCCCTGGACGCGGCGCAGGGTCTCCTGGATGTCGCGCGTGGAGCGGGCCTTCGCGAAGCCCAGCGCGGTGTCGGAGCCCCGCAGGTTGGCGGCGTTCGGATCGTTGAGGGCGTACGCCGTCGTCGCCGACCAGGGCAGCGGCAGCGAGGCACCGAGCGCGGTGACGACCGGCCCGTACCGGGTCCACCACTGGGTCCGTGTCACCGGCGCCCCGCCCTTGACCGGCACGGACACCGTCCGCTTCGTCATCCGCTCCCGCTCGCCGTCCACGAGGTACGCCGTCGGGTCGGCCGGATCCAGCGTCAGCTGGTGGAGGCTGAGGGGGACGCCCGTCGCGACCGTGTGGCTCCAGGCCACCTTGTCGTTGAAGCCGATGCTGACGGCGGTCGTGCCCAGCAACGAGCCGCCGGAGACGTTCAGTTCACCCGGGATGGTCTGCTGCGACTGCCAGAAGCGCCGGCCGCCCTGCCAGGGGTAGTGCGGATTGCCCAGCAGCAGCCCGCGCCCGTTCGCGGTGGTCCTCCCGCTGAACGCGACGGCGTTGGACCCCATGTCGGCGTTCTGCGGAGCGAACATCTCGCGCGCCGCACCGGCCGCCCGCTCCGGATCGACCGCGCTCGGCGGGCGCGGCGCCCGTGTGCCCGGCGTCCGGCGGTGCGGCGCCGGTGATGCCGTCGACGCCGCGGCCCTGGCCGCCCAGGACGGAGACCGCGAACCCGCGTCTGGCGACGTCCAGCGGCGTCACCGGGCGCACCCAGTCGGCGTCCTTGCAGGCGGGGTCGGTGATGCGGTTCTGCTTCAGCCACGCGTTGTACCCGGCGGCCCAGCCGCGCATCGACTCCCTCGACCTGCCGGCTGGGGCCGGCGGGGGCGGGCGTGGCCAGCAGCTTCTCGACCGTACCCGCCTCCCGCACACCGGCGAAGTACAGGTCGCTGGACAGGTTCCTGGTGGCGGACGACAGCGAGAAGTCGGGCGCGCGTCCGGACCGAAGTGGCGCGAACGCTCACCGCGCACGGTCACGAACCCGTCGGCGAGGGTGCACACCTGGTCGGCGGCCTGGGCCCAGCCGGTGCCGAAACCGAGGTTCGCGTAATCCTTGGCCACGATGTGCGGAATGCCGTGCTCTGTGTAGCGGATGAGGGCGGACAGTCTGCCGGACGACGAATGCCGGTCGCGGGAACCGGCGTCGGTGGTCCCGGAGGTCGTTCCGGAGGCGGCCCCGGCGGCGGCCGGCGGCAGCACGGCCGCCGCGGTGACCAGGGCTATTCCGGTGAGCGTGAGCCGTTTCAGGCGAGTACGGAAGTGCAACGTGCCTCCCGGAGTGGCTGCGGCGCGAGGGGTGGGCAGAGTGATTGGTCCATACAGGCATCCTGATGCGCCCATGTCAACATCCCGGCCGGTGTCCAGTCCATCGGCCACTTGACCCCGGTGGCACCGCGACCCAGGATCACGCCATGACGACAGACGTACGCGGCAGCACAGTCGACGGGATCGTGCGCCGCAGCGCGCGGCGGACCCCGGAGCGCACCGCCCTGCGGTACGCCGACCGGACCTGGACCTACGCCGAACTGGACGCCGCGGTGTCCACCGCTGCCGCCGAACTGGTCGCCTGCGGCCTGGAGGACGGCGACCGGGTGGCGGCCTACGGCCACAACTCGGACGTGTATCTGATCGCCTTCCTCGCCTGTGCGCGGGCCGGGCTCGTCCATGTGCCGGTCAACCAGAACCTGACGGGTGACGACCTGGCGTACATCCTGGAGGACTCGGGCAGCGCCCTGGTGCTCGCCGACCCCGGCCTCGCGCACCGCGTTCCCGCGGGCGTCGCCGTACGCCCGCTGCGGGACGCCGAGGGGTCGCTGCTCGCCGCGCTGGGCACCCCGCGGCCCTTCGACACCGGCCGGGACGCCCGGGACGTCGTGCAGTTCCTCTACACCTCCGGCACCACGGCGCTCCCGAAGGGGGCGATGATGACGCATCGCGCACTCGTCCACGAGTACGTCAGCGCCATCACCGCGCTGGACCTCGAGGAGAGCGACCGGCCGGTCCACTCGCTGCCGCTCTACCACTCCGCGCAGATGCACGTGTTCCTGCTGCCGTACCTCGCGGTCGGCGCGGAGAACGTCATCATCGACGGACCCGACGCGAAGACGGTCTTCGACCTGGTGGAGGCGGGGCGGGCGGACAGCCTCTTCGCGACGCCCACGGTCTGGATCGGCCTGTCGAACCACCCGGACTTCGCCACCCGCGACCTGGGCGGACTGCGCAAGGCGTACTACGGCGCGTCCGTCATGCCCGTACCGGTACTGGAGCGGCTGCGCGAACGGCTGCCCGGGCTGGCCTTCTACAACTGCTTCGGCCAGAGCGAGATCGGCCCGCTGGCCACCGTCCTCGGGCCGGACGAGCACGAGGGACGGATGGACTCGTGCGGCAGGCCCGTGCTCTTCGTCGAGGCGAAGGTCGTCGACGGGAACGGCGACGAGGTCCCCGACGGAACGGCGGGCGAAGTCGTCTACCGCTCCCCGCAGTTGTGCGAGGGGTACTGGCACAGGGCGGCCGAGACCAGGGAGGCGTTCCGCGACGGCTGGTTCCGCTCCGGAGACCTCGCGGTGCGCGACCACGAGGGGTACTTCACGATCGTCGACCGGGTGAAGGACGTCATCAACTCCGGTGGCGTGCTCGTCGCCTCACGGCAGGTCGAGGACGCGCTCTACACCCACCCGGGCGTCGCGGAGGCTGCGGTCGTCGGACTGCCCGACGACCGCTGGATCGAGGCCGTCACCGCCGTCGTCGTACCGCGCGGCGAGGTGACGGAAGAGGAACTCCTCGCGCATGCCCGCGATAAGCTCGCCCACTTCAAGGCCCCGAAACGGGTGCTGTTCGTGGACGAGCTGCCGCGCAACGCCAGCGGGAAGATCCTCAAGCGCGAACTGCGGGACCGCTTCGGCGCGTTCACTCCGTCCGCAGATCCTCGATCCGCCTGAGCTTGCCCACCGACCGCTCCAGTGTCCCGGGGTCGACGATCTCGACCCCGGCCGACACCCCCACGCCGTCCTTCACGGCGGCCGCGATCGACGCCGACGCGGCCGCCCGCTGCTCCCCGCTGGACTCGGCCCGCGCCTCCGCCCGTACGGTCAGGTGGTCCATCCTGCCCTCGCGGGTCAGCCGCAGCTGGAAGTGCGGGGCGACACCGGGCGTACGCAGCACGATCTCCTCGATCTGGGTGGGGAAGAGGTTCACGCCGCGCACGATGACCATGTCGTCGCTGCGGCCGGTGACCTTCTCCATCCGCCGGAAGCCGGGGCGTGCCGTTCCCGGGAGCAGCCGTGTGAGGTCGCGCGTGCGGTAGCGGACGACCGGCATGGCCTCCTTGGTGAGCGAGGTGAAGACCAGCTCGCCCCGCTCGCCGTCCGGCAGCACCTCACCCGTGACGGGGTCGACGACCTCCGGATAGAAGTGGTCCTCCCAGATGTGCAGACCGTCCTTGGTCTCCACGCACTCCTGCGCCACTCCGGGGCCGATGACCTCCGACAGCCCGTATATGTCGACGGCGTCGATCGCGAACCGTTCCTCGATCTCGCGCCGCATCTCCTCGGTCCACGGTTCGGCGCCGAAGATGCCGGCCTTGAGGGAGGTCGTACGGGGATCGACGCCCTGGCGCTCGAACTCGTCGAGCAGCGTCAGCATGTACGACGGCGTCACCATGACGATCTCGGGGCGGAAGTCCTGGATCAGCTGCACCTGGCGCGCGGTCATGCCGCCCGACGCGGGGATGACGGTGCAGCCGAGCCGCTCGGCCCCGTAGTGCGCGCCGAGCCCGCCGGTGAACAGGCCGTACCCGTACGCCACGTGCACCTTGTGACCGGGGCGGCCGCCGGCCGCGCGGATCGAGCGGGCGACCACGTCGGCCCACATGTCCAGGTCGCGCCCGGTGTAGCCGACGACCGTCGGGCGGCCCGTCGTGCCGCTGGACGCGTGGATGCGGCGGATGTCGGACTCGGGAACGGCGAACATGCCGAAGGGGTAGTGGTCGCGCAGGTCGGTCTTGACCGTGAAGGGGAAGCGGGCGAGATCGGCGAGCGAACGGCAGTCCTCGGGACGGAGTCCGGCCTTGTCGAACGACTGCCGGTAGAACGGAACGTTCTCGTACGCGTGGTGCAGAGTCGTCTGCAGCCGCCCGAGTTGCAGCGCGCCGAGCTCCTCGCGGCCGAACTGCTCCGCCGCGTCCAGCAAAACCGTCATAGGTGACTCTCCCGCACCGGCCGGACAACCGATCATTCGGTTGATCTTCCGTGGGCCAGTAATCCAGGAGCCCGGTCGGACGTCAAGGGAGTGCGTTGCCCAGGGCCTCCGGCAGTTGACATGATCTTGCGCATGGGGACATTCAGCGCGTACGACGGGACCACACTCGCCTACCACCTCGTGGGGGAGGGGGAGCCGCTGGTCTGCCTGCCCGGCGGCGCCATGCGCGCCTCCGCCTACCTCGGCGACCTGGGCGGCCTCGCCGCCCACCGGCGGCTCGTCCTCCTCGACCTGCGCGGCACCGGTGACTCCGAGGTCCCGGCCGACCCGGCGACGTACCGCTGCGAGCGGCTCGTCGCCGACGTCGCGGACACTGCGCGAACACCTGGGCCTGGAGCGGATGGATCTGCTGGCGCACTCGGCGGCGGGCAGTCTCGCCATGCTGTACGCCGCCGCCCACCCCGGCCGCGTCCGCCGCCTGGCGCTCGTCACACCGACCGCGTGGGCGGCGGGGGTGCCGGTGACGGCCGAGGACCGGCTCGCGGCGGCGCGGCTGCGGAAGGACGAGCCGTGGTTCGAGGAGGCGTACGCCGCCCTCGAAGCCCAGCTGCGCGGCGCCGACGCACCCGGTTCGGCCCGTCCGTTCCTCTACGGGCGCTGGGACGCGGCCGCCCGGGCGCACGCCGCGGCGAGCCCGCTCCAGCTGAACGAGGCGGCGGCGAAGGTGTTCGTCACCCAGAGCGTCTTCGATCCGCCGGCGACGCGTACCGCGCTGGCGGCGCTCCAGGCGCCGGTCCTCGTGCTCGCCGGGGAACGCGACGGCGTGCCCACCCCGGAGCGCGCCGCCGAGATCGCCGTGCTCTTCCCCGGCGCCGAACTGGCCGTCCAGCCCGGCGGCGGCCACTTCCCGTGGCTGGACGACCCCGGCGGGTTCGCCCGTACCGTGGGAGCCTTCTTCGATCCGGAGCTGCGGAGCGTACGGGCGAACGGCATCCGGATCGCGTACCGCACCTGGGGCGACCCCGCCGCGCCGCCCGTCGTACTGCTGCACGGCCGGTCCGGGAACAGCGCCCACTGGACGCACATCGCGGAGCGGCTCGCCGCCACCCGGCGGGTGTACGCCCCCGACCTGCGCGGCCACGGGCTGAGCGACTGGCCGGGCGCCTATTCGTACCCTCTGATGCGTGACGACGTACGGGCGTTCCTCGACGTGCTCGGTCTGGAGCGCACGGACCTCGTCGGTCACTCCATGGGCGGCCTGGTCGCCGCGCTGGTCGCCCAGGCGTGCCCGGAGCGGATCGGCCGGCTCGTCATGGAGGACCCTGTTCCGCCGTTCCCCGCGGACCCGCGGCGCCCGGTCCCGGTCCGCACGGACGAGGAACGGGACTTCGACTGGGACGTCCTCCCCGCCACCGACGCGCAGTACAACGACCCGGACCCCGCCTGGCGCGAGGGCCTGGCCTCCATCACCTCACCCGCGCTGCTGATCGCGGGCGGCCCCACCAGCCACATGCCGCAGGACCGGCTGGCGCGGACGGCGGAGCTGATCCCCGGCTGCCGTCTGGTGACCGTCGGCGCGGGTCATCTGATCCACCAGGACGCGCCCGAGGCGTTCCTCGCGGAGCTCAGGGCGGCCGGCTGCTTCTGACGCGGTGTCCGGCAACTCGGGGTACCGGCTGGTAATAATCATGCTGCCGGACTGCCACGGCTGCCGTACCTTCCGCATCTGCCCTGGAGGCCCCAGTCGACCGCCACCGACCGTTCCACGCGTCTGCTCGTGGGGCTTCTCGCGGCGGCCGGCGCCGCCCACATCGTGGCGCCCAGGCAGCTCGACGCGATCGTTCCCCGGGCGCTGCCGGGAAACCCCCGCGCCTGGACGCACGCGAGCGGCGTCGCCGAACTCCTGCTGGCGGCGGGGATCGCGGTGCCCCACACCCGGCGGGCGGGCGCGGTCGCCGCCGCGTGCTTCTTCGCGGGCGTCTTCCCGGCCAATGTGAAGACGGCGTACGACTGGCGCCACAAGCCGGCCCCGCTCAAGGCCCTGGCCCGGGGGAGGCTCCCGCTCCAGGTCCCGCTCGTCCTGTGGGCGGCCGGGACCGGCCGGGACGCCACGCGCCGAGCCGCCCGTGCGCGCGGCACAGCGCCTGCGCGTACGCGTGGTCCTGCGCCAGCCGAAGGGGCCCGGCAGGTCCACGGAGGTGGTGCGGCGGCCCGTACTGCTGACGGTGTGCCGGGGGCCGCTCCTGCCGCCCGTCGTGAGGGACCAGGAGCGACGGTTGATGTTCAGCCGCACCCCCGGGAGGATCCGGAAGCTCTTGCGGAATGTGATCGGCATGGTCGGCGTCCTTCGAGGATGAGATCCGAGGCCGTACGGGTGTCCCGTCCTGCCCCTGCCATGCCCCGCCGCCAGGACGCGGTGCGGGGAAATCTCGTTGGTGGTGCGGTGATTGCCCCACATACCATCCGACCGTGACGACACCGGCGGACGAACCCCTGCACGATCCGGTACGCCGGACCGGCACCGGCAGGCCGGCCGGCGGACCGGCGCCGGGACCTGCTCGCCGGCCGTCTTTTGCCGCCTCGTCACGCACGAGGACCCCCGTCAGAGGTACCGGGGACTGGTACTCCTGGCCGAGCGGCTGGAGACGGACCGCACCATCGGCGAAGCGGACTTGGCGCGGTTCGCTGAGGCGCTGCCCGGATCCATGGTGGAGCCACCGGAGGCGGCGCTCGTTCTGGCGGGGCTGTACGAGCGCCTGCGACCGCACCTCGGCGGACGGCGCCCGCCGTCGTGGCGCACGGCTGAACTGCCGGCAGGGGTACGGATCGCCTGGCTGCGCGCGGAACTTCTCCACGATCCGGCGCTGGTGCGAAGAGAACCTCCGGGTGAACTCCTGTACCAGGCCGTACGGGAGACCGGCATCACCGGCGCGCACCGCCCCGGCCACCCCGACCGCCTCGTGGCCGAGCTGACGCGCAGCGGTGACCCGGTGCTCCGGGCCGAGGCTCTGCGGCTGGCCCGGGAGGGGCTGTACGCCGGAGTGCTGGCCCCCGCGCTGGTCCGCGAGCACCTCGTCGGCATGCTCACCGCCGGCAGCGCCGATGTCGTGGCCGCCGCACTGGACGAACTCACCGCACCATGGCGGCGCTGCACCCGCTGCCGCCCGCATGCCTGTCCCCGTTCCTCTCGGCCGGCGCGCGGCCGAGAACCCCGGCGTGGCCCGATGCCGCGCTCGCGGCCGCCGCCCACCACGGGCACCGCGATGTGCTGCGCCGGGCCGTCGGGAATCCGGACCTGGCGCCGCGCCTTCGGCGGCGGGCGCTGGAACGGCTCGGCGACCTGGCGGAACGCGGTGACATCGGTGAGCTGACGACCGTCGCCGCACAGGACCCGCTGCTGCTCGGCGGACCGGCGGTGACGTGCCTGCGTGGACTCCACCGGCGCGGGCACTTCCCGGACGACCGGGTGGTCCCGGCCGTCGTCGGCCTGGCGCTCGCCGACCACACGATCGACCCCGGGGAAGTCGCGACGGTCCTGTTCACCTGCCGTCAGGCGATGTTCCGGGTACTGGTGGAAGCGGCCGCCGACGATCCGAACTGGCCGCGGCGGCTCGCCCTGCTGGTGGCCCTGGCCGGGCAAGGGCCGGGGGAGCTGCGATCGGGGAAGCGATCATGCGGATGCTTCCCCTGTCGCCGGTGCCCGGACCGTTCCTCGACGCGATCCGCCGGCTGCGCCACGCGGACGCCGAAGACGCCGTGATCGCTCTCCTGCCCGCCGCGCTCTCGGCGGCCCTGAAGACCCTGGAGGCCATCGGCGGGGACCGGACGGTGGCGGCGCTGGCCGAAGGGCTCGGCCTGATTCCGGACGCGGCGCCGGACCAGCCCCTGGGAGTGATCGCGCCCCACCTGCGCGCCGTACGCGGCCGGGCCCTTGAACTGCTGTGGCATCTGAGCCACGAGCCGCACCAGCGGCACGGCCTCCTCCTCCGTCTCGACCCCGCCGACCTGCCGGCCCGTGTCGCGGCCGATCTGGGCGCTCCCGACGAGCGGGAACTGGCCCTCCTGCGCTCGTACCTGGACCCGGACGAACCGGTAGCGGCGCTGTGCAGGCTGGCCGCCCACGGGGGCGCCGGCACGCTGCCGTTCATCACGGACCTCCTGCTGGTCGTTGTGCGCGAGGCGGCGGTGTCCCGGGAGCCGGGCGGAGCCGGCGCGGGTCACGGTCCGGGGCCCGGCAGCGGAGGACAGGCCAAAGAGCCCGAGGTGCCTCAGGAGGCCCTGGAGGCCCTGTACGCACTGGGCCGCCGTCTTTACGGGCGAGGGAAGATCAGACCGGTCTGCCTGCTCGACGCGGCGCACGCGCGCGAAGCCGGCCACGCACTCGCCGCCACCCTGGCGCTGGATCTGCTGGACCGGCCCGGGCTGTCCGGCGGCGAGCAGTCGACTCTGCTCGAACTGCTCCTCAGGATTCCCGCCCCCGGCCCGCACATCCGCCCACGCGTGCACCGCCTGCTGCGCTCCCGCGACCGGCACGTGCGCAAGCTCGTCATCGCGCTGCTCGCCCGGGACGCCGCGGGAGACGACGCGCAGGCGTTGTCGGCGACCCTGATCACGCTGACCACCGCCCAGGACATCCAGACCGTACGGCAGGCGCTGCTGGCCCTCGGCCACGCGCGGGCCCGCTGGGCATGCGCCGCGGTCGCCGCGTGCCTCGGCCACCCGAACATGAACGTCAAGAAGACCGCCGCCGGGGTTCTGGCCCGGGCCGGCACACCCGCCGCGGTACCGGCCCTGCTCTTCTGGCTCGGGCGCCACGACAATCCGGGGCTGCGCGCCGCACTCGTCGAGGCGCTGCGCGCGATCCTCGGCGACGCGTTCGCGGCGACCGTCCTCGCCGCCGCCGAACGCGGCGAGGACGGCCGCACGCGCGAACTGATCCTGGCCGGCCTCGACGGCGTACTGCCGGCGCGCTCGGTCCTCGCCCTGGACGGCCAGGGATCACCGGTCGCACCGATGCTGCTCGCCCTGGTGACGGACGGCCGGGTCGCTCTCGCTTCCGGGACGGTCGCGGACCTGGCGGTGTCACTGACCGAGCACGGCTTCACCGCACCCGCCGCCCGGCGACCGGAGCCGGGCCGGGGCCCGGAGGGAACGGACCCCGAGGTCACGTCGCTGCTGACCGAGGGCTGGGACCCTTCCGTCGCCCTGCGCCATCGCGGAGAGCCTGAGCCGCCGCACCCCGACCGGCTGCGGGAGCTGCGGCCCCTGCTGGCGGACTGGCTGCGCCTGGCGGGCTCCGCGCCCGCGGTACGGAGCCGCGTCCTGCGGTTCACGATGCGGCTGTGCCCCGCCCCCCGGGCGGCCGGAGAGCCGGCGGTCTTCGCCCGGCACGTCCTGTGCTGCTCGACGAGCTCGCCGACGGGCCGGGCGGGGAGAGCGGGCACGACCGTCGTCGCGCTGCTCGAGCGGTCGCGCCGGCCCTGACAGCCGTCGAGAGGTTCTCGGTGGCGGCCGCGGTACGCGCACTGCCCGCCGGAGCCGCGGGGGGCAGGTCCCTTCTGACGCTGCTGCGGCGCTGCGATGCGGTGCTGGTGACCGTACCGATCTCGACCGGTCCCTCGCCGAGGTCCGGCTCGGCGCCGACCCCTGGCGGGCCGAGTCGGCCGAGCTGCGCGACGCGTTCAACGTCCCGCAGCCGTCTGTTCCCGCCGAGGCCGGCACCGCCGGCACCGACGCCGAGGCATGGCAGGCGGCGCTGCATGAGGCTGTACGGACGCCAGGCGCCCTGGAGGAGTTCCGCCGCCGCACCGCCGACGGCGTTCCGGACTCCCGGGACCGCCTGAGCGCGCTGATCGGCGCGTACGCGGCCGCCGGCCCGGAGGCCCGCGTGGTTCTCCTCGACTGGATGACCGCCCTTCAGCCCCTCGGCGCGCCGCCCTGGACCATCTCGGAGACAGCGACGCGCCGGCCCCGGCCCGTGCGGCGCGAGCCGTCCGTGGCGGCGATCTCGACCAGCCGCGTTCGGCCGCGCAGCGCGAGCGTCTGGCTGGCCATGCTGGAAGCCGCCGCTCCGGACCGCAGGGACGCCGCCGTCCTGGCGCTCTCGGAGTGGCCCGAGCCCGAAGTCGCGGTTCACGTCATGCGAGCGTTTCTCCGCGGCCGCGTCACGGTGCCTGTCCAGGCGTGCCCGGCCCGCACACTGAGCGCCATCGGTGAGACGGAACTCCGCACCGGCGAGATCCTGCCCCACAGGGTGATCCGCACGGCCCTGCGGCTCGAAGACCCGGCGGACCTGCTGCCGCTGGTCCCCCTGCTGCTGCAATGGTGGGAGCACGGCCTGCCCGCCGTCCGCCCGGAGGCCGGACAAGCACTGCACCGTGTCCCGGCGGACGCGCTGGCGGAGATCCTCGGCGACCGTATCGACGCCGGTGCCCGGGGTCTGCTGGATCTGCTCTCGGGCCGTCCGCTGCTGCGCACTCCGGCACTGGAACGGGCCTGCCGGCGACTGCGCGCCGAAGGACGCGACGACCTGGCGGACGGACTCCGTCTCGTCGACGGCCCGTTGCGGGGTCCGGACGCAGGGCGCCGGGACACCGCCGCGTCGGACGCGCTGCGCGAGCGCGCGCGAGTGCGCCGGCCGGCGCTCCCCGCCCTGCGTCCCGGGAGGAACTGCTGGCCCTGGCCCGGACCGGCGATCCCGAGCAGATACGCCGGGCTCTCACCCGCCTGGCCGAGGAGCACCGGGGACCGGGCACGGACCCGGAGCCGGACAAGGACCTGGAGGCCCTGATCGGTGAGTTGCTGAAACACCCCAGGCCCAGGGTCCGCCTCCACGCCCACCGGACCTCGCGGACGATTCTCGACCGGCAGACCTATCTCCACCACACAGCGGTCCTGCTGGACGACCCCCAGCCCGACGTGACGCGTATGGCGATCCGGACGCTCTGCCACGCGGCGTGGGAACCCGCGGTCCCCGCAGTGGTCGGCATGCTCCAGCACTCGCACCCCGCGGTGCGCAAGGCGGCACGTGAGGGACTGGTCCGTATGAGCACCTCGGCGGTCCACGCCCTGCGGCACGCCGCCGACCACGCCCGCCCCGACAGACGGTCCCTCTACACGGACTGCGCGGACAGATCACGTCCGCGCCCGCCGACGGCGGGTAGGAGCGTTCAGTCCGCCGCCCGCACCGGACCGGTGGCGAGGACGGTGGCGACCGTGTCCGCCTCGGTGGCCGGCTTGTCCTCGCGGTGGCGCACCACACGCGCGAAACGCAGCGTCACCCCTTCCGGGTAGCGCGTGGACCGCTGGAGACCGTCGTAGGCGACCTCGACGACGAGCTCCGGACGTACGGTCACCACATGACCGCTGTCGTCGGTCGCCAGCTCCCGCAGCCGCTCCGTCTGCCAGTCCAGCATCGCGTCGGTGAGTCCCTTGAACGTCTTGCCGAGCATCGCGAACGTACCGTCGGGCCGCCGTGCCCCGAGATGCAGGTTCGAGAGCTTGCCGGTCCTGCGGCCGTGCCCCCACTCGGCGGCCAGTACCACCAGGTCGAGCGTGTGCACGGGTTTCACCTTGAGCCACGAAGCGCCGCGCCGCCCCGCCTGGTAGGGCGAGTCCAGCGCCTTGAGCACCACTCCTTCGTGACCGCGCTCCAGCGTCCGCGCCAGGAAGTCCTCGGCCTGCGGCGCCTCACCGGGACCGGTCACCACCGTCCGGCGTACGCGCATCGGTTCGGGCACCAGGCGCGCCAGCCGCTCGTACCTGTCCCGGTAGGGCAGGTCCAGGAGGGCCTCGCCGTCGAGCGCCAGTACGTCGAAGAAGACGGGCGACAGGGGCAGCGCCTCACGGGCCGCCGCCACGTCGAGGCGGGAGCCGACACGGCCCGCGATGTCCTGGAAGGGGCGCGGCCCGCCCTCCGCGTCGAACGCGATGACCTCGCCGTCGAGGATGAACCGGTCACCGGCCAACCCGGCGGCGGCCGAGGTCAGTTCCGGTACGCGGTCCGTGATGTCGTCCAGGGTGCGGGTGAAGACGCGCACCCGCGCCCCGTCACGGTGCACCTGCACCCGGACACCGTCCAGCTTCTCCTCCACGGCGCACGGCCCGAGCCTGCCGACCGCCGCGCCGACGCCCTGCCCGGGGTGCGCCAGCATCGGCGGCACCGCGCGGCCCACCCGGAGGCTGAACTCCGCGAGCGACGCGGGCCCCCGGGCCAGCAGTGCCCGGCGACCGCGACCGGCGACCGCCCAGCATCACCGCCCGGCGCACATCGGCGGCGGGCACCGAAGCCGCCGCGGCCAGCCCCTCCGCCGCCAGTGCGTCCAGAGCCCCCTGACGCACCTCTCCCGTGAGCAGCCCGAACAGGAACCGCCAGCTCCTCGTCCGTCGCCGCCGCCATCAGCTCCCGCACCAGCCGCCCCCGCCGCGCCTGCGCGCCGCCCCGAGATCCCCGCGAACTCCGTCAGAGCCGAGTCCACCCCACCCACGGTCAGCGTGGGTTCGGCGGCGGGGGCGACGGCTCGCGCAGCAGGTCCAGCCGATCCCGACGCGTCCCTGGGGGAGACGGCCCGCCAGGTAGGGGATCACGATCGGTACGTCGTCGGGCCCCGCGCTCCGGAAGAGCTCCGCCAGCAGCGCTGTCTTGCGCGAGCGCGCCGACGTCGAGGCGATCTCCCGCGAGACCCGGGCGAGTGTGGCCAGCAGCATGCCCTCCATCCTGCAACGGCGCGCGCGCCCCACAGCTCTAAGGTCGGATGGTGGCCCTCTTCCGGATCGAACGCCGAACGCCGCTGCCGGCCGACGAGGCGTGGCGGCGCCTGACCGTGTGGGAACACCACGCGGCTCAGGTCCCGCTCACCCGCATCACCGTCACCACCCCGCCGCCGACCGCCGAGGGGACGGTGCTCGTGGCCCGTACGGGTCTGGGACGCCTGGGCTTCGACGACCCGATGGAGGTTGTGGTCTGGGATCCGCCGGTGCGGGCGGCGCCGGCCACAGCCGGCTGGAGAAGCGGGGCAGGGTGGTCCTGGGGTGGGCCGAGATCGACGTACGCCCCGCCCGGGGCGGGGCCGTGGTCGTCTGGACGGAGGAGCTGCGGCTGCGCGGGTTCCCCCGGGCGCTCGACGCGGTGATCGTACGGGCGGGACGGGTGGTCTTCGGCCGGGCGGTGAAGGGCCTGCTCGGGGCGTAGAGGCGGGGCGGGCGCCGCGCGGGCGCGTACGGCACGTGCGGCATCCGGCCCGGCCCCGACGCCCGCCGCACACGGCCCGCGCACTCCCGTCGCGGCCTGTCCGTCGCCCGAGACGATCGCGAGCTGACCGGCGGACGACGAACCGGGAGGAGCAGGGACGTGGCCGAGGGCATCACCGCGCAGCGGCTTGCGGACGGGGGCAAGCCGGAGCTGGACCTGAGCAGAGCGGACTGGCAGTCGGGCAGTCAGGGGGCCGGCGACGTTCAGATCGCGTTCGTCGAGGGATTCATCGCGATGCGCAACGCCGCCAGACCCGGCAGCCCGTCACTGATCTTCGACCCGGCCGAATGGCGTGCCTTCGTGCGGAACGCGCGGGACGGCGCCTTCGATCTGACCTGAGGGCCCGCGGCCGCGCGCCGCCCGTCGCCGTACGGGCTGGAC
>RHMC01000096.1 GCA_003719395.1 Streptomyces altiplanensis
CCGGCCGCTGGGTGAGGACGGCCACGGTCACTCCCTCGGAGCGGCCGGTGGCGGGGGTCCAGGCGCGGCGCCTCGGCGTCGTCGGAGCGGACGCACCAGGTGCGGGTGCGTTCGGCTTCGGCGGAGGCGGCGGCGTTGGCGGCCGTGTCGGTGGACGCGATCAGGGCGTACCAGGCTTCTGCCAGGTCGCCTTCGGCGTACGGGCGGCGCTCCCAGCGGATCTCGCCCGCTTCGGCCATCGCCTCTACGGAGGGGGTGGCGGACGGCGATACGAGGACGATGTCGGCGCCCGTCGCGATGAGCGCCGGGAGGCGTCGCTGGGCGACCTGGCCGCCGCCGATGACGACGACGGCGCCGCCGAGGCGGAGTCCGACGGGGTAGGCGGGGTGCGGGTCGCCTGCGGCGGCGTGCGGCGCGGTCATGGCGTGCGGCTCCTCGGGGCGGGGAGATGGGTGCGGCTTGCGGCTTCGCCGCTCTGTGGCTTCGCGGCTCAGTGGCTCGCCGCTTTGCGGCTTGGCGGCCCTGGCTTGGGGCCTGCCGCCGCTGGCGACGGTGAAGCGGCTGGTGGGGCGGGTATCGGGGCCCCGCGCATACCTTACGGGCCGGGGGCGGCGGGGTCACCGGTGGCCGGGCGGTTGCGGCGGCGGGGCTCAGGGGGCGGAGCCACCCCCGCGCACGGGGTCGGTGCCGCGTCGTGGCGTCTCCTCGGGTGCCGAACGTTCGGGTACGTCGGTTTGTTCGGACGTGTTGCGTTCGACACCCTGCGGGGAGCGCCCCGGCACGTCCCCTCCCGGCACCGTGACGAGGCGGAGCATGCGTGGCCGTGACCTCGCCCGCGCGGCGCGGACGGCGAGCGCGGGCCCAACGCCGGCACGCGGTGCGAGGCGCCTCGGCGCGGGTGTGCCCCCCGCGCAGGAGAGCGCGAGGGGCACGGCACACGCCCACTCCGCCCGGATCCGCCGGGGGCGTGGACGCGTGACGGGTTACTTCTCGGTCACTCCGGCCGAGTCGAACGTGGCCACCTCGTGCATCGCCCTCGCCGCGCTCTGGACCACCGGGAGTGCCAGCAGGGCCCCCGTGCCTTCGCCGAGACGGAGATCCAGGTCGACCAGGGGGCGCAGACCCAGCTTGTTCAGGGCGGCCACGTGGCCCGGTTCCGCGCTGCGGTGGCCCGCGATGCAGGCCGCGAGGGCCTCGGGGGCGATCGCGCGGGCGACCAGTGCCGCCGCTCCCGCGCTCACCCCGTCCAGGATGACGGGGGTACGCAGGGACGCACCGCCCAGCAGGAAGCCGACCAGCGCCGCGTGCTCCAGGCCGCCGACCGCCGCCAGGACGCCGATCGGGTCCGCCGGGTCCGGCTGGTGGAGTTCCAGGGCGCGGCGTGCGCATCGACCTTGCGGGCGTGCATCTCGTCGTTGATGCCCGTGCCCCGGCCGGTGATCTCGGCCGGGTCCAGGCCCGTGTAGACGGCGACGAGAGCGGCCGAGACCGTGGTGTTGGCGATGCCCATCTCACCCGTGAGCAGTGCCTTGTTGCCCGCCGCCACCAGGTCGCGTGCCGTTTCGATGCCCACCTCGATCGCGGCGAGCACCTCTTCGCGGGTCAGGGCCGGACCCGTGGTGAAGTCGGCCGTACCCGCCCGCACCTTGCGGGGCAACAGGCCCGGGGTCGCGGGGAGTTCACCCGCGACGCCGACGTCCACGACGCAGACCTCCGCGCCGACCTGGTTCGCGAACGCGTTGCAGACCGCGCCGCCGCCGAGGAAGTTCGCGACCATCTGGGAGGTCACCTCCTGCGGCCAGGCGGTGACGCCCTGCGCGTGCACACCGTGGTCGCCCGCGAAGACCGCGACGGCCGCGGGCTCCGGGATCGGCGGCGGGCACATCCGGGAGAGACCACTGAGCTGGGCAGAGATGATTTCGAGCATGCCGAGTGCGCCGGCCGGCTTGGTCATGCGCTTCTGGCGTTCCCACGCCTCGCCGAGCGCCTTGGCGTCCAGCGGGCGGATGTTGGAGACGGTCTCCTGGAGCAGGTCGTGCGGCTCCTCGCCCGGCAGGGCGCGGCGGCCGTACGTCTCCTCGTGGACGACCCACGAGAGCGGGCGGCGCTTGGACCAGCCCGCCTGCATCAGCTCGGGCTCCTCGGGGAACTCGTCGACGTAACCGACGCAGAGGTAGGCGACCACCTCGAGGTGCTCGGGCAGGCCGAGGGCCCGGACCATCTCCCGCTCGTCGAAGAAGCTGACCCAGCCGACGCCGAGTCCCTCGGCGCGGGCCGCGAGCCACAGGTTCTCGACCGCGAGCGCGGAGGAGTACGGCGCCATCTGCGGCTGCGTGTGGCGGCCCAGGGTGTGGCGGCCGCCGCGGGTGGGGTCGGCGGTGACGACGATGTTCACCGGGGTGTCGAGGATGGCCTCGATCTTCATTTCCTTGAACTGCTTGGCCCGGCCCTTGGGCAGCGACTTGGCGTACGCGTCGCGCTGGCGCACGGCGAGTTCGTGCATCGTCCGGCGGGTCTCGGCGGAGCGGATGACCACGAAGTCCCAGGGCTGGGAGTGGCCGACGCTCGGTGCGGTGTGCGCGGCTTCGAGGACGCGGAGGAGGACCTCGTGCGGGATGGGGTCGCTGCGGAAGCCGTTGCGGATGTCGCGACGCTCGCGCATCACGCGCAGGACCGCTTCGCGCTCGGCGTCGTCGTAGCCGGGAGCGGGGGCGGAGACGGCTTCGGAAACCTCGGGCTCGGGCTCGGGGGTCGTTTCCGGGGCCGCTTCGGGCTCGGGGGCCGCGGTGACTTCGGCTGCGGGCTCCGGTTCCGGCTGGACCGGCAGTTCGGTGGCCGGGGCGGCATCCTGCGGTGCGGGGGCCGGGACGGTGGCCGCAGGCTCGGGCTCGGTGCCGGGCTCGGCGAGCTGTTCCTGGGCCGGCTCGGGCTCGGGATCCGGCTCCGCAGCCGGGGCCGGGTCAGTGACGGAGGCTGCCGGTTCGGCCACCGACTGCTCGGCCAGGGGCTCTTCCGGGGCCGGGACCGCGACGGGTTCCGGTTCCGGGGCAGGAGCAGGAGCAGGATCCGGAGCTCGGCAGGTTCCGGAATCAGTACGGGTGCGGGTGCGGCCTCCGCTCCGGGCGCTTCGGGTTCGGGCGCCACGATGGGGACGGCGACGGGCTGCGGCTGCGGCTCAGCGGCGGGCGCTTCGGCCGGCAGCGGGGCGGCCGGGAGCGAGCCATCGACCGGGACGAACTGACCGACGGGCTGCGGTTCCTGAGACACCAGCTGCGGTTGCGGCTGCTCGGCAGCTGCGGTTCGGGAGGCGACGGGGCTCGGGCGCGACGGCTCCGGCTCGGCGACGGCGACCGGCGCCGGCACGACCGGCTCCGGCTCGGCGGCAGCGACCGGTTCAGGAGCGGCGGGCTCTGCGCGACGGCAGCGACGGGGCTCGGGCGCGACCGGCGCCGGGTCGGCCGGGGCGCTCACGGGCTCCTCTGCGACCGGCGCCGGCGCGGCCTCAGCCGCGGCTTCGGGCGCAGCCTGAACCTGCGGTTGCGGATCCACAGCTTCCGGGACGACCGTTTCTGCCGGGGTCTCCTGAGGCATCTGAGGCGCCTGAGGCTGAGGCCAGGACGCAGCAGCCTGCGACGGGATCACGCCGAGCTGCGGTCCGGGCAGCGCAGCCGCCTCGTCACGCGGAATGTCGAGGTACTCGGGGCCGGTGACCGGCGGTCCCGCGTGTCGTGCGGGAGCAGGGTTCTGCGGCGTCGTCACCGCGCCGGCCGCAGGCCCGCGGTCGGCCAGCGAGCGTACGACGCCGCCGGTCGTCTCGGGCATCGGCGGGCCGAGGTGCAGCGGGCGACGGGCCGGAGGAGGTGTCTGGGCGGAGACGGGCGCCTGCGGAGTACGCACGCCGCTGAGGTCGATGGAACCGGAGTCACGTCCACCGGCTTCGTGCGCGCCGGGCTCGCTTCCCTGAGACACCTGCGGCTGCGGCTGTGCCTGGATCCCGGCCTGCGCCTCGGCCGCCTGGGCCGCCTGAAGGCCCTGCGGCACGCTCTGCATCTCCGGGACGGAGGAGAGCTGGGGAGCCGGCTGCGGCTCGGCAGTCCCGGGTGCCTGGGGCGCGTGCTGCGTCTGCACCGCGTGCGGCACTCCGGGCACCTGCTCCGGCAGCTGTGCCTGCGGCATCTCGGACCTCTGGAGCATGTGCTGCTGCTGTGCCTGCGACTGCTGCTGCGGCACCTGGTGTATCTGCGGTGCCTGCTGTACTTGCTGTGCCTGCGGCATCTCCGCCGCCTGCGGCGCCGGCGCGGTCTGATGGTCGCTCCACGCGCCCTGCGCACCCGGCATCAGCAGCAGGTCGTCGTCCTCGGCTGCGTTCTCGGAGGGTTCGAGGAAGGTGTACGCGTCCGGAGCGGGGATGCCCGGCTGCGCCACCATGCCTGCGTCCTCCGGCAGTCCCTCGCCCGGGACCCGGCCGGTGTCAGTCATGCGTACCCCTCGCCCATCCATCGCTTGTGCTCCTTCGGCCCTTCGCCGGTGACGCCTGCTCGCGGCACGTTCGGCACCCGTTCAAACAAGAACGAGCGTCCCTGTCGCGCGGCACGAAAACCCCGCGGACACCATGCATTCTCGCGGCCGTTCGCCGCCAGGGCAGGAAGTCCCGCCACGGGTCGCTGTGGGCTGCGCCACGTTGCGCGGCCCCCGGTTGCGTCGTACCACAAAGAGCTCCAAAAAGGGCCCAGTTTCCGGACATTGGCGAACGAAGCGCCGAACGCCCGGCTGCGGTACAACGATCGGCCAGCCTACCCCGCGCCGCGCAGCGGCATCATCACGGGGCGCGATCCAGGTGGGTCGCGGAGAGCAGGAAAACCACCGAGCGGTCGCGTTCCGTCCAGGCACCGGTGTCGAGTTCGACGGACTGGAGCAGTTCGCATTCGACCGCGTAACCGCCCTCGGCGAGCGCCCGGCCGATCGCCTCCGCCTCGTCGCGCGTGGACGCGTGCGTCACGATGCGCTCGGGCCTGCGGTCGGCGCACGCCGAGACGACGGGCACTCCGCCGCCCCCGATGCGTACGACATCCGGCTCGGGCAGGTTCTCCAGGACGTGCGGCGCCCGCCCGTGCACCACATGGAGCTGGACGCCGAAACGCCGGGCAGCGGCCGTGGTGCGGCCGCACGCGTCCGGGTCGCTGTCGACGGCGATGACCTCAGCGCCGAACCTGGCCGCCTCCACCGCGAGCGCCCCGCTGCCCGAGCCGATGTCCCAGACCAGGTCGCCGGTACGCGGTCCGAGGCGGGCCAGCTGCGCGGCCCGCAGGCCGGCGAACTCGCCCTCCCCGGTGCCCGGCTCGTCGCCGTACTCCCGCGCGGGCAGCGCCCAGCCGCGCAGGGCGGGCGGATAGCCGGGGTCGCGGCCGCTGATCCAGCCGCTCGAAGGGGCGGCGGAGGAAGCGGGTCCGGCGCTGCCTCCGATGACGATGACGACATTGGGATCGCGCCAGACGTGGTCGGCGGCCTTGTCGGAGGTGAGGACGGTGACCTGCTCGCGCGCCGTGCCCAGTTCCTCGCAGATGACGAAGGTGCGGTGGACCCCTTCGAGGAGCAGGGCGAGTTCGGCGGGGCCGGCGCCCGGTGAGGTGAGCACGGCGACCTTGGTGTGCGCGCGGCAGACGTTGACGGCGCGGCGCAGTGTGCGGCGGTGGGCGACGACGATCTGGGCGTCGTCCCAGGGCATCCCGGCGCGGGCGAACGCGGTGGCCACCGACGAGACGGCGGGCACCACTTCGACCTCCAGGCCGTGCTGGGGCGCGCGCAGGGTCCGTACGACCCCGAAGAAGCCGGGGTCGGCCGTCGGCGAGGACGACGGCGCTGCCCCGGTGCCCCGCGATGCGGCGGGCGGCGGGCGGCGCTGCCGAGGCGGATGCGCTCGGCGCCCGGTGGCACTTCGGGGAGCGACAGATGGTGCGCGGCCACCGCGACGAGGGTCGCGGCCGCCAGGGCGGACCTGGCCGCTGCGGTGAGGGGCGAACCGTCCCAGCCGATCACCGTGACCCGGTCGGCCATCCTTGTCAGTCTCCTGGAGTTGTCGTGGGTTGCGGCGGTGGTGCGCGGCGGCCCGAGGCGGTGGCGCGGGCAGGGTGAGAGTACCTGGTACGGACCACGGATGTGCGGGGGCGGGGAGCGGGGGTCAGTTCCAGTCGTTGTACGACCCGTAGCCGCCGGCGCCGGCCATCCGGTCGGCGACACCTTCGAGGTCCTCGGGGAGCAGGCTCCAGACGATCAGGTCGGTGCGGATGTCGGTCCAGCCGCCGTCCGCGCCGTTCTCGGTCCGGGTGCGCGCTATCCAGGCGTTGCGCAGAACGCCCTCGCTGATGCAGCCGATCTTCTGCGCGACCTGCTGGGACGCGGTGTTGTCGGCGGCGGTGCGCAGTTCCAGGCGCTCGAACCGGTGGTCGCGGAAGATCCACTGTGCGACGGCGAGCACCGCCTCGGTGGCGTACCCCTCGCCGCGCGCCCAGGGGGCCGTCACATAGGCGACCTCGGTGGCGCGGGTGCGCCAGTCGGTGTGCCGGAGGTGGACGGTCCCGACGAGCCGCTGGGTGAGGAACTCGGTGACGGCGAGGGCGATTCCGCGGCCCTGGGTGCGCTCCGCAGGAGCGATCCTGCGGACCCAGCGCTCGGCGTCGGTCGTGGTGTAGGGGTGCGGCGCGGAGGTCCAGGCGACGACCATCTCGTCGTTCATCATCTCGGTGAGCGCCGGGATGTCCGACTCGTCGAAGGGGCGCAGCACCAGCCGGTCCGTGCTGATGGAGATGTCCGGGAAGGTGGTAGTCATGCGCAGCTCCATGCCGTGGACCGTCGGGTAGGCCGTAAAGGCACAGCATGCAGCATCATGGCCGCCGTGCGCATGACCGGGTGGTGGCGGCCCGGGAGCGCGAAGGCCCCGCGCACCCGGCGGGGTGGGCGGGGCCTTCGCTCCCAAGGACCGTGCGGGCGTCAGGACTTGGCGGCACCGAAGGCCGGCACGATCGAGCCGGCGTACTTGTCCTCGATGAACTTCTTGACCTCGTCGGAGTTGAGGAGCTCGGCGAGCTTCTGCACCCGCGCGTCCTTCTCGTTGCCCTTCTTGACCGCGAGGAAGTTGGCGTACGGGTTGCCTTCGGCCTCCTCGATCGCCAGCGAGTCCTTGGCGGGCTTGAGGTCGGCCTCAATGGCGTAGTTGCCGTTGATGACCGCGGCGTCGACGTCGTTCAGGGCGCGCGGCAGCGTGGCCGCCTCCAGCTCCTTGAACTCCAGGCCCTTCTTGTCCTCGATGTCGGACAGCTTGGCGTCCTGGCCCGCGCCGTCCTTCAGCGTGATGAGGCCGTTGTCCGCGAGCAGCTTGAGCGCGCGGCCCTCGTTGGTGGTGTCGTTGGGCACCGCGACCGTCTGGCCGGACTTGATGTCCTTGATGTCCTTGGCCGTCTTGGAGTAGAGGGCCAGGGGCTCCAGGTGGACATCGGCGACGGGCACGATGGTGGTGCCCTTCTTCTTGTTGAAGTCGTCGAGGTACGGCTTGTGCTGGAAGAAGTTGGCGTCGACCTCGCCGCTCTGGGTGGCGGTGTTCGGCAGGACGTAGTCCGTGAACTCCTTGACCTCGAGCTTCAGGCCGGCCTTCGCCGCCAGGTTGTCCTTGACGTAGCCCAGGATGTCGGCGTGCGGCGTCGGGGACGCGGCGACGACGAGCGCCTCGGACGCGTCGGCCTTGCCGCCGGACTCGGTCTTGGCGCCCGGGTCGGAGGCGGTGCCGCAGGCGGTGAGGCCGAGGGCTATGGCGGCGGAGGCGGCGGCAGCCGCGGTGATCTTGATGTTCTTACGCACGAAAAGTGCCTCTTTCTGGTGGTGCGGGTGGTCGCCCGGACAAGGAGTGCGGGCTTGCTGGGGAAGGAGGTTCGGGAAGTCCTAGGAGGCGGTACGTCCGCGCCGCGCCAGCAGCCGGATCGCGCCGTCGCCGATGAGCTGCACCACGGTCACGATCGCGATCAGGATGACCACGGTGACGAGCATGAACTCGGTCTCGAAGCGCTGGTACCCGTACGTGACGGCCTTGGAGCCGAGGCCCTCGCCGCCGACCGCGCCCGCCATCGCCGAGTAGCCGACGAGCACGATCACGGTCGTGGTGACGCCGGAGATCAGGGACGGCAGGGACTGCGGCAGCAGGACCTTGAAGACGACGGTCGGTACGCCGCCGCCCATCGCCTGGACCGCCTCGACCAGGCCGTGGTCGACCTCGCGGATCGCGGTCTCGACGAGCCGGGCGAAGAACGGGATGGCGCCGATGGCGAGTGGCACGATCATCGCGCTGGGGCCGATGAAGGTGCCGACGACCAGTGTCGTGAAGGGGATCAGGGCGATCAGCAGGATGATGAACGGCAGCGAGCGGCCGATGTTCACGATCACGCCGACGACCTTGTTGACGGCCACGTTCTGGAGCAGTCCGCCCTTGTCCGTGAGGACGAGCAGGATGCCGAGCGGCAGGCCGCCGGCGACCGAGACGACGGTGGACCACAGCACCATGTAGAGGGTGTCGATGGTTCCCTGCGTCAGCAGCGGCTGCATCTCCGACCAGTTCACTTGGCACCTTCCTTCACCGGGGCGGGGGCGGCGGTCTGCGCCGGTACGTTCGCGGGCTCGTCGTCGACGACTTCCACCTGGAGCCCCTGCTCGCGCAGGAAGCCGACAGGGACGACGTTCTCCTCGTACCGGCCGGGCAGCTCGATGCGCATCCGGCCGATCTGCTTGCCGCCGACGGTGTCCATCGCGGCGCCCAGGATCGAGATGTCGATGTTGTACGTACGGGAGAGCTGGGAGATCACCGGCTGCGTAGCGGCCTCGCCGTGGAAGGTGACGTCGACGACCGTACGGCCGGGACCCGACGCCTGGCCGCCCACCGGGAAGAGTTCGTGCGCCAGCTCGGAGCCGGGCGTCGCCAGGAGCTCGCCGACCGTGCCGGACTCGACGATCCGGCCCTTCTTCATCAGCGCGGCCGAGTCGCAGACCGTCTTGACGACGTCCATCTCGTGCGTGATGAGCAGGACGGTCAGGCCGAGCTGCTGATTGAGGTCGCGCAGCAGCTGGAGGATCGAGCGGGTGGTCTCGGGGTCGAGTGCCGAGGTGGCCTCGTCGGAGAGCAGCACCTTCGGGTCGCCGGCCAGGGCGCGGGCGATGCCGACGCGCTGCTTCTGGCCGCCGGAGAGCTGGGCGGGGTAGGCCTTCGCCTTGTCGGCGAGACCGACCAGGTCGAGCAGTTCCAGCGCCTTGCGGGAGCGCTCCTGTCCGGACACGCCGAGGATTTCCAGCGGCAGCTCGATGTTGTCCTTCACGGTGCGCGAGGACAGCAGGTTGAAGTGCTGGAAGACCATGCCGATGCGGCTGCGCGCCTCGCGCAGTTCCTTGCCGGCGCGGCGGCCCCGGCCGGCGAGTGCGGTGAGGTCCTGGCCGTCGACGGTCACCGTGCCGTCGGTGGGGCGCTCCAGCAGGTTGACGCAGCGGATGAGGGAGGACTTGCCGGCGCCGCTCTGGCCGATGACTCCGTACACCTCGCCCTCGCGGACGTGCAGGTCGACGCCGTCCAGGGCGGTGACTTCGCGGCCACGCGATGGATAGACCTTGGTGAGGCCCGTAGTGGTGATCACAGGGTTTCCGTCACTGTCGAGTGCGCGGCGCAGTGTCCGCCGGGCACGGGGCATTCGTCTTGTGGACGTGGCACGGCTGGGTCGGTGGGTACCGGGAGGCAACGCGTGCGCGGGGCGGGCCCGGTCCTTCGAGTACGGACGCACTCGGGCGGACACGGGGCGGGCTGTCGGGTCTCGCTTCGGGGCGCGAGGCTCAGGCAGGGGCCCTCAGAAGGCGCACATTCGACACATACAACGAGCACCGGGCGTCATCGTCGCCTCGGTCGCAAGGGTGCGGCTGCTCGTCGTGGTCATGCGATGAGTAAACCAGACGCACGTACGCACCGATCAGCGCTGTCCGCATAGCGGACACTTCTGTCTCGCGGTGGATCGTGGCCGGAGTGCGCTCACTCCCCCGCGACGATCTCCACGCCGCCGCCCGTGGCCTGCACGGACACCGCCGAGAGATTCTCCACGACGATGTCCGCGACCAGCTGCGAGCGGTCGTGTGTTGTGGCCAACGCCACGGTCTTCATCCCCGCCGCGCGGCGGCCCGCAGCCCGGCCGGAGCGTCTTCGAAGACCACGCAGCGCGCCGGGTCGACCCCGAGCCTGCGGGCCGCCAGCAGGAAGGGCTCGGGGTCGGGCTTGCCGCGCGCGATGACGTCGGCGGCGATCAGTGTCCCGGGGTGGATGCCGGCTCGGCGAGGCGTGCCTCGGCGAGCCTGCGGGAGGCGGAGGTGACCACGGCCCAGCGCATGGGGGCACCTCCCTGTTCGAGCGAAGCCGAGGACTCGGGGGAGGAGAGTGAGGCGAGCAGTTCCGCGGTGCCGGGAAGGATCACGACGCCCCCGGCCACGTCCTCGACCTCGAGCTGTTCGATACGGGCCACCGCGCCCGGCACCGCGTCGGCGGGCAGCAGGTCCGCGGCGATCTCCGCCGCGGGGCGGCCGTGCAGCTCCACGGCCGCGAACTCCTCCGCCGATATGCCGTACTCCTGTGTCCAACGGGTCCAGCAGCGGATCACCGACTCCATGGAGGAGAGCAGCGTTCCGTCGTTGTCGAACAGCAGGGCATCGGCGTCGATCTTCATGGTGCCCGACCCTACGCCCGGCCGTGCGCCCTCCCGTACGCCCGCCCCTGCGCTCGCCCGCCGCCCGGGCCGTAATACGCTCGTCGTCATGCTTGACGCCCTGACGGTCACGGTCTCCGTGGCCGCGCTCGCACTTGCCGCGTGGTGCGGTTACGCCGCTTATCGCGATCAGCCCACCAAGGACTGGCACTTCATCGGCATGGCCGTGGTGTCCCTGCTCGCGCTCGTCCAGCTGGTGGTCGGCATCGTGCAGCTGGCACGCGGCGAGAAGCCGGACCAGGGCGCGGTGATCTTCGTTTCGTATCTGGTCGGGGCGCTCGCGGCGGTGCCCGCGGCCGGCTTCCTCTCCCTGGCCGAGCGGACCCGCTGGGGCTCGGTGACGGTCGCGGCCGGCGCGGTCGTACTGGCCGTGCTCGAAGTCCGGCTCCACGACATCTGGGGAGGGTGACGATGAGCGAGCCCGTCGCCGAGGAGGAGCGGAACCGCGCCCGCACCCGGCTGGTGAAGGGACCCGGGCTGCTGCTGGTCTGGCTGTACGGCGTCATGTCGGTCGGCGCCGTTTCCCGTTCGGTCTACCAGATCGCCACGGAGTACGGCCGGGCGCCGCTCGCCTACACGCTGTCCGCCGTGGCCGCCGTGGTCTATGCGTTCATCACGTACACGCTCGTGCGGGGCGGGGAGACAGCGCGCAGGGCGGCGCTGGTGTGCTGCGCGGCGGAACTCGCGGGTGTGCTGGTGGTGGGGACGTGGACGGTGATCGAGCCGTCCGCGTTCCCGGACGCCACCGTCTGGTCGGCGTTCGGCAGGGGGTACCTGTTCATCCCGGTGCTGCTGCCGGTCACGGGCTTGCTGTGGCTGCGGAAGGCGCGGCGCGGGTAGCGGACGTCCTGCGGGGCCCCGGCCCCGGCCCCGGCCCCGGGTCCTGGCCGCCGGCCGGGCCGGGAAATCCGGCCCGACCGGTGACCGAGGACACGCCCGGTGGGCGCCCTACGCGCTCGCGACGTACGCCTCGGCCGCCGTCTCCTTCTGGAGGGTGACCAGGGAGAAGCCCGGGGCGATCTGCTCGGTGGCGACCGGGGCGTAACCGTGGCTGCGGTACAGCCGCAGGTTGCCCTCGCTGCGGTGACCGGTGAAGAGCTGGAACCGCTTGGCCGCGGGCTCCCCGGCGAAGTACTCCTCGATGGCGTCGAGCAGCCGGCCGCCGAGCCCGTGCCGCTGCATCCGGGGGTGCACGATGAGCTTGGCGATCCGGGCGGTCCCCGCCTCGTCGACGGCTGCGCGCACCGACGCGACCACCTCGTCGCCGAGCCGGGCCACCAGGGTGTGGCTGCGGCCGAGTTCGGCCCGCAGGTCGTCGAGCGTCTGGGTGAGCGGCTCGATGGTGTAGTCGCCGTAGAGCTCGGCCTCGCTCTGGTAGCACAGGTACTGCAACTTGAGGATCTGCTCGGCATCCTGCGCCGTTGCCGCTGAGATGGTCACGCTCATGCCCATGTGTGCATGCCTCCCGCTCGCCTGATACGCCGGTTGCTTATCGCTCCCTTCCCCTTTGCCCAGGAGCTGCAACCTCCGCCGCCAGCATTCTGCGCAGGCATCCCAGGCAACGGGAACGCATCGGCCCCAAACTGCCTTGTGACATTCCCAACTCCCCTGCGATTTCCTGGTAGGTGGGATCGGCCGGCGACAGCATCGCGCCCAGCAGCCGTGGACACCTGCCGGCAGTCGGCCGACGGCCTCGCGCAGCACGCGGCGCCGCTCCGCGGTCAGCGCCGCGCGTTCCGGGCAGGCGGTGTCCGTGGTCTCGGCGGGCGGGGCGGGGTGCGGCAGTTCGCGCCGCGTGGCGCGGCGGGCCAGGCGTGCCTCGCTCCGGTACGGCGCGCAGCAGCCACTCCGCCGGGTCGGGCGGCGGGCCCGCTCCGTCCAGGAGTTCGAGGAGCCGTAGCCATACGGTCTGTTCGAGGTCGCCGGGATCGACTCCCCCGCCGCCGCCTCCGCGCCGCCTCGGCGGCCAGCAGGGGGCGCAACGTGCTGAAGAGGTGGGACGACGCGGTCCTGGACAGGACGGGCGGAGCGGGCGGAGCGGGCGGGCGCGGTGGGGGTCATGCCAGGCGGGACGTGCCGTCGGCGGCCGGCGGTTACCGCACGGCGGGACCGTCACCCGTCCGTGGGCATCCGCCGCCCCACCGTGTGTCAGCGGCGTGTGAAGTCGGCGGCCGCCAGCAGTGCCGTGTCCGGGTTGTCGGAGAAAATCCCGTCGATGCCCTGCTCGAAGTACGCCTTGAGGGCTCCGAAGGCGTCTCCGTACGCCGCCGGGTCGGTACCGCGCCTGAAGTCCGCGGGCAGGAAGGTGTTCTCGTTGCGCATCGTGTACGGGTGGAGGATCAGGCCCTGCGCGTGCGCGTCCCGTACCAGCGTCGTCGGCTTGCCCAGCCTGCCCGCCGCGTCCCTGGGGATGATCAGGTTCAGGGTCGGGCCGATGCCCTGGGCGAAGCCGGCGATCCACTCCAGGCCCTCGGGCTCGATCAGGTCGGCGACGGTGCGCGGGTCGTTCGCCCGGACGAAGTCCCAGGGCCTGCTGGACGCGGCGTCCAGCAGGACGACGCGCGGAGCGGCGACGAGCTCCGCCATGCGCCGCATGCTGCTGGGCTCGAAGGACTGGAGGAAGTTCGGTGCGTCCTTCTTGTGGCGGCCGTACTTGCGCAGCAGCCTGGCGAGCGGCTCTTCGAGGCCGAGGCCGAGACCACGGAAGTAGGTGGGGTGCTTGGTCTCGATGTGGAGCCAGATCCGCCGGCCGCGGGCCCGCCCTTCCCGTTCGGCCCAGCGCAGCACCTCTTCGAGGGTGGGAACGGTCCAGCGGCCGTCGTACAGCGTGTTCTGCCGCCGGGTGCCGGGGATCCGCTCCTTGGCGCGCAGCGTCTTGAGCTCGGCGAGCGTGAAGTCCTCGGTGAACCAGCCGGTCAGGGAGACACCGTCGACGGACTTGGTCGCCTTGCGGTCGGCGAACTCGGGGTGTGCCGCGACGTCCGTGGTCCCCGTGATGTCGTTCTCGTGGCGGCAGACGAGGTGCCCGTCCTTGGTGGGGACGAGGTCCTGCTCGATGACGTGCGCGCCCATGTCCAGGGCCAGCTGGTACGAGCCGATGGTGTGCTCGGGGCGGTAGCCGCTGGCTCCGCGGTGCGCGACGACGGTCGGTACGGGCAGGTCACGGTACGAACCGTGGCCCTTGCCGCCGTCGGCTCCCGCCGTACCCGGCAGCCCGAGAGTGACGCCGCCCGCACCGAGTACGGCCGCGCCGAGCCCGGCCACGCCGAGAACCGTGCGCCGCCCGGGGTCCGTCTGTCCGCCCTGTGTCATGAACGCTCCTCCTGTGGTGTCCCGTACCCGCCGAAAGCGGAGGCCCGATCGTAGGCGCCCACGTCTTACGCGGACGAGGCTCTGGACGGAACGCAGTGGAAACACGCGTCAACACTGCGTATCGAAGTGATGAACCCGATGTGCGGCCGGGCGGGGCCCGCGAGTATCGTCCTCACCTGCACAGATTTCGTCCAGAAAAGAATCAGGCCAGGCCAGGCAGGCCCGCCCGGCCACGACACCGGAGGAACCGTTGTCCCGTCTCGCGCTCATCAAGGCAGTGCTCGGACCGATCCTGCGCCTGATGTTCCGCCCACAGGTGGAGGGCGCCCAGAACATTCCCGGGACCGGACCGGTCATCCTGGCGGGCAACCACCTCACGTTCATCGACTCGATGATCATGCCGATCTGCTGCGACCGGCAGGTCTACTACATCGGCAAGGACGAGTACGTCACGGGCAAGGGGCTCAAGGGCCGGCTGATGGCCTGGTTCTTCACCAGCTGCGGCATGATCCCGGTGGACCGGGACGGCGGCCGCGGCGGCGTCGCGGCGCTGATGACGGGCCGCCGGGTCCTCGAGGAGGGCAAGATCTTCTCGATCTACCCGGAGGGCACCCGCTCCCCCGACGGCCGCCTCTACCGCGGCCGTACGGGCATCGCCCGCCTCACACTGATGACCGGCGCTCCGGTCGTGCCGTTCGCGATGATCGGCACGGACAAGCTCCAGCCGGGCGGCGCGGGCCTGCCGCGCCCCGGCAAGGTGACGGTGCGCTTCGGCGAGCCGATGGAGTTCTCCCGCTACGAGGGCATGGACCGCGACCGCTATGTGCTGCGCGCGGTCACGGACTCGGTGATGGCCGAGGTCATGCGGCTGTCCGGCCAGGAGTACGTGGACATGTACGCGACGAAGGCCAAGGCGGCCTGAGGCGCCACGCGCGTACAACAAGTACGACGGAGGGGCCGTGCCGCCGACGGGTGGCACGGCCCCTCCGTCGTACGGCGTCCCTCAGTCCAGGTCCTCGACGATGCCTTTCGCCAGCTTCTGGCCCCGCAGCATGAACCACGCCGCGGCCGCTGTCGCGAACAGCACCGCGGAGCCCACCCACGCCGCCGCCTGGAAGCCGTCGGTGAACGCGTCCTGCGCCGCGGAGATCAGCGCGGCGGCCTGCTCGGGGGGGCAGGGCCTCCGCCGCCTCCACGGCTCCGCCGAGCGAGTCGTGCGCCGCGTCCGCCACATCGGCGGGGGTGCCCGCCGCCACCGTGAAGTTGCGGTAGATGCCGGTCACGATCGAGCCGAGCAGGGCGATGCCGAGCGCAGCGCCCAGTTCGTACGCCGTCTCGGAGACGGCCGAGGCGGCTCCGGCCTGCTCCTTGGGGACGCTGGACAGGATGACGTCCGCCGTCACGGTGAAGGCCAGGCCCGCCCCGACACCGCCGACGATCATGGCCACGACCAGCATGGTCACGCCGGTGTCCGCCGTGACCACGATGCAGGTCGCGAGCCCCAGCCCGAGCGCCACCAGGCCGCCGGTGACCGCGATGCGGACCGAGAACCTGCGCGCCACGTAGCCGGCCGCCAGGCGGCCGCCACCGCGCCGGCCGCGGCGGGCAGTTCGATGAGTCCCGACTCCAGGGGCGTGCGCTCCTGGACGAGTTGAAGGAACTGCGAGAGGAAGAAGACCAGGCCCGACAGGCCCAGGATGGTCAGCAGGTCGGCGAGGACCGCGCCGGAGAAACCGCGGTGGTGGAACAGCCGCATGTCCAGCAGCGGCGCGGGAAGCGTGAGCTGGCGCCGTACGAACCAGAAGAGCGCGGCCGCACCGGCCACCGCCGTGAGCCCGATGACCCAGCGGAAGCCGTGCGCCGCCGCCTCCTTGACGGCGTATACGACACAGACCATGCCGACGAGCGAGAGCCCGACGCTGAGCAGGTCCCACGGGCCGGGCGCCGGGTCCTTGGACTCCGGCAGCAGTCTGATGCCGACGAGGACCAGGACCAGCATCACGGGCACGTTGATGAGGAAGACCGAGCCCCACCAGAAGTTCTCCAGGAGGAAGCCGCCGACGACCGGGCCGACGGCCGCGCCGGCCGAGGCGCCGCGCCCCAGATGCCGATGGCGAAGCTGCGTTCCTCGGCGTCGTGGAAGATGTTGCGGATCAGCGCGAGCGTGGACGGCATCAGCGTCGCACCGGCCACGCCGAGCAGCGCGCGGGCGAGGATCATCATTTCCGGGCTGGTGGCGTAGGCGTTGAGCACGGAGACCGCGCCGAATGCGACCGCGCCGGTCAGCAGCAGTTTCTTGCGGCCGATCCGGTCGCCGAGGCTGCCCATCGAGACGAGCAGGCCGGCGATGACGAACGAGTAGACGTCGCCGATCCACAGCAACTGGGTGCCGGAGGGCTGGAGGTCCTCGCTGAGGAAGGGTGTCGCGAGGCCGAGCACGGTCGCGTCGACGGCGACCAGCAGCACGGCGAGGACGAGGACGCCGAGCGCCAGCCAGCGGCCGGGATGGTGGACGCGCTCCGCGCCACCTGGTGCCGGCCGCTGCTCGTCATTGCTCTACGTTCCGACGTGCTCCGCCGAGCAGCAACTCGACGATCATGTACTGGAAGTCCTTCGCCGCCACCCGGCCGTCCTGGACGGCCCACGCGCCGGTGCCGATGAGCCCGTACAGTGCCTCGGTCAGCCAGGCCGGGGTGAGGTCGATCCGGAACTCGCCCTGCTGCTGTCCGCGCCGGAAATGCGCGGAGACCCGCGCGTCCAGACGGCCCCATCCCTCGTTGACGTGGGCGCCCTCGAAGAGCTGGTTCTCGGTGACGAGGAAGGCGAGCAGGCCGGCGGCGGGCTCGATCTCCGCGATGAGGCGGCGCAGCCCTTCCTCGGCGGACCCCTCGTCGAGCCGGGCGGCGTCGAGCGCCGCCTCGAACTCGCGGATGCCGAGCACTTCGAGCGCCTTGACCAGGGCGTCCCGCCCGGCGAAGTGGCGGTGCAGGGTGGCCCGGCCGATGCCGGCCGCCCTGGCGACCTCGTCCATGGTCGCGGTCGCCTTGCGGGAGAGGAGGGCGGCCGCGGTGCGGAGCACCTGCTCGCGATCGACAGTCATGGGACGACCATAACCCCGAATGAGACATCAGTGTCTCGCAAGGTCATGACCCGCACGCCCGCGCGGGCGGCGCCCGGCGGTTCGTGGGCGGGCTCGCGTGGGGCGTGCGGGGTGACGTCCGGGTGACTTCCGGCGGCGTCCGGCGGCGTCCGGAACGGCTCAGCTCTTGGCGGTGGCCCAGGCGTGCTGGGCGGCCAGGTCGGCCTTCACCACGGCGAGCTGGACCGCGACCGCGGAGGGGGCGGTGCCGCCGCGGCCGTCGCGCGAGGCGAGGGCGCCGGCGACGTTCAGGACCGTACGCACCTCGGGGGTCAGGTGCGGGGAGATCTTGGCGAACTGCTCGTCGGTGAGCTCGTCGAGCTCGATGCCGTACTGCTCGCACTCCTTGACGCACTCGCCGGCGACCTCGTGCGCGACCCGGAACGGCACGCCCTGCCTGACCAGCCACTCGGCGATGTCGGTGGCGAGCGAGAAGCCGGCCGGGGCCAGTTCCTCCATGCGCTCGCGGTTGACGGTGAGCGTGGCCATCATGCCGGTGAAGGCGGGCAGCAGGACTTCGAGGGTGTCGCAGGAGTCGAAGACCGGCTCCTTGTCCTCCTGGAGGTCGCGGTTGTACGCGAGCGGGAGGGCCTTCAGGGTCGCCATGAGGCCGGTGAGGTTGCCGATGAGGCGGCCTGACTTGCCGCGCGCGAGCTCGGCGATGTCCGGGTTCTTCTTCTGCGGCATGATCGACGAGCCGGTGGAGAAGGCGTCGTGGAGGGTGACGAAGGAGAACTCCTTCGTGTTCCAGATGATGATCTCTTCTGCGATCCGGGAGAGGTTGACGCCGATCATCGCGGTGACGAAGGCGAACTCGGCGACGAAGTCGCGCGACGCCGTGCCGTCGATGGAGTTGGCCGAGGAGCCGTGCTCGAAACCGAGGTCGGCGGCGACCGCCTCCGGGTCCAGGCCGAGGGACGAACCCGCCAGGGCCCCCGATCCGTACGGCGACACGGCCGTCCGCTCGTCCCACTGGCGCAGCCGCTCGGCGTCCCGGGACAGGGACTGGACGTGGGCCAGGACGTGGTGGGCGAAGAGGACGGGCTGGGCGTGCTGGAGGTGCGTACGGCCCGGCATGGCGACGTCCGGGTGCGCCTCGGCGAGGCCGACGAGCGCGTCCTGGAGATCGGCGATCAGGCCGCCGATGATGCGGGCGTGGTCGCGCAGGTACATCCGGAAGAGCGTGGCGACCTGGTCGTTGCGGGACCGGCCGGCGCGCAGTTTGCCGCCGAGGTCGGCGCCGAGCCGCTCCAGGAGTCCGCGCTCCAGGGCGGTGTGCACGTCCTCGTCGGCGATGGTGCCGGTGAAGGAGCCGTCCGCGACGTCGGCCTCCAGCCGGCCGAGACCGGCCAGCATGCGGTCCAGCTCGTCCTCGGTGAGCAGTCCCGCCTTGTGGAGCACGCGCGCGTGGCGCTCGAACCGGCGATGTCGTACGGTGCCAGCCGCCAGTCGAAGTGGACGGACGCGGACAGCTTGGCGAGGGCCTCGGCGGGCCCGTCGGCGAAGCGGCCGCCCCAGAGCCTGACGTCACCGTTGTTGCTGCTCACAGCTACTGCTCCTCAAGGGTGGGGATGTGCGGCCTCCCCGCCGCGGCGGGCCGGGGAGGCGACTGTCGAACGAGTTCTGGTTACGCCGGGTCACGTCAGGTCGCGCCTGCGGATCACGCCGTGCGGCGATCTCCGACGACAGGCCGGAGATCTCGATGAAACCCTGCGCCTCGGACGGGCCGAACGTGTCGCCCGCGTCGTACGCCGCCAGGCGGAAGCCGTACGGCGACTCACCGGGCTTCCGGCCGGTGACGACGGCGCGGCCACCGTGCAGGGTCATCCGGACGTCGCCGGTGACGTGCCGGCCGGCCTCGTTGCGGCGACGGAGGTGTCCCGACCGCCTGAGCAGGCGAGTACGACGCGCTCGGTCACGGGCTTCTCCTTGCGATGCATGCAGCGATAGGCATAAGTATGCACTGCACCGTATGTTTCGTCAACGCCGCCCCGGGCGCCGGAGCCGACGAGCGGGCCCGGCCGCCCACCGGGCTCCGGCTCTTCACGCCGCGGACCTGAGTGTCGTACTCGACGGGCGGGCCGGCGCCGGTGGTCCGCGTCCCGGCCCGCGGCACGGCGCCGGGGTCCCCGCCCCCCGAATGCACCTCGCCGGCGGGCGGCCGCCGCTTCGAACGCCGAAGGTGGAGGAGGAACAGCCGTCGGCAGCCGTGAGGAGCAGTGGACACCTATGACGCGACCGAAGATCCTTGTGGTCGGCGCGGGTTTCGCCGGGGTCGAGTGCCTGCAGCGACTGGAACGGAAACTGTCTCCCGGCGAGGCCGAACTGGTGCTGGTGTCACCGTCGGACTACCAGCTCTACCTTCCGCTGCTGCCGCACGTGGCGGCCGGGGTCCTCACCCCGCAGTCCGTCGCGGTGTCGCTGCGCCGCCGGCTGCGCCGCACCCGCATCTGCCCCGGCGGCGCCATCGGCATCGACGCCAAGGCCAAGGTGTGCGTGATCAGGAGGTCACGGGCGAGGTGATCGCCGAACCGTACGACCAGCTCGTCCTCGCCGCCGGATCCACCACCCGGACCTTCGACATCCCGGGCCTGAAAGAGCACGCGCGCGGCATGAAGTCCCTGGCCGAGGCGGCGTGGCTGCGCGACCACGTCATCGCCCAGCTCGACATCGCCGCCGCCACCTCCGACGAGGCCGACCGCGCGGCGCGGCTGCAGTTCGTGGTGGTCGGCGGGGGCTACGCCGGCACCGAGACCGCCGCCTGCCTGCAGCGCCTCACCTCCGCCGCCGTCAGGCGCTACCCGCGCCTGGACCGCGCGCAGATCAAGTGGCACCTGGTGGACGTGGCCCCGCGGCTGCTGCCGGAGCTCGGCGAGAAGCTGGGCGAGAAGGCCATGGCGATGCTGCGCTACCGGGGCATCGAGTTCTCTCTCGGCACCTCGGTCGCCTCCGTGGACGCGACCTGCGTCAAGCTCACCGACGGCCGTACGCTGCCGTCGCACACCCTGATCTGGACCGCCGGAGTCGCCGCGAGCCCCCTGGTGGCCACGCTGGGGGCGGAGACCGTACGCGGCCGTCTCGTCGCCACACCCCAGCTGACCGTCCCCGGCTTCGACGGCCTGTTCGCGGCGGGCGACGCGGCGGCGGTCCCCGACCTCGCGAAGGGCGGTGACGCGATGTGCCCGCCGACCGCCCAGCACGCCCAGCGCCAGGGCAAGGCCCTGGCGTCGAACATCATCGCCCGGCTGCGCGGCATGCCGCTGAAGCCGTACATCCACAAGGACCTCGGCCTGGTCGTGGACCTCGGCGGCAGGGACGCGGTCTCCAAGCCCCTGGGCATGGAGCTGCACGGTCTCCCCGCCCAGGCGGTGGCCCGCGGCTACCACCTGCTGGCCCTGCCCACCATGACCGCCAGGACCCGGGTCGTGACCAACTGGACGCTCAACGCCGTCGCGGGCGACGACTTCGTCCGTACGGACTTCCAGTCCCGGCGGGCGGGCACCCTCCAGGACTTCGAGAACACCTCGGTGTACCTCACCCCGGACCAGGTCCGCGAACACAGCAGGCCGCTGGCGGCCAGGTCCTAGACCGTTCCGCCAGGTGAAAACCACGCTCCCGACGACCAGTTGGAGCGCATAATCCGTGGCATGGGAAAGCACTACGAACGTATAGACGGCAGGATCCGCACCTTCATCGAGGACCAGCCGGTCTTCTTCACCGCCACAGCTCCGCTGGCCGCCGACGGACACGTCAACCTGTCCCCCAAGGGCAGGGCCGGGACGCTCGTCGTGCTGGACGAGACGACCCTGGCGTACCTGGACTTCGGCGGCAGCACCGCGGAAACCGTCGCGCACATACGGGAGAACGGGCGCATCACCCTGATGTGGTGCGCCTTCACCGGACCGCCCAAGGTGCTGCGGGTGCACGGGCAGGGCGAGGCCGTGTTCCGGGACGACCCGCGGTGGGCCGGGCTCATCACGCGGTTCGAGGACGTCGACGGGCCGAGCGCCCGCGCCATCGTCGTGGTCCACGCGCGGCGCATCAGCGACAGCTGCGGTTTCGCCGTCCCCTTCATGGAGTACCGGGAGGAACGGACGCAGCACGCCGAGCACTTCGCCCGCAAGACGGACGCGGAGTTCGCGGCGTACTGCGAGAAGAAGGACTACATCGGCGTGAGCCTGGACGGCCTGCCCGCCCTGCCGCTGCCGCTGCCCGCGCGGGCGGACTGAGCCGGGGACCCGGCCCCGCTAACGGTCGTTCTGGGCCAGGCACAGCAGGTGGTCGGCCAGCGCCTGGCCGCCCGCCGGGTCGCGGCTGATCAGGAGCAGCGTGTCGTCGCCGCGATGGTGCCGAGGATCGCGTTCAGCTCGGCCTGGTCGATGGCCGAGGCCAGGAACTGGGCGGCGCCCGGCGGCGTACGCAGGACGACGAGGTTGGCCGATGCCTCGGCGGAGATCAGCAGCTCGCCGGAGAGGCGCCGCATGCGCTCCTCCTTGGCGGACTCGCCGAGCGGCGCGTGCGGGGTGCGGAAGCCGCCCTCGCTCGGCACCGCGTAGATCAGCTCGCCGCCGGTGTTGCGGATCTTCACCGCGCCCAGCTCGTCCAGGTCCCGGGAGAGCGTCGCCTGGGTGACGCTCAGCCCGTCGTCGGCGAGGAGCTTCGCCAGCTGGCTCTGCGACCGCACCGGCTGCCGGTTCAGGATGTCCACGATCCGGCGGTGCCTGGCGGTGCGGGTCTGCGGTACGGCCTGGCCGCCGTGCTCGTTGTCCTGCGCCTGCGCCTCGGTCATCGGTGTCATTCTCCGGATCGTCGGTCCCCGTGTGCGGTGTCGAGAACGCCGGGCAGGGCCTGGAGGAACGTTTCCACCTCGTCGTCTCCGATGAGATACGCCGGCATGAGCCGTACGACATCGGGGGCGGGCGCGTTCACCAGGAGACCGGCGT
Organism: Streptomyces altiplanensis; assembly: GCA_003719395.1. Classification (GTDB taxonomy): domain Bacteria; phylum Actinomycetota; class Actinomycetes; order Streptomycetales; family Streptomycetaceae; genus Streptomyces; species Streptomyces altiplanensis. The sequence goes on from RHMC01000096.1 coordinate 22,170, forward strand.
CCTGAGCCGCCTGCTGCACCTGGGGAGCGAGCGACTCGGTGAGCACGATACCCAGGAGCAGGCCGGCGCCACGGACGTGGGAGACCAGCGGGTGCCCGAGTGACTCGATTCCGTCGCGCAGCTTCTCCCCCATCCGCTTGACGTGGTCGAGGAGTCCGTCGGCCGCGATGGTGTCCAGTACGGCCAGTCCGGCGGCGCACGCGACGGGGTTCCCGCCGAAGGTCGTGCCGTGCTGGCCGGGCCTGAGGAGGTCCGCCGCCTCGCCGAAGGCGAGCGTCGCGCCGATCGGGAGCCCGCCGCCGAGTCCCTTGGCGAGGGTGACGATGTCGGGATCGACGCCGTCGTGACCCTGGTACTCGAACCAGCGGCCCGTGCGCCCGATGCCCGTCTGGACCTCGTCGAGGACGAGCAGGGTGCCGGTGGCGCGGGTGATCTCGCGGGCGGCCCGCAGGTAGTCCTCGGGCGGGACGACGACGCCGAGCTCGCCCTGGATCGGCTCGATGACCAGCAGCGCGGTGTCGGTGGTGACGGCGGCGCGCAGCGCCTCGGCGTCTCCGAACGGTACGTGCGTCACGTCGCCGGGGAGCGGCAGGAAGGGCTCGCGCTTGCCGGACTGGCCGGTGAGCGCGAGGGCGCCCATGGTGCGGCCGTGGAAGCCGCCCTCGGTGGCGACCATATGCGTACGGCCGGTGAGGCGCCCGATCTTGAAGGCGGCCTCGTTGGCCTCGGCGCCGGAGTTGGAGAAGAACACCCGGCCGGGGCGGCCGGAGATCTGGATCAGCCGCTCGGCGAGGGCCACGGGCGGCTCGGCGACGAACAGGTTCGAGACATGGCCGAGGGAGGCGATCTGACGGGAGACGGCTTCGACGATCGCGGGGTGGGCGTGGCCGAGGGCGTTCACGGCGATGCCTCCGACGAAGTCTGCGTACTCCTTGCCGTCGGCGTCCCAGACCTTCGCGCCCCGGCCGCGTACGAGCGACAGCCCGGGCGTGCCGTAGTTGTCCGTCATGACGCCCTGCCAGCGCTGTGCCAGCTCCTGGTTCGCGGTCACCTGACTCCCCCTTCGTGCTCGTCGGGCACGACCATCGTGCCGATGCCCTCGTCGGTGAAGATCTCCAGCAGGATCGAGTGCTGCACGCGGCCGTCGATCACGCGGGCGGTGTTGACCCCGTTGCGTACGGCGTGCAGGCACCCTTCCATCTTGGGGACCATGCCGCTGGAGAGCTCCGGCAGCAGCTTCTCCAGTTCCTTGGCGGTGAGCCGGCTGATCACTTCGTCGCTGTGGGGCCAGTCCTCGTAGAGGCCCTCGACGTCGGTGAGGACCATCAGCGTCTCGGCGCCCAGCGCGGCGGCGAGCGCGGCCGCGGCGGTGTCGGCGTTGACGTTGAACACGTGGTGGTCGTCGGCGCTGCGGGCGATGGACGAGACGACCGGGATACGGCCGTCGTCGAGCAGGGCCTGGATGGCGCCGGTGTCGATGGCGGTGATCTCGCCGACCCGCCCGATGTCGACGGACTCGCCGTCGATCTGCGGGAAGTGCTGGGTGGCGGTGATGGTGTGGGCGTCCTCGCCGGTCATGCCGACGGCGAGCGGGCCGTGCTGGTTGAGCAGCCCGACGAGCTCGCGCTGCACCTGGCCGGCGAGGACCATGCGTACGACGTCCATGGCCTCGGGCGTGGTGACCCGCAGCCCGGCCTTGAACTCGCTCACCAGGCCGTGCCGGTCGAGCTGCGCGCTGATCTGCGGGCCGCCGCCGTGCACGACGACCGGCTTGAGGCCGGCGTGCCGCAGGAAGACGACGTCCTGGGCGAAGGCGGCCTTCAGGTCCTCGTCGATCATGGCGTTGCCGCCGAACTTGATGACGACGGTCCGGCCGTGGTGGCGGGTGAGCCAGGGCAGCGCCTCGACGAGGATCTGGGCCTTGGGCAGGGCGGTGTGCTTGCGGGCGCTCATGAGCTGTACGCGCTGTTCTCGTGGACGTAGTCGGCGGTGAGGTCGTTGGTCCAGATGACCGCCGACTCGGTGCCCGCCGCCAGGTCCGCGGTGATCTTCACCTCGCGGTAGCGCATGTCGACGAGGTCGCGGTCGTCGCCGACCGAGCCGTTCCTGCAGACCCAGATGTCGTTGATGGCGACGTTGAGCCGGTCGGGGTCGAAGGCGGCGCGCGTGGTGCCGATGGCGGACAGGACACGGCCCCAGTTGGGGTCCTCGCCGTGGATGGCGCACTTGAGGAGGTTGTTGCGGGCGATCGAGCGGCCCACCTCGACGGCGTCGGCCTCGGTCGCGGCGCCCACGACCTCGATCCGGATGTCCTTGCTGGCCCCCTCCGCGTCGCCGATGAGCTGGCGGGCGAGGTCGTCGCAGACGGTGCGTACGGCGGTGGCGAACGCGTCGTACTCCGGCGTCGCCCCGGACGCGCCGGAAGCGAGCAGCAGCACCGTGTCGTTCGTCGACATGCAGCCGTCGGAGTCGACGCGGTCGAAGGTCTGGCGGGTGGCGTCGCGCAGCGCCCGGTCGAGGGCGTCCGCTTCGAGGTCGGCGTCGGTGGTGAGCACGACCAGCATGGTGGCGAGGCCGGGTGCGAGCATGCCCGCGCCCTTGGCCATGCCGCCGACGGTCCAGCCCTCGCCGCCCGCGACGGCCGTCTTGTGGACGGTGTCGGTGGTCTTGATGGCGATGGCGGCTTTCTCGCCGCCGTGCGCGGAGAGCTCGGCGGCGGCCTTCTCGATGCCGGGCAGGAGCTTGTCCATGGGGAGGGTGATGCCGATGAGGCCCGTGGAGGCGATGGCGATCTCACCGGCGCTGTGGCCCGTCAGTACCTGTGCGGCCTTCTCGGCGGTGGCGTGGGCGTCCTGGAAGCCCTTCGGGCCCGTACAGGCGTTGGCGCCGCCGGAGTTGAGGACGACGGCGGAGACCCGGCCGCCCTTGACGACCTGCTCGGACCACAGGACCGGCGCGGCCTTCACGCGGTTGGAGGTGAAGACGCCCGCGGCGGCGAGGCGGGGCCCGTTGTTGACCACGAGGGCCAGGTCGGGGTTGCCGCTGTCCTTGATCCCCGCGGCGATGCCCGCCGCGGTGAATCCCTTTGCTGCCGTGACGCTCACGGTGCACTCCTGTCGTGGAAAGACCGGTGTCCTCGGGGAGCCCGAGGGCGATGTTCATGCTCTGCACCGCGCCGCCGGCGGTGCCCTTGGCAAGGTTGTCGATGGCGCTGATCGCGATGACGCGGCCGGCGGCCCCGTCGTACGCGACCTGGATCTGAACGGCGTTGGAGCCGTACACGGAGGCGGTCGCGGGCCACTGCCCCTCGGGGAGGAGGTGCACGAACGGCTCGTCGGCGTACGCCTTCTCGTACGCCGCCCGTACGCTCTCGGCGGTCGTCCCGGGCTTCGCCTTCGCGCTGCACGTGGCGAGGATGCCGCGGGACATGGGCGCGAGCGTCGGCGTGAAGGAGACGGTGACCCGCTCCCCCGCGGCGGCGCTGAGGTTCTGGATCATCTCGGGGGTGTGGCGGTGGCCGCCGCCGACGCCGTACGGCGTCATGGAGCCCATCACCTCGCTGCCGAGCAGATGCGGCTTGAGCGCCTTGCCCGCGCCGGAGGTGCCGGTGGCGGCGACGATCACCGCGTCGGACTCGGCGAGCTGCGCGAGTACGCCGGGAAGAGCGCGAGCGAGACGGCGGTGGGGTAGCAGCCGGGGACGGCGACGCGCTTGGAGCCGGCGAGCGCGGCGCGGGCACCGGGGAGCTCGGGAAGACCGTACGGCCAGGTCCCGGCATGCGGCGAACCGTAGAACGCCTCCCAGTCGGCGGCGTCCCGGAGCCGGAAGTCGCGCCCATGTCGACCACGAGCACGTCTCACCGAGCTGCTCGGCGACGGCGGCGGACTGGCCGTGCGGGAGCGCCAGGAAGACGACGTCGTGTCCGGCGAGCACTTCCGGGGTGGTGGGCTCCAGCACGCGGCCGGCCAGCGGCAGCAGGTGCGGCTGGAGCGAGCCGAGCCGCTGTCCCGCGTTGGAATGGCCGGTCAGGGCGCCGATCTCCACCCCGGGGTGGGCGAGGAGCAGACGGAGCAGTTCCCCGCCCGCGTATCCACTCGCCCCTGCCACTGCTGCACGTACCGCCATCGAGCCCTCCTAGTCGATGGCATGACTATACGCATCTCCGCAGTTTTATGCAAAGGCTTTCCGTCTCGTCCCGCGAGTTCCACTGCGACCGAGGGTTTCGGTCGGCGGATGAGCACGCCAGTTGGCAGATCTTGGTCCCGTAACACTGTGTTGCGATCAGATCCGAAGAACAGCCCTGCTGCCGGTCGAATGGTGCAGCTGTGGGCGAGTGAGCGAGGCAGCGAGCGCGAAGACCCCGTCGGGCTCAAGTCCTCTGGGCCGGCTTGTCACGGCGTACGACGGGGACGTCGGGCTGCGGGATCGGCTGAGGCTCGGGGGCGACTGGGTACGTCGGTGCATCGAGAACGGCGAACCGCTCACACCACAGGCTCTTAGCAGTTGAGGGTGCAGTCGGGGGTGTCGGCGGGTAGGCGTGGAGGTCTGCCACCCGAAAGACCCCGACGCGCTCCACGCCGTCTTCACCGCGCCCTGTCCGACCACGCTCTGCCGTCTCGATGAACTCGGCCCGGAAGCCGTCGGGCAACGCCTTGAGCCGGATCAGGCGGTGATCGAGTGCCG
>RHMC01000097.1 GCA_003719395.1 Streptomyces altiplanensis
CTTCGGGGTGGTTGCGTTCGACGCCCTGCGGGGAGCGCCCCGGCACGTCCCCTCCCGGCACCGGGCGCGCCGGCCGGGGCCATGCCGGGCAGGCGGACCTGATGGCGGCCAGGGAGGTGGGTTCGGCTCGGGCCAGGGGGGAGGGGAGGTGGTGCAGTTCGTCGAGGAGGACTTCGGCCAGGGCGCGCAGGTGCGGGGGCGCGGGGGTGGCGGACGCGCCCGTGACGGGGGGTGCGGGCGGGCCGCCCGCCCGGTGCCAGCGGGTGCGGATCGCTGTCGTCTCGCAGGCCGTCCTCGGAGGCCTGGCGCAGTTCGTGGGAGATCAGGTCCTCCGGCTGGACCCAGGTCAGCCGGAGGTTCATGACGTGCCCGTCAGTGCCGCGAACGCTCCTTCGTGGGAGCGGCGGCGCTGTGTGTCCCGGGCGTACACCTCGCGGGTCACGTCGAACAGGGTGCGGGCGGGAGCGTGCAGGTCGGTGCGGCTCGCTTCGGCGACTGTTTTCGCCCAGTCGGAGGGGACGGCCGCTTCACCGTGCAGCGCCCCGGAGACGGCGCCGCTCATCGTGGCGATCGAGTCGCAGTCGCGGCCGTAGTTGACCGAGCCCAGGACGGTGTGGCGGTAGTCGCCTCCGGCGACGAGGAGCATGCCCAGGGCGACGGGGAGTTCCTCGATGGAGTGCAGGCGGGAGGGGCGGCGGGCGGCGAGGGTCGGCCTGCGGTAGTCCGGGCCGACGGTGTCGAAGGGGGCGACGGCGTCGCGGAGGGGGGTGAGCGCCGACTCGAAGTAGTGGTGGCGGACTGCCGCTTCGGCCACCGCTTCGATCGCTGAGCGGGTGCCGTCCTTGGCGAGGGAGAGGCAGGTGTCGACGACGGTGGCCGGTGTCGCGTCGGGGGCGCAGGCGGCGGCTACGGCCGCGGCGAAGACGCCGGCGCCTCGCGCCCGTACGAGGACTGGTGGGCGCCGGCGATGTCGATCGCCTCGGCGTACGCGGATGCCGGGTTGCCCGCGTTGACCAGGCCGACCGGGGCCATGTACATCGCGGCGCCGCAGTTGACGATGTTTCCGGTGCCGGCTTCCCGGGGGTCCACGTGGCCGTAGTGGAGGCGGGCGACGATCCACTTCTCGGCGAGGAAGACGCGCTGGAGGGGGAGGGCTTCCGTTTCCAACTCGGGGATGTAGACGGGCTTTTCGATGAGCTGGGGGACGAGGTGGTCGGCGATCGCGTAGGCGTCCAGGTGGTCGCGTACGGCGTCGTACACGCGGATCAGGGCGTGCGTCATGAGGGTGTCGTCGGTGATGTGGCCGTCGCCCTTGTGATACGGGGCGATGGGGCGCGCCGTACGCCAGTCCTCGTGGAAGGGGCCGACGATGCCGTGGACGCGGCCGCCGTGCCGTTCGGTGATCTGCTCGGGGGTCCAGCCCTCGACCGGGCCGCCGAGCGCGTCGCCGACCGCCGCGCCGAGCAGCTGCCGGTGATGCGGTCTTCGAGTGTGAGGGGGGTGAAGGTCGTCATGTCCGGATCCGTTCGTGGTGGAGAGCCGGGCGAGTTCGATGAGATCGGTGCCGGCCAGGCGGGGGAGGGCGCAGCCGACCAGCGTGCGGCAGGTGTCGCGCCAGCCGGGCGGGAGCGCGTCGCCGCCGGCGCGCGCGCCGGTCAGCGCGCCGGAGAGGGCGGGGGCGGAGTCGGCGACGCGGGACAGGCAGGCGGCGGCGGGCACGGCCTCGGTGACACGGCCGCGGGCGGCGGTGGCGAGGGCGAGGGCGACGGGGACGGTTTCGGCGGCGGCGATGCCGTAGCTGTAGACGTGGTCGACGATCTGGTGTTCGAGGGTGGGGACCAGGGCGAAGGCACCGGTGGTGGCTGCGGCCAGGCGTACGGCGTGGGCCGCGTTGCGGCCGATCTCGGTGGCTTCGGGGAGCTGGGCGAGGGCGGCCTCCACGGCTTCGTCGACTCCGGCGCCGCCGAGGGCCGCCGCGACCGCCGCGGCCATGGCGCGGGGACCGCGGACGCGTCGCCGTCCTGGGTGTAGCGGGCGTCGAACTCGGCGAGTTCGGCGGCGGCGGCCGGGTCGCCGGGGTGGGCGGTGGCGAGGACGCAGGCGCGGACACAGGCGGTCGTCGTCGAAGTACTGCGGGTTGTCGTGGCCGGTCGCGGGCGGGCGCAGGCCGGTGGCGAGGTTGCCGAGGCCGGCGCGTACGGAGATCCGGGCGCGGAGGGGGAGTACGGCGGACTCGACCTCGGGGGCGCGGTCGGCGGCGGCCCGACCTCGGCGGCGAGGGCGGTCCAGGCGCGGTCGACCGCGGCGCGGATCGTCGGGGTGGGTGTCCAGGATCGTGACGGCGGTGAAGGCGGCCCACTCCGCGTCGTCGGAGGGGCCCAGGCGCAGGGGTTCGGGGGGCTGGTTGAGGGCGATGGGGACGGGGAGGGTGGTGGTGGCGTTCTGCTCGGCGAAGGTGTCGAGTTCGCGGGTGAGGCGGCGGGTCCAGTCGGGCATGCGGGCGGCGCGGTGGCGGGCGGCGGGCCAGCCGGCGGCGTCGCCCGCCGCCAGGCCGAGGAGGAGGCCCTCGACGCGGCGGAGGTCCGGGGCGGCGTGGCCGGCCGGGGTGTCCGGTGCGGTCCGGGACGCGGCTTGCGGGGGGTTGTAGGGGGTCATGAGACTGCCTGGGGGTCGTCGTCGGGGCCAGGAGGTCCGCCACGTCCAGGACGTGGTGGCCCCGCATGGAGGGGAGGCAGCTGCCCCGTGCCGGGGCGATCGCCGACGACCAGGCCGGGGGGATCGCGCCCGCGCCGCACAGGCGCCGGCCAGGGCGCCCGCCACCGCTGCCGTGGTGTCCGCGTCGCGGCCCATGTTGACCGCCGTGAGGACCGAGGCGGTGAAGTCGCCGTGGGACGCCGCGAACGCTCCGAAGGCCAGGCCCACCGCTTCGGGGGCCAGGTCCGTCCAGGGGTAGCCGCCGATCACCACCGCCGAGCGGACCGCGCGTTCGCCCTGCGGGGCGGCGGCCACCGCGCGGCGCAGGGAGCGGGCCGTCCAGGAGTCGGACGGGATGACCGAGAGGGCCGCGGCGGTGATCGCGGAGGCGGTGGCGCCCGTCATGGCCGCCGCCACGCCCGCCGCCACCGCCTGGCCGCCGTAGATGCCCTCGCCCTCGTGGCTCACACAGCCGTCGATCGCGACCAGGCGCGCCGCCTCCGCCGGGCGGCCCGCCGCGAAGACGCCGAACGGTGCGGCGCGCATCGCGAGACCGTCGCTCCACGCGTGGCGGTGCTGGGCGGAGATGGGCGCGGCCAGGCCCCGGCGGAGGTTCTCCAGCGTGCCGCGTTCACTGAAGCCCGCGCCGCGGAAGGGGCCCTCGTCCAGGTCGGCGATCCACAGGTGCCATGCGTTCTCGACGTGGGCCACGGTGAGCGCCGAGCCGTGGCGGGCGAGGAGGAGGCCGGAGAAGATGGCGTACTCCGTGTCGTCCGTACCGGCGGGATCGGAGGACACGAAGCCTTCGATGCGGCCCCAACGGCGGCGGATCTCGGAAGGCTTCATGTTCTCCGCGGGGGCCCCGAGCGCGTCGCCCACCGCCAGGCCCAGCAGAGCGCCCCGTCCCCGGTCGCGGAGCGCGCGTACGGCGTGAAGTCCGCGCAGGGCCTGAAGCGCGCGACCGTGATCGGTGCGGGATTGCATGCAGTCAACTCCCTGGGCTCGTTCCTGGATCTGTGCCACGCCAGGGCCCGGCAAAGGCTCCGAAACGTCAGCGTCACCCGGTCGGCGTGGGGTCTGAGCTGCGGGTAAGTACGGCCTGCCTTGCTGGCGGGGGGCCTGAATCGTGCGTACTTTCGATGGCGTTGAGGGGGTGGAGCGGGCCGCACACGGCCCCGCCTCCGGCGAGAGGGGAACGGGCGAAATGGCCATCATCGAGACCGAGGCGACGCTGCACGAGGCGCACCGCGACAACCACACGCACCGCGACGTGAATGGGGGTTGGCTGCGCCCTGCGGTCTTCGGCGCGATGGACGGTCTGGTGTCCAACCTGGCGCTGATGACGGGTGTCGCCGGCGGGTCCGTGGGCCAGCAGACGATCGTCATCACCGGGCTCGCCGGACTCGCCGCCGGAGCCTTCTCCATGGCGGCGGGCGAATACACCTCCGTGGCCTCGCAGCGGGAGCTGGTGGAGGCCGAACTCGACGTCGAGCGGCGTGAGTTGCGCAAGCACCCCAAGGACGAGCTGGAGGTGCTCGCCGCGCTCGACGAGCCGCGGGGGGTCGAGGCGGGGCTGGCGCGCGAGGTCGCCACCCAGCTGTCCAGGGACCCCGAGCAGGCGCTGGAGATCCACGCCCGCGAGAGCTCGGTATCGACCCCGGGGACCTTCCCTCACCCCTGGTCGCCGCCGTATCGTCGTTCGGGGCGTTCGCGCTGGGCGCCCTGCTGCCCGTACTGCCGTACCTGCTCGGGGCCTCGACGATGTGGCCCGCGGTGCTGCTCGCGCTCGCCGGCCTCTTCGCCTGCGGAGCGCTGGTGGCGAAGGTGACGGCGCGGTCCTGGTGGTTCAGCGGGCTGCGGCAGCTGGCGCTCGGCGGGGCCGCGGCCGGTGTGACGTACGCCCTCGGCGCTCTGTTCGGAACGGCCGTAGGGTGAGACACTATGCGGGGCTCCACATAAGTAGTGTGTTACCCGGTGGTTTCGATTCCGCTAACACCGGGCATGACCCCACGACACCGCAGGCAATGAAGCCTGCTCCGTGACGGCCGGACGGATGTCGGTCTGTCCGCCTGTGACCCACCTCCACCGCTATGAGCGGTGTCCGCATGCTGGAATGAGCTATCCACTTCGCGAGAAGCCAGCCATCATGTAACCTGCACGAAATTTCGCGGAGGGCCAACGTCGTCCCTCGGTAGTTGCTCCCCCGGACTTCGCCCGGGAGGTGCCCCACCCACGACGACGACGGGAGTGCCGATGCGTTCCGACGCCTGGTCGCCCATGGACGGTCGCCCCGCCCAGCAGGGGATGTACGACCCCCGTAACGAGCACGACGCCTGCGGCGTCGGCTTTGTGGCCACCCTCACCGGTGTGGCCAGCCATGAGCTGGTCGAGCAGGCGCTGACCGTACTGCGCAATCTCGAACACCGCGGTGCCACCGGATCCGAGCCCGACTCCGGCGACGGCGCCGGAATCCTGCTCCAGGTCCCGGACGCCTTCCTGCGCGAGGTCACGGACTTCGACCTCCCCGAGGCCGGGGCGTACGCCGTCGGCATCGCCTTCCTCCCTGCCGACGGCTCCGCACAGGCCGTCTCGCAGATCGAGGCGATCGCCGCCGAAGAGGGACTCGAGGTCCTGGGGTGGCGTGAGGTTCCCGTCACTCCCTCGCTGCTCGGCAACGGGGCCCGTGCCACCATGCCGGCCTTCGCCCAGATCTTCGTGGCGGACGGTACGTCCACGGGCCTGGCCCTGGACCGCAAGGCCTTCGTAGTGCGCAAGCGCGCCGAGCGCGAGGCCGGGGTCTACTTCCCGTCGCTGTCGGCGCGGACCATCGTCTACAAGGGCATGCTCACCACCGGGCAGCTGGAGCCGTTCTTCCCGGACCTGTCGGACCGGCGCTGCGCCACCGCCGTCGCCCTCGTCCACTCGCGGTTCTCGACGAACACCTTCCCGAGCTGGCCGCTCGCCCACCCGTACCGCTTCGTCGCGCACAACGGCGAGATCAACACGGTCAAGGGCAACCGCAACTGGATGAAGGCCCGCGAGTCCCAGCTCGCCTCCGACCTCTTCGGGAGCGAGAACCTGGAGCGGATCTTCCCCGTCTGCACGCCCGACGCCTCCGACTCCGCGTCCTTCGACGAGGTGCTGGAGCTGCTGCACCTCGGCGGGCGCTCGCTGCCGCACTCCGTGCTGATGATGGTCCCCGAGGCGTGGGAGAACCACGACTCCATGGACCCGGCCCGCCGCGCGTTCTACCAGTACCACGCGACGATGATGGAGCCCTGGGACGGCCCGGCCTGCGTCACCTTCACCGACGGCACCCAGGTCGGCGCCGTACTGGACCGCAACGGTCTGCGTCCCGGCCGCTACTGGGTGACGGACGACGGGCTCGTCGTGCTGTCGTCCGAGGTGGGCGTGCTCGACATCGACCCCGCCAAGGTCGTCCGCAAGGGACGGCTGCAGCCCGGCAAGATGTTCCTGGTCGACACCGCCGAGCACCGGATCGTCGAGGACGACGAGATCAAGGCCGGCCTCGCCGCCGAGGCTCCGTACCAGGAGTGGCTGGAAGCCGGCGAGATCGAGCTGGAGGACCTGCCCGAGCGTGAGCACATCGTGCACACGCACGCCTCGGTCACGCGCCGCCAGCAGACCTTCGGCTACACCGAGGAAGAGCTCCGCGTCATCCTCGCGCCGATGGCCCGCACCGGTGGTGAGCCGCTCGGCTCCATGGGCACCGACTCGCCGATCGCGGCGCTGTCCGAGCGGCCCCGGCTGCTCTTCGACTACTTCACCCAGCTCTTCGCGCAGGTCACCAACCCGCCGCTGGACGCCATCCGCGAGGAGCTCGTCACCTCGCTGCGCTCCACGCTCGGCCCGCAGGGCAACATCCTGGAGCCGACCGCCGCGACCTGCCGCAATGTCGCGCTGCCGTTCCCGGTGATCGACAACGACGAGCTGGCCAAGCTGATACACATCAACGCCGACGGCGACATGCCGGGCATGACGGCCGCCACGCTGTCCGGTCTCTACCGCGTCAGCGGCGGCGGCGACGCGCTGGCCGCCCGTATCGAGGAGATCTGCGCCGAGGCCGACGCCGCCATCGAGGCCGGCGCCCGCCTGATCGTGCTCTCCGACCGGCACTCGGACGCCGAGCACGCGCCGATCCCCTCGCTGCTGCTCACCTCCGCCGTGCACCACCACCTCATCCGTACGAAGCAGCGCACCCAGGTGGGGCTGCTCGTCGAGGCCGGCGACGTGCGCGAGGTGCACCACGTCGCGCTGCTCATCGGTTTCGGCGCCGCCGCCGTCAACCCGTACCTCGCGATGGAGTCCGTGGAGGACCTCGTCCGCGCCGGTACGTTCATCGAGGGCGCCGAGCCCGAGCAGGCCATCCGGAACCTGATCTACGCCCTGGGCAAGGGCGTCCTGAAGGTCATGTCCAAGATGGGCATCTCGACCGTCGCCTCCTACCGGGGCGCGCAGGTCTTCGAGGCCGTCGGTCTGGACGAGGCCTTCGTCGAGAAGTACTTCAACGGCACGGCGACCAAGATCGGCGGCGCCGGTCTCGACGTCATCGCCCAGGAGGTCGCCGCCCGGCACGCCAAGGCGTACCCGGCCTCCGGCATCGCCGCCACGCACCGCGCGCTGGAGATCGGCGGCGAGTACCAGTGGCGCCGCGAGGGCGAGCCGCACCTGTTCGACCCGGAGACGGTCTTCCGCCTCCAGCACGCCACGCGCAACCGCCGGTACGACATCTTCAAGCAGTACACGGACCGCGTGAACGAGCAGTCCGAGCGGCTGATGACGCTGCGGGGGCTCTTCGGCTTCAAGAGCGGGCGTGCGCCGATCTCCGTCGACGAGGTCGAGCCGGCCTCCGAGATCGTCAAGCGCTTCTCCACCGGCGCCATGTCGTACGGCTCCATCTCCCAGGAGGCGCACGAGACCCTCGCCATCGCCATGAACCAGCTGGGCGGCAAGTCCAACACCGGTGAGGGCGGCGAGGACGCCGAGCGGCTGTACGACCCGGCGCGGCGCTCCAGCATCAAGCAGGTCGCCTCCGGCCGCTTCGGTGTGACGAGCGAGTACCTGGTCAACGCCGACGACATCCAGATCAAGATGGCGCAGGGCGCCAAGCCCGGCGAGGGCGGCCAGCTGCCCGGCCACAAGGTCTACCCGTGGGTCGCCAAGACCCGGCACTCGACGCCGGGCGTGGGCCTCATCTCGCCGCCGCCGCACCACGACATCTACTCCATCGAGGACCTGGCTCAGCTGATCCACGACCTCAAGAACGCCAACCCGGCGGCGCGCATCCACGTGAAGCTGGTGTCGGAGGTCGGTGTCGGCACCGTCGCGGCCGGTGTGTCCAAGGCGCACGCCGACGTGGTGCTGATCTCCGGACACGACGGCGGTACGGGCGCTTCGCCGCTCACCTCGCTGAAGCACGCGGGCGGCCCCTGGGAGCTCGGCCTCGCCGAGACCCAGCAGACGCTGCTGCTCAACGGACTGCGCGACCGTATCGTCGTCCAGGCCGACGGCCAGCTGAAGACCGGCCGCGACGTCGTCATCGCCGCACTCCTCGGCGCCGAGGAGTTCGGTTTCGCGACCGCGCCGCTCGTCGTCTCCGGCTGCGTCATGATGCGCGTCTGCCACCTCGACACGTGCCCGGTCGGCATCGCCACCCAGAACCCGGTCCTGCGCGACCGCTTCTCCGGCAAGGCCGAGTACATCGTCAACTTCTTCCAGTTCATCGCCGAGGAAGTGCGCGAGCTGCTGGCCGAGCTCGGCTTCCGTACGCTCGAAGAGGCCGTCGGCCACGCCGAGCTGCTCGACACCGACGCGGCCGTGACCCACTGGAAGGCGCAGGGCCTCGACCTGGAGCCCCTGTTCTACGTTCCCGAGCTGCCGGAAGGCGCGGCCCGCCACCAGATCACCACCCAGGACCACGCGCTGGAGAAGGCGCTCGACAACGAGCTGATCAAGCTCGCCGCCGACGCCCTGGCCGTGGGCAGCGCCGAGGCGGCGGGGCCGGTCCGCGCGCAGGTCGCGATCCGCAACATCAACCGGACCGTCGGCACCATGCTGGGCCACGAGGTGACGAAGAAGTTCGGCGGTGCGGGCCTGCCCGACGACACCATCGACATCACCTTCACCGGGTCCGCGGGCCAGTCGTTCGGCGCGTTCGTGCCGCGCGGTGTGACGCTGCGGCTCGAAGGCGACGCCAACGACTACGTCGGCAAGGGGCTCTCGGGCGGCCGGATCATCGTCCGCCCGGACCGGGGCGCCGACCACCTCGCCGAGTACTCGACGATCGCGGGCAACACCATCGCGTACGGCGCGACCGGCGGCGAGCTCTTCCTGCGGGGCAGGACGGGCGAGCGCTTCTGCGTCCGCAACTCCGGCGCCACCGTCGTCTCGGAGGGCGTGGGCGACCACGGCTGCGAGTACATGACCGGCGGCCGCGCGGTGGTGCTGGGCGAGACCGGACGCAACTTCGCGGCCGGCATGTCCGGCGGCGTCGCGTACGTCATCGACCTCGACCGGGACAACGTCAACTCCGGCAACGCCGGGGCGGTCGAGGCGCTCGACGACGCCGACAAGCAGTGGCTGCACGATGTGGTGCGCCGCCACGAGGAGGAGACCGGCTCCACGGTCGCCTCGAAGCTGCTGGCCGAGTGGGACACCGCGGTGACCCGCTTCAGCAAGATCATCCCGTCCACGTACAAGGCAGTGCTCGCCGCCAAGGACGCCGCTGAGCTCGCCGGTCTCTCCGAGCAGGAGACCACCGAGAAGATGATGGAGGCGGCGACCAATGGCTGACCCCAAGGGCTTCCTGACCACCGGACGCGAGGTCGCCGAGACCCGTCCCGCCGGTGAGCGCGTCAAGGACTGGAACGAGGTCTACGTTCCCGGCTCCCTGCTGCCGATCATCAGCAAGCAGGCCGGCCGCTGCATGGATTGCGGCATCCCGTTCTGCCACAACGGCTGCCCGCTCGGGAACCTCATCCCCGAGTGGAACGACTACGCCTACCGCGAGGACTGGTCGGCGGCGTCCGAGCGGCTGCACGCCACGAACAACTTCCCGGAGTTCACCGGGCGGCTGTGCCCGGCTCCGTGCGAGTCGGCGTGCGTGCTCGGCATCAACCAGCCGGCCGTCACCATCAAGAACGTCGAAGTCACCATCATCGACAAGGCGTGGGGCAACGGCGACGTCACCCCGCAGCCGCCCGAGCGCCTCTCCGGCAAGACCGTCGCCGTCATCGGCTCGGGCCCGGCGGGTCTCGCCGCCGCCCAGCAGCTGACCCGGGCGGGTCACACGGTCGCGGTGTACGAGCGCGCCGACCGCATCGGCGGGCTGCTGCGCTACGGCATCCCCGAGTTCAAGATGGAGAAGTCGCACATCAACCGGCGCATCGAGCAGATGCGCGCGGAAGGCACCAAGTTCCGCACCGAGGTGGAGATCGGCCGCGACATCGACGCCGCGAAGCTGCGGCGCCGGTACGACGCGGTGGTCATCGCCGCCGGCGCGACGGTCTCCCGCGACCTGCCCGTCCCGGGCCGCGAGCTGAACGGCGTCCACTTCGCGATGGAGTACCTGCCGCTCGCCAACAAGGTGCAGGAGGGCGACCTGACGGTCTCCCCGATCACCGCCGAGGGCAAGCACGTCGTGGTCATCGGCGGCGGCGACACCGGCGCGGACTGCGTGGGCACGCCCACCGCCAGGGCGCGGCCTCCGTCACCCAGCTGGAGATCATGCCGAAGCCGGGCGAGGAGCGCAGCGCCGGCCAGCCGTGGCCGACGTTCCCGATGCTCTACAAGGTCACCTCCGCGCACGAGGAGGGCGGCGAGCGGGTCTACTCCGTCTCGACCACCCACTTCGAGGGCGACGAGGACGGCAACGTCCAGTTCCTGCACCTCGTCGAGGTGGAGTTCAAGGGCGGCAAGCTGGAGCAGAAGCCGGGCACGGAGCGGAAGATCCCCGCCCAGCTGGTCACCCTCGCCATGGGCTTCACGGGCACGGACCAGGCGAACGGTCTGGTCCAGCAGTTCGGCCTGGAGCTCGACGCCCGCGGCAACATCGCGCGCGACGCGCAGTACGCCACGAACGTCGACGGCGTCTTCGTCGCCGGTGACGCCGGCCGCGGCCAGTCGCTCATCGTGTGGGCGATCGCCGAGGGCCGCTCGGCGGCGCGCGGCGTGGACCGTTACCTGACGGGGGCGAGCGAACTGCCGGCCCCGGTCAGGCCGACGGACCGTGCGCTGACCGTCTGACGTACGCTCCCCCCAAAGACGTCCCGTACAACGGCGTGCGGAACTGAACGCGGGCCTGCCCCCGTCCCCCGACCGGACACTGGGCAGGCGCCGCGGCGCGTTCCGGGCCCACACCCCCCGGACGGGGCCCGCGCCCTCCCGGCCGCGCACGGTCTGGCGGGTCCGCACACGCGTCTCCTACCATCGGAGCACCACGGGGGAGGGGTTGCGCATATGGCAGCGCGCGTGGGCCGGCTCGAACGGTCCATTGCCTGGATTCTGAAGAACATCGACGTGGTCGTCGCGGCGGGCGTCGCCCTGACGATCGGTTTCCTGGACATCTTCGGGGACGTGATCGACGACGACGTCGCCTCCGGAGCCACCTTGCTGGTCCTCGGCGCGCTCGCCCTCGGGTCGATCGTGGAGCGCGTCCGCCAGCCCGCGAGCATCCAGGAGGCGCTGGCGGGGACACGGCGTGCGCTCGAAGACCTCACCATGGTGCGTTCCCTGTCGGGCAACGAGGTCGGCGAGGCGCTGCGCGAGGCCCGTCAGCGTACGAACCTCTGGTACTTCAAGGGCGGCACCGGGACTTATCTGCGGGCCGTGACGCTTCCGCAGTGCGTGAGCGCCGCCAAGGAACAGCGCTCGCAGTTGAATTTCAAGATCGACATCGTCAATCCGGCGGACGAGCGGGCCTGCGCCGCGTACGCCCGCTTCCGGCAGATGTTCGCCGGGCAGCGCAGCGCCGCCACCGCCGCGGCCTGGACCGCCGACCGGGTGCGCAAGGAGTCGTACGCCACCGTCCTCGCCGCTTGCTGGTACCAACGGCAGCTGACGACGCTGGAGATGAGCGTGCACCTGTCGTCGACCGTGCCGACCCTTCGATTCGATCTGTCCGAATCCTGTCTCATCGTGACGCAGGACGACACGTCGCGGGTGAACCTCCTGGTCGAGCGGGGACAGCCGCTCTACGACTACTACGTGACCGAGCTGCACCAGAGCCGTGAGCAGGCCACCGTGCTCGACCTGCGCGTCGCCGCTCCGCTCGGCCTGGAGCCCACCGTCGACGAAGTGCGCGTACTTTTCGACGACTTGAGGCTGCCCCTCCCGCGCGTCTTCACCGACGCCGACATCGGCGAGATCATCGAAAAGGCCCTGCACGCGGAGGATCCCTACCGGAGGTGAGGCGCCCCAGGCGCGGCCCCATGGACTACGACGAGCTCGAACAGGCCCTCACGCGGGGCGGGACGTCCCCCGGGCCCCGCGACAGCGCCGCCGCCGCCCTGGAGGAAATAGCCTCCGGGGAGCGGGAGTTGCGTGCCGTGCGCCATCCGCTCGGGTTCCTGTGCCTGCCGCTGCTGAGAGAGGGCCCGCGAGGCGTCTGCGTCCACCTCTTCGAGCCGGGCGCCCGCGCCGAACCGGGCGCGGCGCCCATGCACGCGCACAGCTGGGAGCTGCGCAGCCACGTGCTGTACGGCCTGGTGGCCAACCTCCCGGTGCACGTGAGCGACGGGGGCGCGTCCCCGACCCACCGCGTCTTCGAAGTGCACAGCGAGCCGGACGGGGTCGACGAGATCCGCCCGACCCCCTGCCTCGTGCGGAGCGAGCCGGGCCCCGGGCTCGTCAGCTCCGGCGGCGATACGTACACGCTCGCCGCCGGCGAGTTCCACGCCACCGTGGTGGCGCCCGAACGGCCCGCCGCCACCCTGGTGCTCGGCCTGGCGCTGCCGGGACGGGTGGACCTCTCGCTCGGGCCGCTGGACGGGCGTCCCGCCCGGACGGTCCGCAGGCTGTGCGACACCGGACAGACCGTACGGACCGTCCGCCAGGCCCTCAGGAGGATCCATGCCGAGCAGCGCGCCTGACTCCGGCGGGGAGAGCCCCGGGGAGACCTTCGCGTACGAGCGCCGGGTGGCCGTCGCGGCCGCCCAGGAGGCGGGCGGCATGCTGCGGGGCCGCTTCGGCGAGGCGTTCCGGGTGCGCACGAAGGGGGAGGACGGCGATGTCGTGACCGACCTCGACCTCGCCGCCGAGAAGCTCGTCCTCACCCGCCTCCAGCACCACTTCCCGCACGACCGCGTCCTGTCCGAGGAGGCGGGACCGCTGGGCGCCGAGGGCAGGCGCACCTGGCTGGTCGACCCGCTGGACGGCAGCAACAACGTCGCGATCGGCCTGCCCGTGTTCGTCGTCGGCATCGGACTGTGCGTCGGCCAGACACCGGTGGTCGGGGTCGTGCACGAACCGGTCACGGGCCACACCTGGCACACGGTGGCCGGGCAGGGCGCGCAGGGCCCGCAGGGCCCGCTGACCGGGCCCGACGGCGGCGTACCCCGGTCGGGGCCCGTCGTGGCCTGGACGCAGGGGCACGCGGTGGGCCGCGGCGACGCCACCGCCGCGGCCTGCGCGGGGCGCTGGAGCGGCGGTGCCGGCGCGTACTGCAGCTGTGGGCGCCGCTGCTGGGCTGGTCCATGCTGGCGCGCGGCGCGATCGACGGGTTCGTCGGCTACCGGGCCGAGGGAGTGGACCTGCCGGCCGGGGCGCTGCTCGCGGCCGAGGCGGGTGTGGAGCTGCACACGCTGACCGAACACGCTTCTCGCCGGGCTTCAGCGGCCCCGACGAGGGGCGCAGCTTCGTGGCGGCGCGGGGTGCCGCGCTGGCGTACGTACTGGAGGAGGTGGCGGCGGCACTGCCGCGCACCTGACCGGAGTCCCGGCCCGCCCCGCGGGGCACCGCTCCGCCCTACGCCGTCGCGGCCAGTGCCACCGTCGCCGCCAGCGTGCCCGTCACCGCCAGGACCAGGCCCGTCCACAGGAAGCGCCCCATCGCGATCCGCGTCCCGTGCCAGCGGCACCGCTCGAACCACAGCAGCGTCGCGAGCGAGGCCCAGGGGGTCACCACCGGGCCCACGTTGACGCCGACGAGCAGGGCCAGCAGCTGGGCGTGGTTGGCCTCCGGCACGGCCGTCTCGCCCGCCATGTACGCGGGCAGGTTGTTCAGTACGTTCGACACGCCCGCACCGACCGCGGCGGACCGGAGCATGCCCACGATCCCGTTGTCCGACCCGATCGCCGCCGTCAGCAGTCCGTGCAGCCCGTTCGTGTTGATGGTCTCCACGACCAGGAACATCCCCGGTACGAGCACCAGCAGCCGCCAGGGGACCAGCCCCGCCTTCAGCTCCGTCCTCCGGCGCACGGCGAACGCCACGACGACGACCAGCGCGGCCGTCGTCGATGCCGACCACAGCGGTACGTCGGCGATCAGGATCGCCAGCAGGAACCCCGCACACGCCAGCGCGCACACCCGCAGCAGCACCGGATCGTCCGGCACCGGCGGCGACGGCGGGGTGTAGCGGTCCTGGCCCCGGCGCCCGCGCCGCCAGTAGAACCCCCACAGGCACGCCATGGTGACGGCGACGGACGCCAGCTGGGGCGCCCACATGGCGGCGGCCATCCCGGCCGGCGACAGGGCGACGCGGTCCGCCGCCAGCAGGTTCGTCAGGTTCGACACGGGCAGCAGCAGGCTCGCCGTGTTGGCCAGCCAGACCGTGGTCATCGCCAGCGGTACGGCGGCGATGCCCACCCGGGTGGCGAGCGCCAGCATCACCGGTGTCAGCAGCACCGCCGTGGTGTCCAGGTTCAGCGTGATGGTGGTGACCGAGGCGAACAGCACGCACAGCCCGAACAGCAGCAGGTAGTTGCCGCGGCCCGCGCGGGCGACCCAGGTGGCGACGACGTCGAAGACCTGTGCCCTGCCCGTCAGTTCGGCGAGCACGATCACCGTGGCGAGGAACACCAGCAGCGGGCCGATGCGCGCCATCGCGTCGGCGGCGGGACCGGTGGGCAGCAGGCCGGTGGCGACACAGAGCAGACCGACGGCGAGCAGTCCGGCGGCCAGCCAGTCCAGCGGGTGCAGGCGTCGTCGTACTCCAGCGCTCAACGGGAAGACCTCCTACGATGGTCATTATGTTGACGGGCGGCGAACTGAGCGGTCAAGCAGACGAGTTGGACTTCTTCATCAGCTACTCACCGGCCGACGAACAGTGGGCGTCGTGGATAGCGTGGACGCTGGAGGATGCCGGATACCGCACTGTCGTCCAGGCGTGGGACTTCGTACCGGGCACCAACTTCATCGATTTCATGGACCGTGGAGTCAGCCAGTCCGCCGCCGTCATCGCCGTGCTCAGCCGCCATTATGAGCGGTCCACCTACGGCCGCATGGAGTGGCAGGCCGCTCTGCGCGCCTCCCCCGAATCGCCCGACCGGCGGCTGCTGACCGTCCGCGTCGACGACATCCCCGTCGAGGGCCTGCTCGCCACCATCACGTACGTCGACCTGGTCGGTGTGGGCGACCAGGAAGCCGCCCGCGCCATGCTGCTCACCCGGGTCGGCCAGGCGCTCGACGGCCACGCGCTTCCCGGGCGGCGACCCGGCTACCCGGGGAACACCGCCCGGGGACCGCGCCGTACACCGGGACAGACGGGTTCTCCGCGCAGCAGACCACGGGCGGGGCGGGCCGGATCGCGGGGCCCGGCCGACGGCCGCCGACGGCCCGTCCCGGGTGCCCGTCTACCCGCCGGACTCCACCGGCTCCCGCGCCCAGGACGCGGTGACCGTCCTGCACCTGGCCGGACCCGACTTCGGACGCGGCCGCGAACCGGACACCCTGAGCCGGGAGCTGCGGGGCGACCTCGTCGAGCTGCGGAACGCGGGCGCCCCCGCCCCCGACCTGCTCGTGGTCAGCGGTGACCTCACCGCGTCCGGCAGCCCCCGCGAGTGCGACCAGGCCCTCAGCTTCCTGACCGCCGTCCGCTCCCAGCTCGAACTCCCGCCGCAGCGCGTCATGGTCGTACCCGGCGCCCAGGACGTGAACCTGGCCGCCTGCCGCGCGTACTTCAGCACCTGCGAGGCGGACGAGGTGGCGCCGCAGCCGCCGTACTGGCCCAAGTGGCGTCACTACACCCGGCTCTTCCGCGACCTCTACCACGGGCTCGACACCGTCTTCGACAGCGACCAGCCCTGGACGCTGTTCCCCGTGCCGGAACTGTCCACGGTCGTCGCCGGGTTCAACTCCTCCATCGCCTGCAGCCACCGCCTGGAGGACCAGTACGGGTTCGTCGGACGCGACCAGGCGGCCTGGTTCGCCGAGGCGCTGCGGCCGTACGAGGAGGAGGGCTGGCTGCGCATCGGGGTGATCCGCCACCCCTTCACCGAACGCCGCCGCCCCGGCGACGCCCCCCGGCGGCCCCGGGGGCGCTGCGGGACGCCGAGACCCTCACGCGGCTCACCGCCCCCCGGCTGCTGATGCTGCTGCACGGCCCGGCCGGAGGCCCCCGTACGACCGCCACGGACCCCACGCACGCGCTGCTCGCGGGGGCCCCCCGGCGACCTGCCGCTGTTCGGCGCCGCGGCGCCCGCCGGGTTCGAACTGCTGCGGGTCACCACCGACGGGGTCACCCGCTGGAACGGCCGGGGCGGGGCCGGACCCGAGACCTTCCCCGGCCGGTGGAGCCGTACCGGGCGGGTCTTCCCCGTGCCGGACCGGCCCGCCGCCTTGTCCGCGCAGACCGCCGGAGCCGCGGCGGACGAGCCCGCCGACCTGCTCGACGAGCGGGTCAAGGAGGTCTGCCGGGCCCGCCGGGAAGGCGTCCGGCTGCGCGACGTACCACGCGCACGGAGGGCGACATGGCCCAGCTCATGACCACCTGGCAGGAGGACGGGGTGGAGCGCCAGCAGCGCATCGAGGTCCACCCCGGCACGCCCGGCGAGGAGGAACTCGACCGCTTCACCGCCCAGGTGCACGCCGGCGGGCCCGGCTCCGAGGCGGAGCTGGTGTACGGCGGCGCCGCGCCCGCGGCCGCTCTGCGCAGGCGGGCGGCGAGCCGCGGCATCCGGGTGCGCAGCTTCCTCGAATTCCAGGGCCTGCTCGACCTGCGCGGTTACGTGGCGGCCCAGACCGCCCGGCTGCAGAACGGCGACCAGGACACCGGGGGCCTCTCCCTCCAGTACGCGCCGGACCTCTACCTCCCCCAGCGCTACCGCGACGCCGACCGCGCCGGCGGGGAGGAGCGCGACGGCCTGGTCGAGGACCTGCTGGAGCTGCTGGAGGCCGACCACGGCCGGTTCGTGCTGCTGCTGGGGGACTTCGGCCACGGCAAGACGTTCGCCCTGCGCGAGCTGGCCCGCCGCATCCCCGAACAGCTTCCGCACCTGACCCCGCTGCTCATCCCGCTCAGCACCCTCGACCGGGCGCACAGCCTGGAAGGCCTGGTCGCCGCCCACCTGGCGGCCCACGGCGTCGACACCATCGACCTGCGCGCCCTGCGCTACATGCTCGCCCAGGGCCGCGTCGTGCTGCTCTTCGACGGCTTCGACGAGCTGGTCAACCGGGTCAGTTACGACCGGGCCGCCGACCACCTCCAAGTGCTCCTCGACGCCGCCGTCGACAACGCCAAGATCGTGGTGAGCAGCCGCACCCAGCACTTCAAGTCCCACGCGCAGATCCTCACCGCGTTCGGCGAGCGCGTCGGACTGCTGCCGCAGCGCCGCATCCTGTCCGTCGAGGGCTTCACCCCGGCACAGATCCGCTCGTACCTCGTCAACTACTACGGCGACGAGGCCGCCGCCGACCGGCGCTTCCAGCTGCTGCGCAACATCCCCGACCTGCTGACGCTGTGCCGCAACCCCCGTCTGCTCTCCCTGGTCGCAGACCTGAGCCAGGACCAGCTGCGGGCGGTCGCCGGAGCGGGGCGGGCCCTGAGCCCGGCCCGGCTCTACGAGGACGTGTTCGCCTCCTGGCTCGCCCACGAGGAGCGGCGCGGCCAGGGCGGCCCGGCGCGGCCCCCGGCCTGACGCTCCCCGAGCTGTGGTCGTCGGTGACCGCGCTGGCCCAGCGGCTGTGGGAGAGCGGGCGCAGCGCGCAGCGGCTCGACGAGCTCACCGAGACGGTGGCCGCCACACTCAGCGAACTGGCCGAAAGCCCGCTGTCCACCCAGGAGTCGGCGCAGGCCGTCGGCGCGCGGGCAGCCTGCTCGTGCGCACCGACGACGGGCTGTTCCAGTTCATCCACGGCTCCGTGGTGGAGTGGCTGGTGGCGAAGGAGGCCGCCCGCCGGCTCGCGCGCGGGCACGACGGGCTGCTCTCCGCCCGCCCGCTCACCCCGCTCGCCATCGAGTTCTTCTGCGACCTCGCCGATCACGAACGGTGCGCCCGGTGGGTCCAGGACGTCCTCGACTCCTCCGGACACGGCGTGAGCGACGCCGCGCGCGCCAACGCCGTACGGATCAGCGACCGGCTGCGGGTGCCCGCCAACGTGGACCTGCGGGGAGCCCGGCTGGCGGGGGAGGACCTCTCCCACCAGCGACTTCTCCGGCGTCGAACTCACCGGCGCGGACCTGACCGACACCCGCCTGGTCGGCGCGAACCTCTCCGGCGCCGTCCTCAGGAACACCCGGCTGGCCGGCGCCCGGCTCGACCGGGCGGACCTGAGCCGGGCCGACTTCACCGGCGCCGACCTGGCGAACCCGGCTGACCCGGGCCGACCTGCGCGGGGCGCGGCTCACCGGAAGCCGGTGGCACCGGGCCGCGCTCATCGACTCCATCACCGACGACGGCGTGCGCTCGGCCCCCGAACTGCGCACCGCCGCCATCGCGCCCGGCATGCCGGTGGAGGCGGGCTTCCGGCCCTCGTCCGTCGGCGTCCCGTACGGCTTCGACATGCGCACCAGCAGACTTCCCGAACCCATCGCGTACAGCCCCGAGGGCGAACTCCTCGCGGTCGGCAGCGAGGACGGCGGCGTGCTGGTCTGCGCCGCCGACAGCGGCAGGGCACTGCGCACCCTCCAGGGGCACGAGGGCCGGGTGTACGCCGTGAAGTTCGGCACGGACACCATCGCCACCGGGGGCTCCGACGGCACCGTACGGCTGTGGGACCCGGTCTCGGGGAAGTGCCGGCACCGGCTGGAGGTCCACCCGGACGGCGTGTGGCCGGTCGTGCTCGACGGCGGCGGCACGCTGCTCGCCACCGGGGACAGGGAAGGGCTCGTCACGGTCTGGGACGTGGCCACGGGGGAGCCCGTGCACCGGCTCCCCGGCCACACCGCCCCCGTCTACACCGTGGCCTTCAGCCCCGACGGCCGCACCCTGCTGACCGGTGACGCGGCCGCCGGCGTACGGCTGTGGGACCTCGGAACGGGGCACTGCACGGCGGAACTCGGCGGCCACCGCGAGCCGCTCTACCGCGCCCGGTTCAGCCCGGACGGCACGGTGTTCGCCACGGCGGACCGCGGCCGGGAGGGGCTGGAGACACAGGGGGAGCAGGAGGGCCGGGGCGGCACGGTACGGATCTGGCGGACGGCCGGCACACGGCTGCTGCACGAATTCACCGGGCACACCGGACGCGTGTACACCCTCGACTTCCACCCCGACGGCACCCTCCTCGCCAGCGGCGACACCGACGGGCAGGTGCGGCTGTGGGACCCCGTCGTGGGTACGCCCGCCGGGACGCTGGAGCGCTGCACGGGCGCCGTCTACCAGGTGCTCTTCGGCGGCGAGGACGGGAACCTCCTCGCGGCGTGCGACAGCGACGGGGCGGTCCGGATGTGGACCGTCACCGCCAGGCGGCACGGACACGAGGTCGTCCTGCACGAGGCGGCAGCCCGCCGAACACCGCGGATCCGCGTGGGCCTGTGCCTTCCGGCCGCACGACAGCCAGCTGCTCACCGTGGGCAACGACGGCGGCGCGCAGATCTGGGAGGCCGCCACCGGACAGGGCAGGCGCATCCTGCGCGGCCACGGGCGCCGGATCTCCTCCCTGGCCTTCTCTCCGACGGCGCGCACCTGGCGACCTGCGGCAACGACGGTGTCGTACGGCTGTGGGACACGCGCACCGGGCGGCGCACCGAGGAGCTCACGGGGCGGGGCGACCGGCTGGTCTCGGTGGCCTTCAGCCCCGCCGAGCCGGTCCTCGGCACCGCCAGCAACGACGGTGACATCTACCTGTGGAACCCGGCCGCCGGCGAGTACCTGCGGGAGTACGACGTCGAGACCGAACACATCTGGGCCGAGGCGTTCAGCGGCGACGGCGAACTGCTCGCCACCGCCAACGACGACGACTCCGTCCGCCTCTGGTACCGCAGCACGGGCGCCCACCTGGCCACGCTGGACCAGCACCGCGGAAGGGTCCGCTCCATCGCCTTCGCCGCCGACAGCGGCTTCCTCGCCACCGGGTGCGACGACAGTTTCGTACGGCTGTGGGAGGCACGCACCGGGCGTCTCGTCGAGGAGCTCGGCGCCCATGAGGACAGGGTGTACGGCGTCGCCTTCGGACCCGGCGGCGCGTGGCTGGCCAGCGCCGGCTGGGACGGCACGGCCGTCGTCTGGCGGGGCGGCGCGCCTTCGCTGCGGCTGACCGGACGCGGCGGCAGGCTGTGGACCCTGGCCGCCCATCCGGTCCTTCCGCTGCTGGCCACCGCCGGGGACGACCGCAGCATCGGTCTGTGGAACGCCGAGACGGGCGAGCTCACGGCCGAACTGACGGGCCACACGGGGCGGGTCCTGTCCGTCGCCTTCAGCCCGGACGGGTCGTCCCTCGCCAGCGGGGGCGAGGACGGCACCGTACGGATCTGGAACCTCCCGGCGGACGGGGCGCCCGCGCTGCGGGCCACTCTGATCGGCGTGCCGGGCG
The DNA here is from genome assembly GCA_003719395.1 of Streptomyces altiplanensis. Lineage (GTDB taxonomy): Bacteria > Actinomycetota > Actinomycetes > Streptomycetales > Streptomycetaceae > Streptomyces > Streptomyces altiplanensis. Next base: position 20,620 of record RHMC01000097.1, read on the forward strand.
GGTGGGCCGCCCTCACACCGGCCGGCGGGTACAAGTACGAGGGCGATGTGGCCGGGGAGTTCTGGCACGTGGTCGGGATGGCGCGGTTCAGCCCCGGAGAGCTGGACGCGTACCTTCCCGGGGTCCACCAGCTGGCGCTGGGGGAGGAGTTGTAGGACCGGGCCGCTCCTTCGGCGGGGCCGGCACACGGTGGACCACGACCACGACCACGACCACGACCACGGCCAGGCCGCAGTCAGCGTCAGACCACGGCCGCCGTCAGCGCCGAGGTCTTCATCATCACGAGCGCGACCAGCAGCACCAGCACCCCGGCGCCCACCGCCACCTGGATCGCGGTGCGGTTCCTGCGGGGCGCGTACGCCAGGGCCAGGCTGACCAGCGCACCGGTGAGCAGGCCGCCCAAGTGGGCTTCCCAGGAGGCGAACAGCGCGGAGACCACCATCCAGATGAGGAGCCCCGCCAGGAAGCGGTTCACGGCCTGCATGTCACGGCCCAGGCGGCGGCAGATCACGTAGTACGCGGCGGAGATGCCGAAGACCGCGCCCGAGGCGCCCACGACGGTCTCCTGCGGCGCGATCAGGTAGACCATCACCGAACCGCCGAGCGCGGACAGCAGGTAGAGACCGGCGTAGCGCGCCCGGCCGAGCTGGTCCTCGACGGTCCTGCCCACGTTCCACAGGCACAGCATGTTCATGGTGATGTGCATGATCCCGAAGCTGCCCCCGGTCGCGGGCAGGTGGAGGAAGGCGCCGGTGAGCATCCGGTACCACTCGCCCTCGGCCACCCCGACGGCGGTCAGGCCGGGGTGGACCACGCCCTCGTGGAGGAAGAGGGTGCCCTCGGGGCCCAGCAGGCCCAGGCCGAGCATGCCGAACCGGTCGAGGAGGTCGGGGCGCGCCAGTTCGCCGAGGCAGGCGAGGACGTTCAGCGCGATCAGCGCGTACGTCACCACGGGAGCCGCCGCCCCGGTCACCGCGCCGCCGAAGACCGTGCGCGCCTGCCGGACGGACTTGTGGCCCTCTTTCACGCACTCCGGGCACTGGTGTCCGACGGCCGCGTCACGCATGCAGTCGGGGCAGATGAAGCGCTCGCAGCGCGTGCAGCTCACGTACGTCTCGTACGCGGGGTGGCGGTAACACGTCGTGACAGCGGCTTCCACAGCCGGCTCCTTGGACTGCTGGGTAAACGGGGGAGAGCCGGTGGGGTCGGCGGCGATCAAGATAGCGTACGGATCCGGCAGTTCCGCCGACCCCGCCCATCCCGCCGATCCTGCCGGCCCCGTACGAAACGGAGACCCGACGTGGCGATAAGCCTCCACAAGGTCGAGGAGACCGCGCCCGCACTCGTCAGCTTCTACAAGAGCGCCGGGGTCTCGCTGCACAAGCACGGGCTGAGCGGGCAGCGCGCGGCCGTCTACCTGGTCCTCGACTACTCGGGTTCCATGAAGCCGTACTACCGGGACGGCAGCGTGCAGGCGCTCGCCGACCGGGTGCTCGGGCTCTCGGCCAATCTCGACGACGACGGCAGCGTGCCCGTCGTCTTCTTCTCGACGGACGTCGACGCGGTCACGGACATCACCCTCGACAACCACCGGGGGCGGATCGACACGATCGTCGCCGGGCTCGGGCACATGGGGAAGACCAGCTACCACCTGGCCATGGACGCGGTGATCGACCACTACCTCGACAGCGGGTCGACGGCGCCCGCCCTGGTCGTCTTCCAGACCGACGGCGGCCCGGTCAACAAGCTCGCGGCGGAGCGGTACGTCTGCAAGGCCGCGAAGCTGCCGTTGTTCTGGCAGTTCGTGGGCTTCGGCAACACGCGCAGCACGCAGTTCGACTTCCTGCGCAAGCTGGACGAGCTGGCCGTCCCGGCGAGGCGCCCGGTCGACAACGCGGGTTACTTCCACGCCGGACCGGACCCGCGCCAGGTCTCGGACGCGGAACTGTACGACCGGTTGGTCCGGGAGTTCCCGGCCTGGCTGGCGGCCGCGCGGGCGCAGGGCGTCGTGCGATGACGGTCCGGGTGCTGGGGGCGGCCGGCCGTGCGGCCGTGGCGTGGAAGAACGGCGGCGGGGTCACCCGGGAGATCGCGGCGTGGCCCGAGGGTGCCGGGACGGCCGGCTTCGACTGGCGGATCAGCCTCGCGGAGGTCGGAGAGGACGGCCCGTTCTCGGCGTTCCCCGAGGTGGACCGGATCCTGACGATGACCGAGGGCGCGGGGATGGACCTCACGGTGGGCGGGGAGCGGCGGCTCGTCGACGAGCGTTACGTCCCGCAGGACTTCCCCGGGGACGTCGCCACCGACTGCCGGCTGCTCGGCGGCCGGGTGGTGAACTTCAACGTCATGTACCGCACGGCCACGGCCGCGCGGGTCGTGGTGGCGCGCGGCCGTGCGGACGTCAGCGGTTCTGCCCGGCGGGACGGTGGTGATCGTCGCGCTGGACGGGGCCGCGTCGTTCGGGGGCGTCGCCCTCGGCCGGTACGACGCCGTGGTGACCGGATCGCCGGGCACCCTCTCCACCGGGGGACACGCGGCGGTCGTCACCCTCCCGGCCGGCTGAGCGGGGTCCGGGCGGCGCGGGTCGCCTGCGCCGCGGCGGGGAGCGGCCCTTCAGGAGGCCGCCGGCGTCCCGCCGGTGGCGATCCTCGCGGCGGCCTCGGCGGCGGACCCGGCGCCGGCGGTTTCCGAGGCCCAGGCCGCGTAGCCGTCGGGGCGGACGAGCAGGGCCGTGCGGCGCCCACTCGCCCAGTGCGCCACGGCGAACCGCTCGTCGTGGCCGCCTTTGTGCCCCGCGGGATGATCAGCACGAACCGGCCCGCGCGCAGCGCCTCGTACACGGCCCTCCTCGAGCCGGACGTCCGGCACGCGCCTGCCGGTGAGCGGGTGGGCGCCGCGCGGCGCTTTGTACGCGTAACCGATGCCGGTGATCCGGCCGATCGCGCCGCGGGCCACCGGGGGCACGTGGCCGACGGCCGCGGTCAGCAGGGCGCGGAGACCGCGCTGCGGCGGGTTGTGCGCCATGGCGAGGCGCAGGAGCGCGCCACTGCTGCGCAGCACGGCCCTGCCGACCGGATGCCGCTCGGCGTGGTACGAGTCCAGCAGGTCTTCCGGCGCCTGCCCGTTCACCACGGAGGCCAGTTTCCAGCCGAGGTTGGCCGCGTCCTGGAGGCCGGTGTTCATGCCCTGGCCGCCGGCCGGGGAGTGCGTGTGCGCCGCGTCGCCCGCGAGCAGGACCCTGCCCACCCGGTAGCGCGGGACCTGGCGTTCGTCGCTGTGGAAGCGGGACATCCAGCGGGCGTCGTGCATGCCGAAGTCGCTGCCGAAGACCCGCTCGGTGATCTGGCGCAGCTCCTCCAGCCCGACGGGCGCGGTGTCCGGGACCTCGCCGTGCGCACGGTCCCAGCCGCCCACGCGCCAGTACCCGTCCCCGAAGGGAACGACGAAGCCGAAGGCCGTGCCCCTGCCGTTCAGTGCGACCGCGGGGCCGGGCTCCCGGGCCAGCAGCACATCGGCCAGGACGATCGACTTGACGACCGGGCGCCCGGGGAAGGGCAGTCCCAGAGCCGCCCGCACGGCGCTGCGCACTCCGTCGGCGCCCACCGCGTAGGCCGCCCGCAGTGTCCCGGCCGTCCCGTCCGCGTGCCGCACGTCGAGCGTCGAGCCTCGTCCTGCGCGAGCCCGGTGACCTCCGTTCCGTACAGGAACGTGGCGCCGTTCTTCCCGGCCCGGCGCAGCAGCAGCCTCTCCACTTCGGACTGCGGCGTCACCAGCAAGTACGGGAAGCGTGACGGCAGGCCGGAGATGTCGACGGAGAGGGAGCCGAAGAGCCGCAGCGCGGTGACGGTCCGGCCGGTGCGGACGAGCTCGTCGGCGAGGTCGCGGGCGTCCAGCTGCTCCAGGGTGCGGGCGTGCACGCCGAAGGCGCGGGTCAGGTTGCTGATGCCCTGCGGGCGCCGCTCCACCACCGTGACGGGAACGCCCGCGGCGGCCAGATCACCGGCCAGCAGCAGCCCGGCGGGGCCCGCGCCGACGACCACGACGTGGCGCTGAGAAGAGGTACCGGTCGTGCCGTTCATGGCGGCCTCCTGATGCCAACACCTGTTGGTCAACGCTTGTTGGCAAATGTAGGGCGCGCGTCTCGTCGACGTCAACGGCCGTTGGCGCGGGGAGCCGGCCGGGAGGGGGTGTGGCGGGCGGCGCGGTCTTCCGGGGGCGAAGGGGTGGTGCTCCGGCGGCATCGTGTTAGGGTGGGGGAGTTGCAGTTTTGGTACCCATAAACATTATGTGCGCCTGACGGGAATGCTTCCTCAGGCGCATTTTGTTTTCCGGTTCTCCGGATGGGGCTCATTGCGGCGACGTGGAATCCGTGCAGTGCGGATTTCCGGATCTGCCCCAGTTTTTTAGGAGAATGACATGGCTACTGGAACCGTGAAGTGGTTCAACTCGGAAAAGGGCTTCGGCTTCATCGAGCAGGACGGCGGCGGCGCTGACGTCTTCGCCCACTACTCCAACATCGCCACCCAGGGCTTCCGTGAGCTCCAGGAGGGCCAGAAGGTCTCCTTCGACGTCACGCAGGGCCAGAAGGGCCCGCAGGCGGAGAACATCGTCCCGGCCTAATTCGCCGACGCGATACCTCGCCAGCCGGGCCCGCACCGTGAAGGTGCGGGCCCCGGCTTGTGCTTGTTTCCAGGAAGGCAAAACCTGAATGACCCGCTCCGAACGCCCCGCCGCCGGCGCCCGCTCCGCCCGTCCCGTCCGCAACCGCTCCTCGCAGGCCGCCCGCGGCAAGGCCCCTGCAAAGGGTTCCGCCCGCAGGGCCGCGCCCGTGCAGGGTGAATTCGCGATGCCGGAGACCGTCACCCCGGCGCTGCCGGCCGTCGAGGCCTTCGCCGACCTCGACATGCCCGCGGCCCTGCTCAAGACCCTGGCGGCCCAGGGCGTGACCGAGCCCTTCCCCATTCAGGGCGCGACCCTGCCGAACTCGCTCGCGGGCCGCGACATCCTCGGCCGCGGACGCACTGGCTCCGGCAAGACCCTCGCCTTCGGCCTCGCGCTGCTGGCCCGTACCGCGGGCCGGCGCTGCGAGCCGCGCGCACCGCTCGCGCTGGTCCTGGTGCCCACCCGGGAACTCGCGCAGCAGGTCACCGACGCGCTCACGCCGTACGCCACGGCCGTGAACCTGCGGATGGCCACGGTCGTCGGCGGCATGTCGATCACCAAGCAGGCGAACACGCTGCGGCGCGGCGCCGAGGTGCTCGTCGCGACCCCCGGTCGCCTCAAGGACCTCATCGAGCGCGGTGACGCGGAGCTCGGGCAGGTGTCGATCACCGTCCTGGACGAGGCCGACCAGATGGCCGACATGGGCTTCCTCCCCCAGGTCACGGCGCTGCTCAAGCAGGTCGAGCCGGACGGGCAGCGGATGCTGTTCTCGGCGACCCTGGACCGCAACGTCGACCGCCTCGTGCGGATGTTCCTGACCGACCCGGTGGTCCACTCCGTCGACCCGTCCGCGGGCGCGGTGACCACGATGGAGCACCACGTGCTGTACGTCGCGGACGAGACCGACAAGAAGGCCGTCGCCATGCGCATCGCGGCCCGCGACGGGCGGGTGATCCTCTTCGTGGACACCAAGCGTGCCGCGGACCGCTTCGCCAAGCGGCTGCTCGCCAGCGGTGTGTACGCCGCGGCGCTGCACGGCGGCCGTTCGCAGCCGCAGCGCAACCGCACGCTCGACCAGTTCAAGACCGGGCAGGTCACCGCGCTGGTGGCGACCAACGTGGCGGCGCGCGGCATCCACGTCGACGACCTCGACCTCGTGGTCAACGTCGACCCGCCGACCGACCACAAGGACTACCTGCACCGCGGCGGCCGTA
>RHMC01000098.1 GCA_003719395.1 Streptomyces altiplanensis
GCAACCAGAAAACAGAGAATAACTAACCTTTGGGATTTCTGGCGCAGCACACTAGGAACCTGACGCCCAACATCTGCTGCAGGCCGGCCTCGACCCGGCGCTGCAGCTCCACCTCCAGCGCCACCGTAGAACTGGATAGCTCGGCATCCCGTCCGTCCGCGTCCCGTCGGAACATCATCAGCTCGGCCACCAGCACCCCTCCTGTGGTCTCTGCAAGAAGACCAATCGAACGAACGCATCGCATATTCCATCTGCGGGCAGTCCGATCACTCAGCAAGGCGACGCTCAAGAGGTGTGCACATGCTGGGCTGGAAGGGGATGACGCTGTGGAAACCGATGAGCCGCTCAGCCTCCGTCGTGACGGCCCGGAGGTCGGCGTGCGGTCATCACCGCCTGCGCACTGACCAGCCGGACCGATTGCCCGCCCGCGGTCTGAAGGACCTCGGAGACCCCGCCACCGGACCGGCCATCCGGCACCCACCTCTGCCCGAAACCGGCAAATCATCCTAAAAGGGATCAGGATTCACACGGTGGATCGAGGCTGAGGAGAAGGTGTGCCGGTAACCAAGGGAGCAGCGAACCATCGTGAAACTGCGAGTTTCTCCCACGGAGGGTGTCCCTCACTGAGCTATCAAGGGGGCAATCGGTCAGCCCGGCGCCTGCATGGCTCCTCCGTCCGTCATGATGCTTGGATGGCCACCATCCAGTCAGCAGCAGAGATCATGCATCTGCTGGAGCCCCTCATGGGGCAGAAGATCTCCGCACTCCAGGTGCTCGGCATCAACTCGCTGAAGACGATGCTGCCGCCTCTAGAGGCGCTAACGGGGGAGGTGGTGACAGCGGCGGACGTCGTCGATCGCACCCTCCGTGTCGACACGACGAGCCATGTCATCTCGTTCGATCTGCAGCGCACGGGTCGGGTTGTCCTGCTCGAGTCCGCGGAGCCCTATCGGTTCGTTGCTGGGGCCAATCGTCCTACAGCCCGTCTCCTGATGGCGGGTGGGTCGGGCCTGGACCTGGTCGAACCGGCCAAAACCAAGCGGATCACGATCACGATCGGGACCAGGCCCGCCTGACCTCTGCCGCACCAAGATGATCTACTTCCCAGGCCGCCTCGATGCAGCTACTCTCGGTGCAGGCATTTGAGCAAGTCATGGGAGTGGCGATGGGCCAGCAGACGCACCGGAAGGACGACCTCCTGGTCTCCTCCAACTTCATCCGAGCGATTCGGGAGTCAGGCTACGTCAGCCTCTCGACCGCCCTGGCGGAACTCGTCGACAACTCCCTCCAAGCTGAAGCGACCGAGGTCGCGATCACGGTTGTCCGAGCCAAGGCGGACGGTGATCCGGAGATCTGTGTCGAGGACAACGGCCGCGGGATGTCGCGTTCCGAGATCGAGGCGTGTCTCCGCTTCGGTGGCTCGTCACGCTTCGACGAGCGACGGTCGTTCGGTCGGTTCGGTATGGGGCTGCCTGCCGCATCGCTGAGCCAAGCTCGACGGATTGAGGTAACGGCCTGGCAGAACAGCCGCAGTGCATATCAGGTCTTTTTGGATGTTGACGCGGTCGTTGGTGGTGCCCCAGTCGATCTTCGTGCCCGTCGCCTATCCGGCAGTACTGAAGGCTCGGGGTGCCGGGTGGTCTGGAGGAACTGCGACCGCATCGAGTATCGGCGCCTCGCCTGGCTTGAGCGGGCCTTGCGTCGTGACCTCGGACGTCTGTACCGCCGCTTCCTAAGCAGCGGCGGACTGACCTTGACCATCAATGGGAAGCGTGTCGACCCAATCGATCCCACGCTCCTCACGACCAAAGTCGAGGGCCGTAGCGCGCGGCTGGCCTTCGAGCCGATCCGGTACGAACTTGCCACCTCAGCGGGCAAGACGGCCTTCGTCTCCGTCCGGTTTGTGATGCTGCCGGTTCAGCACTGGCATCACCTAGACAACGTGACCAAACGACGCATGGGCATCGTCGGCGGGGCAGGCGTCTCCATCCTGCGTGCCGGCCGAGAGATCGCGAGTGGCTGGCATCTCATGGGGGCGAAGCGCAAGGAAAACTACGACGACTGGTGGCGATGTGAGATCGACTTCGACCCTGTCCTCGATGAGCACTTTGGAATCACTGTAAACAAGCAGGGGATCCGGCCGTCTCAAGAACTTCAGGAGGCCCTGGGGCCGGAGCTGGAATCGATCGCCCGGCTGTTGAATGCGCGCGTACGTCAGGCCTTCGAGGAGGTGAAGTTCCAGGCGGCAACAGAGACGTCCTGCCGCATAGCGGAGGCCGCGGACGCGGACCTGCCTGTGATCCGGTCGACCGGCAAGGGGTCGGGTGCCCTGAGCTACAGGATCGGGTCCGAGCAACTGCCGATCGAGACGATGTTCAGCTCGGCCCTGAAGCGGCGCACGCTCGATGTCACGCTCAATATTGATCATCCGGCTTTCGCGGCATTGTACCGTCCCCTGCAGGCACTGAGTGACGAGGCAGGGAAAGACCTGCGCACGGCTCTCGAACTGTTCCTCCTGTCCTTCGCCCGCACCACGACCCTCCTGGTCAGCGATGGTCACGACTGTGACGACCTCCTGAGACTATGGAGCAAAACCTACGGACGGATGCTCCAGAAGTCATGAAAGAAGAGGCCAAGCCTGTCACCCTCAGCCTCCCCGCCGACGCCTCCCGCCAGGAGACGCAGGCGTTCGCTCGCCTCTGCACCCTGCTGGCGAGCGCTCCGCTTGAATCCATGGGGGTGAACAGCCACGATCACTGGATCCAGGCAGCCAAGATCAAGAACTTGTATGAGCAGCCGCTGCTCGCGGCAGCTGCTCACACGGCCATCGATCTGGTAGATCAAGGCTGGACAATTCAGGCCGCTAAGCCCGGGCCCGTGTTCACACCCCCGCTGGCGAGCGGCGACCGGGAGACAGAGAAAGCCCGTGTCCAACGGCAGGAGCATCTGCGTCGAGATGAGCAGCTTAGGCAGAGCAGCGTTCGGCGCTTCGTCGAGAGGATGGAGCGCACGCACCAGCACGGCGACCGGCTGATCTCCATCTTCGACCTTATGCGCGATGGCCGGGAGTTGGCGGACGCACTACAGAGCGCCGGCGTGACCACGGAGGTCATCAGCCCGTACGTTCAGATCGTCGACTCCTCCACCTGCGAGCTGACAGGCTTCAAGCTGCACGACATCTGGCGATACTTCCGTCACACCTGGTCCAACGCTTATGCAACCGTGCCTGGCCGTTCAATGCCAATCTTGATCCGGGACGCAGCCACTGAGTGCCACGCTGTCATCGGACTGGCGGCCATCTCCAGTCCGGTTGTCCAGATTGCCGAGCGCGACCACTGGATGGGCTGGGAAACTGACCAATTTCTCGAGCAGGTGCGGGCGGCACCGACTGCCGATATCGCTCGCTGGCTTGCCCGACGAATCAAGACTCAGCAGGAGGAGATCTACGTTGACGATCTCCTCGTGATGGGGTCCTGCAGCCGACCGACCTAGCGGCGCCCACCTCGGAAGTGATCGGCCAACTGCGCGCTGACGCAGAACGGCATCGTCAGCGGCACCACCAGGCCAGCACTATTCGTGAGGTCCGCAACATAGAGCGTGATGCGTGGGTGGATCGGGCCACAACGGACCTATTTCGCAGTAAGCGGGCAGCAGCGCTTGCCGAGACCTTGGAGATCGTCACCCTCCTTGGGGCGTACCTCTCTCCCCCCACAGCCGAAGGACTTGCCAAAGCCTTCTCGGACTCGAAGGCGCGGGCACAGATGCGTCGCGTGGTCCGCCGCGCACGAGGAGAGCGGGTCGGCACCGTGATCGCCGACCTCACCGTCTGTGGTGCCGTAGCACCCTATAACGCGCTGGTGGCGGGCAAGCTAGTAGGAGCCCTAGCCGTCTCACCGACAGTGCTGGCTGCTTACCGCAGCAAGTACGCACGCCCCAGTGAAATCGCCTCTGCGATGGCTGGCCGTCCGATCTTGCGCGAGCCGCGCCTCTCCTTCATCGGAACCACCTCGCTCTACGGTACTGGTTCGAGCCAGTACAACCGGTTGTTCTGGCCCGCCGAGGTCATGGGAGGAAAGAGGGAAAACCGGATGGGATTCCACGAACTCGGGCGGTCGCGCTCCTTTGGGACCTCCCATTTCTCCAGTGAGACCGTCGAAGCCCTTGTCCGGCTCTCAGCCCTGCGTGGATCCCTCGTACGAGTCAACAATCTGTTCGGTGAAGGCGTCAGCCCCCGTCTGCGTAAGGTGAGGCTAGGAATCGCCGCACTTGGGTGGCCCGCAAACGACCTCCTCAGGCACGGACGTGAACGTATCCTCTACGGCGTTCCGTTGGTCGAAAACCTGCGGGACTACTCACTCGGCCTCGACGAGAAACCGGAGTACCTACTTAATCCCGAACTTCCTGAGGCAGACGCCAGGGTTGCCGACTGGTGGTTCGAACGCTGGTGCCGGCGGAGGGTGGCACGCCAGGACGTCCTTGAGTCCATGCGCACCCACAGCCTGGTCCGGCCAGTCCGGCATGGTGCCCGGGTACCGTTGCCCGCCGGAAACGAGACACCTCCGAACGACCAAGAGATGTTCCCCATCTTCACGTAACGGGGGCCGCTCCTCTTGGGCGAGGGCGCGGTCATGTCCTGCGCGCCGCAGAGCGTCAGGTACGTAGTGCAGCACGGCTGTGATGAGGTCTACGGCACGGTGGTCGCTTGCCTCATGGCCGACCCAGTGGACTCCAGCCGGGGGCTCCCGTGGCCGACCGCGATGAGGGCGAGACTGCCACGGTGAGGCGGTTATACGGGTGTGACGAGCACATGCTGGTGCGGCGGGAGTTTGGACCGCCGGTCAGCTTCGCGGGTGACGATGAGCATCGTGACCGACTCGATCAGCGTGTGCGGGAGGGCGAGAATGGCAGGCCAGGGTCCAACAGAAGGCTCATACTCGTAAGTTGAGGCGTCGAACACACCCCTCGACGGGACGGAAGCCTCGAGCGTTGCGGTCCCGTCCCATCGCACGGACGTCACCCGATCAGTGCCCACGCTGGAAGCGGGTCAGTGACGGGCCCTTGTAAGGTTGCAGCCTCAGACGGCGCGGCCCCGCCTGTAAATGCTGCGCCTGTGCACGCAGGGCTAGAACTTGTCGTCCAACTCTCGCTTGTGCTCGATCGGCAGCCACTGAGCTTCTTCGATGTGGCCACCGATCGGGTGACGGTCCGTGAAGCGCAACGAGCGAGGCCCCCGGGCTGTTGATCGAGATGTCTGACGTCTCAATCACGTTGCTCGGGGGCCTCGTTGGTCATGCATCCTGCCGCACTCGACCTGCCGCATGCACTCGTGGAGTGGGTCACCATGCTGATCGTCACCCGTGAGGGCGACCGGCGCTGCAAGCTCCGTCCGTCCCAGCGAGCGATGGTGGCACTGGTGTACCTGCGTGAACACACCACTCTGGCGAAGATCGCCGCCGGGTACGGCATCAGCGAGTCCACCGCCCACGCCTACACCCGCGCGGTCGTCGACCTTCTCGCCGCCCGTGCACCGGGCCTGCTCAAGACGCTGCGCGAGCACGATCCGGACTTCGTCCTGCTCGACGGCACTCTCGCCGAGTGTGACCGGGTCGGCGACAGCCGGGCCGACTACTCCCACAAGCGCCGGCGCCACGGCGTGAACGTGCAGGTCGTCACCGATCCCGGCGGCCGGCTGCTGTGGCTCTCGCCCGCCCTGCCGGGCCGCACCCACGACCTGACCGCTGCCCGCACCCACCGGATCATCCGGATCTGCGAGCGCCAGGGCGTTCCGATCGTGGCCGATCTCGCCTACCAGGGCGCCGGTCCGTGGCTGACCACGAGCATCAAACGCAGGCCCCTGAAGGAACTGACCCCCACCGAGAAGACCCGCAACCGTGCCCTGGCCGCCACACGAGCACCCATCGAACGCGGCGTCGCCCGCCTGAAGTCCTGGCGGATCATCTGCAGGTCCCGCATCAACCCCAACCGCATGACGTCAATCGCCAAGGCCGTCCTCACTCTGGAGCTGCAACGCTGAAGAAGCTCACTCAAGACGGAAGCCGGAATGGCCGACATGCGCCGCAACGAGTTCGTACATGACCTCTCTCAGGACCTCCCCGAGTCGGGATTGTCCGGGCCCGAAAGGTGGCGTAGGAAGCTCGGATCGACCTCGATACGGCCGGTCAGGCGCCAAGCACGGCGTTCGTAGGACAGGTCTCCCGTCACGGTGAAGGGAAGTTGGCGCTCGTAGGCCATGATTGCCCAGTTGTGGTCCTCCCCCGTTAGCGGAACATGAACTCGCAAGGTCTTTCGGCTCACCTCCGCCGCGATAATAGCTGTCCCTGCCTCTTCGCTATCGGGCATCGAGTCATCCCGTATGAGCGATTTAACGAGACCGGCGAGCCTTTCGCGCCGTACGGGCTCTTCCCTACGTACGAGTTGTTCCCGGACACGCGGAAGCTCACCAATCGTGTCTCGGTCCAGCGTGATTGTCGCTAGGCCTACGTCCGGCCTTCGTTCAGCCGCTGCCCACTCGAAGGAGAAGTCGAGCGTGCGGAGGTGCTGTGGCTGAGACATCTCTTCGAGCGACTCCACTAGCCCCGCACTAAGGCCCAGGCTGCTCGGAGATGAAAGTGCCTCCTGGTCCCAGGATTGTGTCAGACGTTTCGTGCTCTCGAGTCCTCTGGCCAGAGTTTCCATGACGTGCCGCGGGAAAGCCATAGCGGGTTGCCCTTGGCCATCGATTGACTGCGGATCAGTTTCGCCTAGACGGGACACCACGGTAAACACAAAACTACCGCGCTTTGTGTGTCCCAGCCTTACATCCTCTTCCATATAATCGTTAACCGGAGCCGGCCTCCGGCCCTTATGTGGATGGTGTGGGTCCGCGGCTGTAGTTGCAGCTGACTTCATCAACTTGAGAATCGCTTGCAACGTCTTTTCAGCCTGCTGAAAAGGAATTGTACCATCAATCATTTCCTGATCGAGGCGCACGAAGAATAGGTCCGCACGTGTGGCAATGATGTGGTCTAGCAGTTGCTCGGCGTCCCAATCGTGAATATGGCCAAGCGACTCCAACGCGTCCACGAAGCGCGGTGTGAAGTCGGCGAAATCTGTGGCTAGCGGGACCATGACACGCGGCGCGGTGTCCAACGAGGTTGACCGGTAGCGCCATACCTCGCGAACTTCCGGCTGCTTCTGTTCCAGTTCCCAGTCGTGATAAGCCAGGAACTGGGAGACCGCAGAAGGGGTCAGTGTGGATGCAATCTCACGGTAGCTGTCAAATGCGGATCGGTTCACCTTAGGCCCCTCTCTGCTTCGCCGATCGACTTCATGATGCCTAGAAGTTGCTCCCCCGTGAAGAGGTTCTGACGAGGTAGATGAACCGTGTGGTGCTCACCGATCGGGCCGTCGCGTCTCAGATTATCCGCGGACTCCCAAAACATGCGGCTCCGTGTGTACAGGCCGTATTCATTCGTGTGCAGCCATGGCTCTGGCTCGCGCGGGATGAGAAGCACACCAAGGTAGGCGGGAATGAATCGCTTCGTGCGAGTCAGTTTCCGGAACGGTTTTGCCTTCATCTTCCATGTCATGCTGTCATCTTTAAGTAGGCTCTCTTGGTAGGTGCACTTCAGCTGAAGCTCGAATTGCGGTCCATAGTAGCCGTGATATTCTGTCGAAGAAACGACCGTGATGTCGACGCCCTCGTAATCGGTCTCGTGAGTTTTTATGCTGCATCCCACTGCGTAAGCGATCATTCGCGTGTACGACACGCTGAAATGTTCCTGTAGTGCGGTGATGGGAACCTGGCCCTCTGCCAGGTCATGCTCGCCCATCTTTTCCTCAGTGCTGTCTTCGGCCACAGTTCCCCACTGGGTATGACTTAATCGTTTGGGCAAGAGAGTGACGTGCGGGATATTTGGGTTCCAGCCCGTGCTAATTACACCTTTCGTCCTGCGGGGCGTCTAGGTGCCGCCATGGTTCCAGCAGCGGGCGACGGCCCACGTAGCGATACGCGGGCCGTCGCCCCATGGGGTGCCTTCCCTTAACCTGCGAGCAGGAGAAGGCAATGGCCGGACCCGGAATTCTGTGCCAGCCTATCTAATCGGCCAGTGCTTGCAGAATTTCCCCGTTTACCTGACTGCTTACGGTGCATCGCATCCTGTTCTGGCTCATGCCAGAGCCTGCAGAACAGTCTGCGTCGCGAACGGCAGGTTCTGGGAAATCACTAGGTCGTCGACCAGGTGAACCGAAACGCCGCTTCGCTTGGCACTGTCCTGGACACGCCGCAGTTGCTCGTTCGGTGCTACGCCCGGTGTTAGCGGGCTGTGCACACCGATGATCCATTCGCGGTCACCCTGCCTTGCCAGAATTGGAGCGGTGACTGGCCCTACGCTCTCAACGTCGATCTTGGCACCTCTCTCGAACGAGATGCCGAGTTCTCGGCTGTCCAGATCTTCGAAGAGGATGTCGGCCGATCGGGCAAGCCGTGATTCGTCGAGAGCCGGTGGCGTGTCGTTCATCAGGTAGCGCAGGAGACTGGCCCCGACGTGGCGATCAAGGAGGTTGTGTTCGAACCGGTTGCGGAAGCTGCGCAAACAGCGGTAGCAGGACTCATCGCAGTTGGCTGGGCAGTCTTCGAGAAGTTCCAGCGTTTGCTTGAAGATTTCCAGGCCGTGGTCGTTGACCCGGCGAGTGAAGCCGGCACCGCCAGCGAGGGTGTCGTACATGTAGATGTCGGCTTCCCGACCTTCACCGCCAAGGGGCGTCAGTGCAGGACGGTATTCCGCTTGCAACTCCGAGGTCTCGATGCCGAGCTTCCGTGTCGCAGCAATCGTCAGGGCCTCAGCAATTGTGCGCAGCGCAATGTGCGTCGATAGGTAGGCCGGATTGAGGGTGATGGGCGCATCCACCTTCAGACGCACTAGGAGTACGTCGGAGATGAAGTCCGTACCCAGCACCAGACCGCGGGTCGAACGCGACCCGGGACAGTTCGGCTCCTTGTCGTCGGGGTAGGGCTTCTTGTGTGTCCCATTGACCACGCCTGTGGCCGACGCTGTCGGCTCGATGAGACCGCACAGCGTGCAGTAGGTGTACCCCTCGTTGCGGGGACCGGTGTTCGTGACTAGCAGCGTCTCGCGGTGATAGGTCTGCTCTAGCCGGTCCGTGTCTGTGACGCGCTGCCAGGCGCTCTCCTCGGTCGGTCCAGACGCCATGAGCTTGGCTCGTGTGGCGTAACTGCGGGCCGGCGCCTTGTCTGCACTGGTGCCGGGGTCCTTACTGGCGGGGTGTGCGAATCCTGGCGGGCGCATCCAGTTTTTGGCCTTGCCGAACTTTCCGTCGGCTCGACAGGCTGGGCAGTCACGCTCATCCCCGGGTGCGGCCTCGCCGTATGAGTAGTAGTTCGCGTAATGGCACACTTGGCACTCGAAGTAGAGCAGCCTTTCCTTCCAAGCTTGGTGGCGCGTCTCTTGGACTGGTGCATAGATCGCCTCGGAGGTCCACTCCTTGTTGTCGATCCACACCACCTTGCCCGGGGCGTACTGGCTGAGTGCTACCGCAAGACCCTGACTGGGCGCGTAGTGGAACTCAGGCCTGAAGCGAGTAGATCGATCGAGATCGAAAACGTGGAATGAAACGACATCCGTCGGGAACGCGTAACGCGGTAGTACTCCCTTGTACAGGAGTCGATCGAGCAGGTTTTTTTGGGTCCGCCGGGCATCCGGCGCCTCCGCATCCTCGCTCGGATTCTCCGTATCCTCCTCGTCAGACTCCGATGATGTGTCACTCGTGGAAGCAGTCACGGGGTGTCCGCTGGCATCGAGGTCAAGAGCCTTGTCGATCGCGTCGAGTGTCTTTGTGACGAAGTCCTCGAGGACGGATCGGCGGCTGTCTTGGCCGAGCTCATCGGGAAGCCATGCCGCAATGTCTTGGCGAAGAGTCGTCTCATTGCGGCCCAGCCATTCTTCCAGGTCGGCCCTGTTCAGTAGAGAGGATGATCCGGTGAACTCCGCAATCGTTCCCAGTACCTCGAAAAGCTGTGGCTGCGCGTCTGGGGCGATGTCAGGAAGGCGATCCTGGTGGTAACGCTGCAGTAGATACGCGATCACGTGACGGCGTGTGATCTCGTCGTTGTCCATCGTCAGTACCGGGTCGTCAACTTCACCCCGGATCATCAGTTCCGGCTGGCGGAAATAGTGATCGTCGTGGGTGTCGGCACTGCCAAAGGCCAGCACGGTGGCGACTGCGTTGCCCCGCCGACCAGCTCGCCCTGCGCGTTGCTGATAGTTGGCCCGCGAGGGTGGCATGTTGCGCAAGGCGACACCGGACAGGTTCCCGATGTCGATTCCTACTTCCATAGTGGTCGTACACGACAGGACATCGATGGCGGCGGGTTTTTTCCGGTCTCCGGATCCGGGCAAACCGAGGTCGACATCTTGGAACAGCAGCTCATGCTCTTCTGCCTTGGAGAAGACAGCGTCTGACTGAGCCGCGGCGTTGAGCTGCGCCGTATGCTCGGCAGCGATGATGCTCATCGGAGGCTCGGAAGAGTCCCGCAGAGCCCGTGCGGCGCTAGCGCGGTAGTACCCCTTGCGGGCCTGAAAGACCGGGTCCGTATCAGGGTCTAGGACACGAACTTTTTCGTCTCGGCAGTTGAGGCACCGAGAAGAACCGGGGAACGGTCGCTGAGTGAAACGACAGCGCTCACAATAGCCCCAAGCCTTATCGAGATCCAAGTACACCTTTGAGGCCGACAGGCGGAACTTCCCAGCCACCGCATCGCAGAACTCTTGAAGCAGTTTGGGCAGCCATGTGTCGCTGAACTGTTTCTTCGCTGCCTTGGTTTCGAGCCACCGGTCAATCGTGTTGAACTTCCCCGTGTGCGGACGAACGCCGCCGTCCGTCATCCACCAGTCTCCATCAGTCATCGACGGGAACCAGATGCCGGGCGTAGTCCACTGCATGAGCCACATCCGCATGAGGGCCAGCTTGGTCTCGTCACTAGTGGCCACACCCTCGATGTCGGGGAGCAGCCCGAGCAGATCGGCAGTCCTGGCTCGCGGCTCGCGTAGGGATGCAAGACCGAGGGATGCAAGCCCAAAGTATTTGTCCGTGAGTGTCGCGTACATCGTCCGCATCAGCGCATGCGGTGGCGAGTCGGTGATGCCGAACAACTGCATCAGCTCGACGAAGTTTCCTGCAAGGGCGCCCTTCTCGATAGCTGCTTCAACTCGGTCCAGTACGTGAAGTGACTCAGAGGGGCGAAGTTCCGGGCGAAGCCGGACCGAAAGCTGGCGGGATCCAACCATGGCTGCCAAATACAGTTGGTTCAGGGACAGCATGGGCTCGAGCATTGTATTCTGCAGCTCTTGCCACCCGCGCAGAATAAGGGGTCGCATGGCGTCGCGCATGGAATAGCTCTGCAGGTTTGGAGCGAGTTTGGCGGCAACCTGCCGGGAGTCGGAAAAAGCGAGCACCTTACGCCCACGCAATGGTGCGAAGTCGGTGTTTGGTTGCGCGCCGGGTGGCTGCACCTCAAGCTGACGGGTCACCAAGGCTCGGAACGGTTGGTCACCCTTCGTCTGGTGATCCTGCACTGACGAGCGGCCGTAGCCGGCGCGCTGACCGCAGACACCGCAGGGTTTGAACTCCCCGTCCGCTTCGGCCTCGTCGCCGTCCTCTTCGCCCTTGATTACTTCCCCGCTCCGAAGACGAGGAAGGAAAACGCTTCGGACTCGGCGATCGATCACCTTCTCCGGGTTGAGCCTGCCGGTGACCAGGTCGAGGTCGGCGATCTCGGCGTTCTTCTCGTAGGGCTCCTCGAGCAGGAGGTCCAGGGGCTGGAGCTCGGGAATGGAGCCGGACGCGGACTGGAAGGCTCCTCCCGGCTCATTCCACAGGTGCGACGGGTTGGAGAGGTCGTCGGTATAGGCCCGTGCGTAGGAGGAGCCGCAATGTCGGCATGTGTACAGCTCAAAGACCCTGGCGCCGCAGTCACAGGTCGCTCGGGGCTGGGCATAAAGCTGGCCCACCGGCCCCGGCTCCGGGTAAGCCTCCCGCTCGACCTCCGGGCAGTCAGGGTCGAGACATACCCACAGCCCGGGCAGCCCACGGAAGAACGCATGCACACGGCACGGCAGCAGCCCCGCACCATCCGTGGACCGCCGGGCTGCACTACCGAGCGCGACCAGAGCAGAAACGGCTTTATCCGCGAGCTTCTGGTCCACACTCGGGAAGATGAAGGTGCCCAAGTCACTGACGGGCTGTGCCTGCTTCATAGTCTCGTTGACGAGGAGACCCATGGGACCGAAGGCGTCGAGCGCCTCGTGTAGCAGCTCGCCTACCGGGACAGCCGGTCTTGGGCTCACTCCGCAGTAGTCCAGCAGGGATTGAACCGCAGCGATGCGGGCCTCGTCCCCAGCACCTTCATAGAACTCGTGCATCGGTACGGCGGCCAGAGCCTGTGCGTCCTGCGGGCCGCCTGCGCTGGCGCCCGGGCGAAGGGACAGCTTGCCTTCCACGCTCTTGAAGTCGGCCTCGGACTTGCCGCTCAACTGCGCGGCGAACTGGCGCGCATACTGGGGGGTCGTGAAGCTGGCACTTGTGCAGATCACCTGCAACTGGCCCACCGGGATACCGAGCCTCGCGCGTAGACGACGAAGGAGGAGTGCCACCTCGGCGCCAGCGGCTCCCCGGTACATGTGAGCTTCATCGATGATCAGAAGAAACTTCTCGTCGGGATTGTTCGCCAACCAGTCCCGCGTTGCATCAAAGACCGGCCGCTCGAGCGGACGCATCATCATGTACTCGAGCATCGAGTAGTTAGTGATCAGAACGTCTGGGGGCTCCGCCAACACCTCGTGGCGGGTAAGTAGCTCCGGATCTTCGGGGCGGGTGATGGCACGGATGAACTCACCGGCCTTGTTCTGCCACCGGGCACCGCTCTTGCCGTACCACCCCTTCAAATCCGGCTTAGCCGGCCACTTCCCACGTGACTTAAGTTCCTTGACGAGAGCATCTGCTTCATCGCGCTGCGGCGAGGAGGCGTCGTTCGCCAAATCGATCAGGTTGATGTAGAAGTCCTCGATGGCGTGAAGACGCTCCTTGTCCTTCTTGACGTTGCGTACGCCGGGATACAGCGTCCGGCTGGTGTAGCGGGCGAAGCGCGCCGGGCGGCCGGCCCACTCGTTGAACCTGGCAGTGACACGAGGATCGCTCAGCAGGAGCCGAAGACGGCCCAACTGGTCGTTCACTAGCGCATTCATCGGGTAGAGGATCAGAGACCTGACAGCCGGGACCTTGAAGGACTCCGGCTTGTGTGCGGCCTCTGCTGCGAGTTTGGCCAGCATCGGCAGGAGGAACGACTCGGTCTTCCCTGAACCTGTGCCGGTTGTGATGGCTAGGCTCCGGCCATCGCGTGCAGTCCACTCGAGTGCCTCAGCCTGGTGGGTGTAGGGCGGGTCGTACAGCAGGCGCTTCGAACCGGCCGTATCCGTCGACAGAGCGCCGAGGAGCTCCCGCACGGTGTCGTCGAGGTCCAGATCATCGAAGTGGCGGTCGGTCTGGTACCGAGGAGTGCTTTCGATGAAGGGAGCTTGGAACAGCACTCCCTCTTGCTCGAGCAGTGCACGACGCTGGTCGAGCACGGTGCGATGCCCGATGTGATACGTCGCTTCGATGTAGTCCCGCAGGGCCGTCTGGATCTTGCTGATCGTCTCTGCGATCGTTGGCGCTTCCACTGTCACGCCACCCCTCCCTCTTCGCTGACATGCATCCATAGCATGTCAGCGAAGAACGCCGACAAGTTGTCAACCGCCAACTTCGGTACTCGGTAAGAGATGAGCGCACCCTTTGCCCGTGAGATGGGGATCCCCACGAGCTCGAGGTAGCGCTGTGCCCACCTGGGGACGGGGCTGAATAGATCCAGACGTCTCTCGCCCGGGGCGCCGGACGCGGGGCCTACTCGCATGGCTTGCGGTGTGCCTGCCAGGGCGTCGATGGCCGCCTGGGTGCGCCAGGCCTCGTCGCAGCCTGCCGCGGTGAGGTCATCAGCCGGAAGGTCCACCAGTGCGCGAGGGAACCCATGTTCTGCACGCACGAAGCACCACAAGTCGGCACCGTAAGCTTGTGGCCGGCGGGCAACGAAGTCTCCCGAGTCACGGGGTCCGAGCGGCCGCCAGCGGCCTCGGTAGTAGAGGACTGATGCCGTTGGGTCGAGAATCGTGAGACCGCCGATCTGGCCGGACTCGCCGACTCGGTCCAGGCGCTGACGCATCACGTCGACCACCGCAGCTGCCTGCTCGACCCTAGGCCGATTGAGCCAGTGATCGCGAGGCAGAACGTGCAGGCCGGCGGCACGCAGGCGGGCCGGAGCGAGCTGAGCGTCGAGCTTGAGGGACCGGGTGTGACCTTCGTTCTGCACTTCTGCGCTCAGCGACTCGTTTACAAGCGGTTTGCCGTTGGGCCGCACACCGAGCAATAGATATCGTCCGGGGGCCTTCTCCACGAATGAGGGTGGGGCCAGGTATATCTGTCGGCTTGTGCGATCCGATTGAGCAGGAAGCTCGATCAGGTCACCGATCGACACCAAGAGGTCCAGGTACGTCGCTACCTGTTGTCGTGTAGCCAGGGACGCTTCGTCCAGTGGGCTGAGAGCCTCAAGAACTGCGTCTACGAGTCGGCGCGGAGGCGCCGGGCAAAGAAAAGACGCCGCACGGCGAAGCAGAGCGGAGAGCGCCTCTGCAGAAAACGCGTCAGTTGTTGTCTCATCCAGCCAGAGC
The DNA here is from genome assembly GCA_003719395.1 of Streptomyces altiplanensis. Classification (GTDB taxonomy): domain Bacteria; phylum Actinomycetota; class Actinomycetes; order Streptomycetales; family Streptomycetaceae; genus Streptomyces; species Streptomyces altiplanensis. Next base: position 14,778 of record RHMC01000098.1, read on the forward strand.
GAACGAACTGTGAGTTCTGCGGCCTCCTGTTTTCCGAGCACTGTTACCTTCACTGGAAACCTCCGATCGTCGAACGTTCTGAGCCCTCATGGAGGTCCTCAATACCCAAGATTGCGAATCGAGCCGCTCGGATAAGTACGGGGGACACCAGCACGCACTTCAGCATCCTGACGAGCTCGGTGCTGTCCCAACTGTCCAGGGAGCCGGGTCGGCCTGCAAGAAGCAGCAGAAAGTCCGCTGCTTCACGCGGGTTCCCGATACCAGTGCCAGCGGCAATGGGTTCGATTGCCTCGCCCAAGCCCTCCCGCAATGCAGACAGGGACTTCGACCACTGCCAGAGATGTGTGGCGATGTAACGAGCCACGTCACGCTGTGCCTGCGAATCTCCTACAAGCTGCTGCATCTCATCCAGCGTGTCCGGTCTCCTGCGCGCACTGAGGCGACCTCGTCGGCGTTCCAAGTTAGCCCATCTACTCCCGGCCATGAGTGACGCGAGGGCCGTTGTGATCGCGTCGAGCACCAGTTGTCGCTGATGGTGGGAGAAGGGATCGGCCGACAGGTCGGCGTCCTGCCAATGGTGGTAACTACGTATCAGTTTGAGTGCTTCGGGCAGCGGGGTGCCTGTGCAGCGGATGGTTGGCTGAGTACCCGCTCTCTGGCGCAGCCAGTTTGGGTCTGGTGGCAGGATGATGGCTGCGGTCGCATTGTTGGAAACGGCTCGGAGCATGCCGCCACCTACGGGGACATCAACCGGTTTCCAGGCATCTCTCTGCTCGCCGACCAGTGGATTCTCCACGGAATACAGGAGTACTTGTGTTTCATTACGGCCTGTACGGTCAATCAAGCGTACTGTGTGCCTACCATTGCGCTGCTTTGTTGGTACCCAACGAAGGGGGTAAAATCCGCGTTCGCATACAAGGGATGCGAAGCCTACCCCGCTACGGGAGACTGATACTTCACATGACTCAGCGACATTGTAGACGCTTTGCAGCTTCCCTTTCCCTGTACGGAATTCCTGTGCCGCCAGTTTCGTCCATGCGCTGTCGGTGAAGGGGAAAGAAATGGTATGACGCAGGTAAGTTAGTTCCTTACCGGCGTCGTCACGCAGTACGACAGTCAGTTCGGCCTTAGTGCCTGCTGGGCCGTCTGCCGATAGACTTGCCCGGCCATCCCATATCTCGGTTAGCTTTGGACGGGCTGGAGTGGCGTACAGGCGGATGCCTGATCCCTCTGCGTGGTCTTCCAAGTTCGAATGAGGATCGCGAATGGTGGCAGCAAGTGACCCGCTTGCGAATGACCCGCCTGCATCTCCGGAAAGTAGTGCAACGTGTACCTCGTGTGTACCTACGGAGAGTCCCTCTAGAGCGAAAATCAGTGACTGACTGCCTTTTGGCCATTCGAGCAGAAAAGGTGAACCGCCGTCTACTCGGACTGAACATCTCTCTGTCACATGAGTGGACGTCACCGCTAGAAGCGCTGGATCCCCAGCCATCCACTCGGCGGATCCGTCGCCGTCCCACGAAGCCGGAACAACGCCCACAGGGTGGATGGAAACGTTCGACACCATCGACAGGCCGGTTGCCGCAAGCTGGGTTATCTCCACGTCATTTAGGGTTTGGGGTACCTTCACATCGAAAGCGTTCACTTCATCGGCGTGGATAACGGATGGAGATATCCAGGGAAGTGACGGGGGAGATATGCCGGTGCGGCCGACCAAGCAGTATTCATGACCTGGCCGGACGAAGCCGCCCTTTATTTCGACAGCTAGTCCGCCGGGCTGTTTCCGGAAGAGCCACCATGGTCCCTTAGTGATACCACAACGCTCGGCTATCAACTCATTGACATGCCTGGATCCTTGCTCCAATTGGATAATAGGGATGCCTGGCCGAGGCCACGCGGTCAGCGGCACTCTGCCTGGGTACAACAGCTTTCCGCGAGGAAGTGGCTGATGGCGTCCTTCAATCTTCGGGCGTAGTCTCCGCAGCTCCTCGCTTATCTGGTCATTTTCTGCTTGTAGAGTCGTGAGGTCGGGTAGCTCCAAGCAGGGGCGCCATCCGCCTCCCTCCTGTTGCAAAAGGAGTCGCGGATGCGAAGCAGTGGAGGTGTACTGCCCTTGGTTCTCTTTCCCTGAGCTGGTATTCGTCGGAAGGAAACCGGCAGAGCGCACTGTGTGCGCAGAATTTATTGCCTGATCCAGCCAGTCCCTCGACTCGTGTTCCTTCGATAGGGCGTCAACCAGGCGAGCGAGCGTTGATTGCATCAGGTACGGGGATCCCTCGTCGTCGCCTGACAGTAGTGCTGCGGCGATATGGCCGAGCAGGATCTGATTCGAGCAGAACTTTTGGAAGCGGTCGCTGTACCCGCCCGTGCGCGCTGCCAGGCAGGAGCCCAGTTTGTGTGGATCATTCAGCATGGATGATGTGAGTATGGCGCGCGCTTCGTAAAGAAGTTGTGCCATTTGGCGCTGCAGATCGGCTGGCATGATGGCATGCGTGATAGGCCATGCGATGATGCTGAAGTTCGAGGCAAAGGCTCCCCTGGGTTCGATTCCGCCATACTCGGCTGCGAACCGTTCGAACCATTGTTTAATATGCCTGCGATTATCGTAAATTTTCCATTGTGGGCCGCGCTCCCATCCTGATGTCTCTTGAGAGAAGAGGGGCCAGTACTCGTCTCCGGTATAGAGGTATCCGATTTCGGCGGCATATACTACGAAGGGCAGCCACCAGGTGCGGTGCCGAATATCGAATCCTTCTGTGACGGCCCCGCGCACCGTGGTCGAAAGCAGATCCAAGTCGTTCTGACTGAGATCATGCTCCAGAGCAAACACGGGGGCCGCTGGCTGTAGCGCCTGGCGATGTGCGTGAAGGGTCCGAAAATGCTCATCGAGGTATTCGTGTAGATGCTGGAGCATTTCGATCGAACCGCCAGGCGTCGTTCTTGCCATGCTCGGTCTCCCTCCCCTGGGTCCCGCCTTGCACTAGACACAGTCTGGAGCATGCCAACGACGCTCTGTACATCGATCTCTTTCAGAGTGCCCACCGATCGGGTGACCGGCCGGCGTTCCGCAAAGCACGAAGCTCCTGTGCCGTTGACAGAGGTGTTCGATGTCTCAACTCATCTGCGCAGGAGCCTCGTTGGTTTTCCTATCCTGCCGCACTCGACTTGCCTCACGTCCTGGTCGAGTGGGTAATCATGCTCATCGTCACCCGTGAGGGTGACCGTCGCTGCAATCTCCCGCCCCATCAGCGTGCTCTGGTCCGCTGGTCTACCTTCGGCGGCACGAGCCGCTCACACGGATCGCCGTCGTCACCGCTGCTGTCGGCCACCTCGCCCGCCGGGCGCCCGGGTGCTAAGAATCCTGCGGGAGACCGATCCCGACTACGTCCCGCTCGACGGAACGCTTGCCGCGTGCGACCGGGTCGGCGACAGAGGGGCCGACTTCTCGCTGGAGCGCCGCCGCCCCGGCGTGAATGTACAGGTTGTCGCCGATCCCGGGGCAACCTGCTGTGGATCTCGCCCGCTCTGCCCGGCCGCACCCACGACCTGACCGTGGCCCCCACTCACCCCATTATCCGGATCTGCGAACGCCAAAGCCTCCCCGTTCTCGCCGACATCGACGCCGACTCCTGGGTGATTACACCGATCAGAGAGCTCCCGCACCAGGACCTCTGCCCCCGACCTAGCGGACGATCTACCGAGCCCTGCCAGCGGGCACGAGCACCCGTCGGGCGAGGCGTTGCGTGGCTGAAGTCCTGGCGCATCTTCCGCCGAGCCCGTTGCAGCCCCAACCGCATGAACGTTCATCGCCGCCGCCGTCCTCACTCTAGAGAGACAACTCTGAAAGAGCTCACCGGTAGGCGAGATCGACTTCTTGAGTAGGACGGGCAGGCTTCTGCACGAACTGCTGCCTGGGGCAGCCGATCCGGCCACGTGAAGGGAGCGTGTCGACCCGCGACGCGCAGTAGTGGGTCAGAGTTCGTCTGGTGCCAGCCACTGATGCGGATGGTGGCTCTGGTTGGTCGTCCTGTCCGGTACACAGCGGAGACGGACGCAACTGGATGACGAGGCGTGCTCCTCTTCTCGGCTGCTGACAGGTGCCGGGCAGGTGTCCTACGCGAGAGTTCCCATCATGTCCGACCAGTTGGGTACGTGAATCGCCCGCAGGGTGCCCTCGGAGCAGGGACATCCCAGGGACTTTTCAGGGACTTTCACGTCTGTCTCAGGGAGGTTCCGGGGACTTTCCGCCAGATAAGCAAGGAAGGCCCTGACAGCGCCGAAAGATAGAAACGCACTGGTCAGGGCCTGCTCCCTCAGCACTCGATGATGTTCACCGCGAGCCCGCCGCGGGCCGTCTCCTTGTACTTCACCGACATGTCCGCGCCGGTCTCCTTCATGGTCTTGATGACCTTGTCCAGGGAGACCTTGTGGCTGCCGTCGCCCCGCATCGCCATCTTCGCCGCCGTGACGGCCTTGACCGCCGCCATGCCGTTGCGCTCGATGCACGGGATCTGGACCAGGCCGCCGACCGGGTCGCAGGTCAGGCCCAGGTTGTGCTCCATGCCGATCTCGGCCGCGTTCTCGACCTGCTCGGGGGTGCCGCCGAGGACCTCGGCCAGCGCGCCGGCCGCCATCGAGCAGGCGGAGCCGACCTCGCCCTGGCAGCCGACCTCGGCGCCGGAGATCGAGGCGTTCTCCTTGAAGAGCATGCCGATCGCGCCCGCGGAGAGCAGGAAGCGGACCACGCCCTCCTCGTCCGCGCCCGGTACGAAGTTCATGTAGTAGTGCAGGACGGCCGGGATGATGCCGGCGGCGCCGTTCGTCGGGGCGGTGACGACGCGGCCGCCCGCGGCGTTCTCCTCGTTGACCGCCATCGCGTAGAGCGTGATCCACTCCATCGCCAGGGCCAGCGGGTCGCCCTCGGAGCGCAGCTTGCGGGCGGTGTTCGCGGCGCGCCGGCGCACCTTCAGGCCGCCGGGCAGGATGCCCTCCTGGGACATGCCGCGCGCGACACAGTCCTGCATGGCCCGCCAGATCTCCAGCAGCCCCTCGCGGATCTCGGGCTCCGTCCGCCAGGCCTTCTCGTTCTCCAGCATCAGGGCGGAGATCGACAGGCCGGTCTCCCCGGCCAGGCGCAGCAGCTCGTCACCGGTGCGGAAGGGGTACTTCAGCACGGTGTCGTCGAGCTTGATCCGGTCCTCGCCGACCGCGTCCTCGTCGACGACGAAACCGCCGCCCACCGAGTAGTACGTCTTCTCCAGCAGCGGCGCGCCCTGGGCGTCGTACGCCCACAGGGTCATGCCGTTGGCGTGGTACGGGAGGGCCTTGCGGCGGTGCAGGACCAGGTCCTCGTCGAAGTCGAAGCCGATCTCGTGCGCACCGAGCAGATTGATGCGCCGGTCCGCCTTGATCCGCTCGACCCGGTCGTCGGCGGTCTCGACGTCGACCGTGCGCGGGGAGTTCCCCTCCAGGCCGAGCAGCACGGCCTTCGGGGTGCCGTGGCCGTGACCGGTCGCCCCGAGCGAGCCGAACAGCTCGGCGCGTATCGAGGTGGTGTGGGCCATCAGGCCGTCGTTCTTGAGGCGCCCCGCGAAGAGCCGGGCGGCGCGCATCGGCCCGACCGTATGAGAGCTGGAGGGTCCGATGCCGATCGAGAACAGGTCGAAGACCGAGATGGCCACGGGGGACTCCTAAGGGTGGGTAGACGCCGTTGTCTGCCGGGGGTGGTGCAGATGATCAATGGCGGGTACAAGGTGCGGGGCACCGCACTCACTGTTCAGTGTGCGCGGTGCCCCGGATTTCAGTCCGTGTCGTACGTAACTACTTCAGACCAGGGTAAAGCGGGTGCTTGCCGGCCAGGGCGGTCACCCGGGCGGACAGGGCCTCGGCGTCGTACGACGGCTTCAGCGCCTCGGCGATGATGTCCGCGACCTCGGCGAAGTCCTCGGCCTGGAAACCGCGGGTGGCCAGGGCCGGCGTACCGATCCGCAGACCCGAGGTGACCATCGGGGGCCGGGGGTCGTTCGGGATGGCGTTGCGGTTGACCGTGATGCCGAGACCGTGGAGACGGTCCTCGGCCTGCTGGCCGTCGAGCTCGGAGTTCCGCAGGTCGACGAGGACCAGGTGGACGTCCGTGCCGCCGGTGAGGACGGACACGCCGTGCTCGGTGACGTCGGGCTGCACCAGACGCTCGGCCAGGACGCGGGCGCCGTCCAGGGTGCGCTGCTGGCGCTCCTTGAACTCCTCGCTCGCGGCCACCTTGAAGGACACGGCCTTGGCGGCGATGACGTGCTCCAGCGGGCCGCCCTGCTGACCGGGGAAGACCGCCGAGTTGATCTTCTTGGCGAGCTCGGCGGTGGAGAGGATGACTCCGCCGCGCGGGCCGCCGAGGGTCTTGTGCGTGGTCGTGGTGACGACGTGGGCGTGCGGCACCGGGTTGGGGTGCAGGCCCGCGGCGACCAGACCGGCGAAGTGCGCCATGTCGACCATGAGGAACGCGCCGACCTCGTCCGCGATGCGGCGGAAGGCGGCGAAGTCCAGCTGACGCGGGTACGCGGACCAGCCGGCCACGATCAGCTTCGGCTTGGACTCCTTGGCGAGGCGCTCGACCTCGGCCATGTCGACCTCTCCGGTGGCGTCGTCCACGTGGTACGCGACCACGTCGTAGAGCTTGCCGGAGAAGTTGATCTTCATGCCGTGGGTCAGGTGACCGCCGTGGGCCAGGTTCAGGCCCATGATCGTGTCGCCGGGCTTCAGCAGCGCGAACATCGCCGCCGCGTTGGCCTGGGCGCCCGAGTGCGGCTGCACGTTCGCGTGCTCGGCGCCGAAGAGCGCCTTGATGCGGTCGATCGCGATCTGCTCGACCACGTCGACGTGCTCGCAGCCGCCGTAGTAGCGGCGGCCCGGGTAGCCCTCGGCGTACTTGTTGGTGAGGACGGAGCCCTGGGCCTCCATGACCGCGACCGGAGCGAAGTTCTCCGAGGCGATCATTTCGAGGGTGGACTGCTGGCGGAGCAGCTCGGCGTCGACGGCGGCGGCGACGTCCGGGTCGAGCTCATGGAGGGGAGTGTTGAGAAGCGTCATCACGGTCCCGTTCGAGGTCTTAGTTGCCGGAGGAGAAGGCGTTGTACTCGTCGGCGGAGAGCAGGTCGGCCGGCTCCTCCGCGACGCGCACCTTGAAGAGCCAGCCGCCCTCGAAGGGGGCGGAATTCACCAGCGACGGGTCGTCCACGACGTCCTGGTTGGACTCGACGACCTCACCGGTCACCGGGGAGTACAGGTCGCTGACCGACTTGGTCGACTCCAGCTCGCCGCAGGTCTCGCCCGCGGTCACCGTGTCGCCGGCCTCCGGGAGCTGGGCGTAGACGACGTCACCGAGCGCGTTGGCCGCGAACTCCGTGATACCGACCGTCGCGACGCCGTCCTCGGCGGTCGACAGCCACTCGTGCTCCTTGCTGTAACGCAGCTGCTGGGGGTTGCTCATGACCTGAATTCTCCTGTACGCGGGGGAGTGCTGGTGAACGGGGAGGTTGTGCGGGGGGTCACTTCTGACGCTTGTAGAACGGCAGCGCGACGACCTCGTACGGCTCATGCGTACCGCGGATGTCGACGCCGACGCCGGAGGTGCCGGGCGCGCGTCGCGCGGCGTCGACGTACGCCATGGCGATCGGCCTGCCGAGCGTCGGGGACGGGGCGCCCGAGGTGACCTCGCCGATGACCTTGCCGTCGGCGACCACGGGGAAACCGGCGCGCGGGACGCGGCGGCCCTCGGCGACCAGGCCGACCAGCTTGCGCGCGGGCGCGGTCTCGGCGAGCTCGCGGCGGCCTCGAGCGCGGCGCGGCCGACGAAGTCGCCCTCCTTCTCGAACTTCACGACCCGGCCCAGCCCCGCGTCGAAGGGGGTCAGCGCGGTGGTCAGCTCGTGCCCGTACAGCGGCATGCCCGCTTCGAGGCGCAGCGTGTCGCGGCAGGAGAGGCCGGCGGGGACGAGACCGGCGTCCTTGCCCGCGTCCGTCAGTGCCTGCCACAGCTTCTCGGCGTCGGCCGGGGCCACGAACAGCTCGAAACCGTCCTCGCCGGTGTAGCCGGTACGGGCGATGAGGGCGGGGACACCGGCGACGGTGCCGGGCAGACCGGCGTAGTACTTCAGGCCGTCGAGGTCGGCGTCGGTGACGGACTTCAGGATCCCGGGGGACTCGGGGCCCTGGACGGCGATCAGGGCGTACGCGTCACGGTCGTCCCGTACGACGGCGTCGAATCCGGCCGCCCGCCCGGTGATCGCGTCGAGGACGGTCTGGGCATTCCCGGCGTTGGCCACCACCATGTACTCGGTTTCGGCCAGCCGGTACACGATCAGGTCGTCGAGGATCCCGCCGTCCTCCTGGCAGATCATGGTGTAGCGGGCGCGGCCGAGGCCGATCGTGCCGATGTTGCCGACGAGCGCGTAGTCGAGGGCGTTCACGGCCTGGGGGCCGGTGACGGTGATCTCGCCCATGTGGGAGAGGTCGAAGAGGCCGCGCGGGTCCGTACGGCGTTGTGCTCGTCGCGCTCGCTGGCGTACCGCAGCGGCATGTCCCAGCCCGCGAAGTCGGTCATGGTCGCGCCCAGCGAACGATGAGTTGCGTCGAGGGCGGTGTGACGGGGGGCATTGCTCATGTGTGGGACTCCCAGGGCAGGGCATGACAGGTGAGGACAATCCTCCCCATCTGTCATCGGAACCTGAGAGGTTCACCGAGAGAGTCCCGGCTTGCACCTTGGGTGGAGCCGCGACACGGCGGCCCGCTTTTCAGATATGCCTCGCCCGCGCGGTACGGGGCCTGAGAGATTCAAGGGAGGGACTTGCTCCTTCGGCGTCCTGGGCACCGGGCACTCCTGGAGTGCTTCTGCGTGCTTCGGACTCTCCCGCGCGGATTCAAGCGGCCGGTATGGAGTTGGCGCGCACATCATTGCACGCATCCTCCGCCGGCGGGACGGCCGGGCGGCACCTCGACACAGACGCAAATCACTTGTGACGCATTACCTTTTCTTTACACTTCTTGGGCAAGGGTGGGGAAAAGGGCGGGGACACCTGACAGGGGGAGTGCGATGACGTTGCAGCGGCCCGGTGCGTACGTGACGACCGCGGGCACCACGCACGGCGCGGTGCCCGCACCGCAGGGCGTGCAGGCCGGGGAGAGCGCCCGCCGGCCGGTGCCCACGTCCGCGACCTGCGCGAGCGGGCCGGGCGCAGCCCGCGGACGCTGGCCTTCGCGGCCGGCGACGTCGTGGTCGTCTCAGGGCTGCCCGGCAGCGGCAAGAGCACCCTCATCCGGCGTACGGCGACGGAGGGGGCGCACCGCATCGACTCGCAGGACGTCCGCGAGCGGTGGGAGGCGCGCATGCCGCGCCTGCTGCCGTACGCGCTCTACCGCCCCCTCGTACGGGCCGCTCACTACGCCGGGCTGCGGCGCGCCCTGCGGTCCGGCGAGAGCGTCGTGGTCCACGACTGCGGCACGCTCGCCTGGGTGCGGCGCTGGCTGGCGCGCGACGCCCGCCGGCGGGGCGTCGCCCTGCACCTGGTGCTGCTCGACGTGACGAGCAGGTGGCGCGGGCCGGTCAGGAGGAGCGGGGCCGCGGGGTCTCGGGCTACGCGTTCGCCCGGCACCGGCGGGCGGTGGGCCGGCTGGTCCGGGACGCGGAGGACGGCAGGCTCCCGGCCGGGTGCGCGTCGGCGGTGTTGCTGGACCGGGACGCGGCGGGGGCGCTGACGGGGATCGGCTTCCCGGCCGGGACGCGGCTCCGGTTAGGGGAACAGCCCCGCGGGGCACCGCCGGCGCCGCGTTAGGGTCGTGCCCGTGGACTACCCAGACATCCCCCTGCCCGCCCACCCGCACGGCGGAGGCGGCTGGCCCGGCAACGAGCTCGAAGAGGTGCTGGCCGCCTCGCTCGGCGCCCCCGCCGCGGGCGCCCGCATCGTCGAGGAGCTGGGCGCAGCCAGGTGTGGGTACCGCTGCCGAACGGCGGCGGGCCCGACTCCCCGAACCTCGACCTGCCCACCCTGGACCTCCACGGCGAGGCGTACGTCCCCGTGTACAGCTCCGAGGAGCAGCTGCGCCGGTGCGCCGGACCCCACATGTCCTTCGCCGTGCGCCGGCCCGCGAGTTCGCCCGCGGCCTGCCCCCGCAGCTCGGCATCGCCGTGAACCCGGACGGCGCGGTCGGCGTGCCGCTGCCGCCGCCCGCCGTCGCCGAGCTCTGCCGGGCCGGCCGTACGCCGCTGGACGGGCCGGCCACCGGGGGCAGGGTGCGGCTCTTCGAGCCGGACTGGCAGGAGGAGCCGGTCGACTTCCTCTCCGCCGCGGCCGGTGAGTTCGAGGAGAGCGGTGTGGTGGTGACCGCCCGCCGGGCGCTCGCCAGTATCGAGGGCGAGTCCCCGACGCTGTTCGTCGGCGTACAGCTGGCGTCCTGGGAGGGCGCCGACCCGAACGCCCCGATGGACGCGCTCGGCCGGGCGCTCGGCCGGGTCCAGGTGCCCTGGCCGGTCAACCTGCTCCTGCTGGACGTGGCGCAGGACCCGGTCGCGGGCTGGATGCTGGAGAAGGTGCGGCCCTTCTACACGCGCGCCTGACTCGTGCTCTGTGTCGGTGCTGCCGCTTAAGCTGGTGCAACACGGTGGATCGAAGAGGGGCGGGACCCAGGGTGAGCGCGTCAGGCACTGCGGCGGCCGGGCAGGTCGAGCACATGCTGCGCCAGGTGACACCCGGGCGGTACGACGCGTACGAGGCGCTGCTGCGCGCCCTCGCCGACCCGGCCGGGGGCCGGGTCTGGATGCTGCTCTGGCACGGCCAGGCGGGCTCCCCCGACGCCCAGTACGGAAACATGGAGGTCGACGGACTCGGTTACGCGCCGTGCGTCACCTCCGCCCAGGAGCTCGCCGCGAGCGGCTGGAGCCGGGCGTACGAAGTGGTCACGGGCCAGGACGTCGCCCGCGCGCTCTTCCCCGACCGCTGGGGCATCTGGCTGAACCCGCACGCTCCCGGCGGCGGCGTCGGCATCCCGTGGCTCGATCTGCGGCGTATCGCCACGGGGCTCGACCGGATGCCCGCCGGACCGCTGCGGATGTCGAACCCGCCGTCGAGATCCCCCAGTTCTACGCCCTGCTCACGCAGAACGCCCACCGTACGCCCGCGGTCCGCACCCTGCGCCGCGCCTGGGTGCAGCCGGCGCTCGGGGCGCCGTACCTGGCCGTCGGACTCGACCTCTACGACACGAGCCCGCAGTCCGTCGACGCGGTGCGCGCGATGATGCAGCAGTCGGTCGGCGCGGTCCCCGAGGGGCTGCCCGTCTCCACCGTCGCGATGTCCGACGCGTACGACCCGGTCTCCATGTGGCTGCGCGCCAACGCCCGCCCGTTCTACGACCGCGAGCGCAGGCTCCCGCGCGCCCTCCTCCGCCCGCGGCGCTACGGCTACCCGGCGCCGCGCGCCTACCTG
>RHMC01000099.1 GCA_003719395.1 Streptomyces altiplanensis
CCCGAACCTGTCCGAGCTCGAAGTCCAACCCCCTGCTGGTCCCGGCCCGGGCGCGCGATCGCCCTCGATGCGCACGGGCAGGCGATGAACGACACGGCACGAGGCGGGAGTTCCGCGTTCGCGGGACGTACGTACGTGGTGACGGGCGGCGGCAGCGGCATCGGCCGTGCGATCGCCCTCGCACTGGGCGCGGCGGACGCCCGGGTCGTCGTGGCGGGGCGTACACCCCGGAAGCTGGAGGAGACGGCCGCCCTGGTCGAGGAGGAGGGCGGCCGCGCCCTCGCCGTGCCGACGGACGTACGGGACCCGGCGGCCGTCGACGCCCTCGTGGCGGCGGCCACGGACCGCTTCGGCCGGCTCGACGGTCTGGTGAACAACGCCGCGGGGAACTTCGTCGCATCCGGCATCGACATCAGCCCGAACGGCTGGCGCGCGGTCGTCGACATCGTCCTCAACGGCTCCTACTCCTGCACGCGCGCCGTGGCCCGGCAGCTGCGCGAACAGGGGAACGGCGGTTCGGTGCCCTCGGTGATCGCGACGTACGCCTGGCACGGGCACCCGGGAACGGTCCATTCGGCCGCCGCCAAGGCCGGTGTGCTCGCCATGACGCGTACGCCGGCCGTCGAACTCGCCCCGCTCGGCATCCGGCTGAACTGCATCGCCCCGGGACCGACGGAAACAGCGGGCGCGGGCGCCGCGCTGTGGGCCACGGACGAGGCACGGGCCGGGGTATTCGCGACCGTTCCGGCCGGCCGCTTCGCGGACCCGGCGGAGATCGCGGACGCGTCGCTGTTCCTGCTGGGTGAGCGGGCGTCGTACCTGACGGGCGAGTGCCTGACGCTGGACGGCGGGCAGTGGCTCGGCAAGCAGGTGTACAGGCGAACCTCGGCCGCCACCGTGCAACGCGTATCCGGCGGAGCCTGCTCCGCCCCGCTCCTCCATCACCGCAGGGTCCGGCAGCGGTTCGCCGGACCGTGGTCCTCAGACCGTGCTCCTCAGACCGTGGTCCTCGCGGTCACCAGCCGGTGTCCGCCCAGCACCTCGGAGAGCTCCGCCAGGAACGGCCCTGCCGGCGGCGGCCAGTTCCACAGCACCAGCCCCAAGTGGGCGACCGCGACCGGCGGATCCACCTGCCACGCGAGGAAGTCGGCCCGCTCACCGCAGCGCACACAGGCCCCGCTGCCCGGGCCCGTACCGCCGAACCAGGCGTACAGGGCGTCGAGCAGCGGGGCCCATGCGTGCGTCCACATGTCGGGGCCGCTGTCCGAGTGCTCGGTCCTGGCACCGCAGTGCGGGCAGGTGGCCGTCCAGGGGTCGGCGCACGCGTACACACGGCGCTCGATCTCCATGACCACGCCGCACGCCGCGCCCGCCGCCACCGCGTCCTCGGTGACGGCGTGCACGGCGTGCGGTCCCGGTGGCCTGCCGAGTTCGTCGCCGGGCAGGCAGTTCGTCAGCTCGCCCCGGACGATGCCCCGGTGCTCCAGCCAGTCCATGACCCGGCCGGCGAGCACGGCGGCCTCCTCCGGCCGGGCGTCCAGGTCGGCCACCCACACGTACGCGTCTCCCATGCCGCGCACGCTATCCCGTCGCCGGATCGTTCATCCCTTGGAGCGCCGCGTCCTCGCGCCCAGCGCGTAGAAGACCAGCCCGATCACCAGGAACACAGGCTGGGGAAGGTGATGATGCACAGGCTGCCGCCCACCCAGACGGGGTTGGAGATCCAGTAGAGGATCTGGTTGAGCCCGGCGGTGAGCCGCCCGGAGGCGAGCCGCGTCCAGACGTACGGGCCGCCCTGCACCGGGAAGGCGGAACCGAGTTCGGCGACGAGCAGCCCGTACGGGAGGAAGAAGGCGACCGCGAGGATCGCCATCCAGGTCAGGCCCTGGGGGCCCTGCGCCGCCACCGAGCCGATGGTGTCGAGGCCGACCAGCGTGCATATGAGGAAGAAGAGGACGTCGAGGCGGCGCAGGTCCTTGCGGAGCCTGCCGCGTTGTTCGCCCCAGCCCTCGGAGAGGCCGGGCGCTTCGGCGGTGGTCCCTGCTGCCGTCCCTGTCGCTGCTGTCGCTGCCGCTGACCGGGAGGGAGGTGCTTGGGTCACGGGGCTGACTCCTACGGCGGTACGGGGAGTGCGTACAGGCGCGGCACTTCACACTGACTGAATGGACAGTCAGTAGAGGTGACCGTGGCCTGCGCCACAGCGCACTGTCAAGGGTTCGGCGGCACCCCCGGTGACCGGCCTGGTCAGGTGGTCCGTGTGTAGGGTTGTCGCGTGGCAAGAGTCCGGTTGAGCGTGGAGGAACGGCGCGAAGAGATGCTGCGCGCCGCGGTCGAGCAGATCGAGGCACGGGGTGTGAGCGCCGTCCGCATCGCCGATGTCGCCTCGGCCCTCTCGGTGAGCAACGCGCTGGTCCTCTACCACTTCTCGACCAAGGAGAAGCTCGTCGCGGCCGCTTTCACGTACGCCGCCGAGGGTGATCTCGCACAGCTGCGCAAGCTGCTCGGCCGTCGTACCAGCGCCGTCCGCAGACTGCGCGCCGCGGTCCGCTGGTACGCGCCGACCGGGCAGGCCAAGGGGTGGAAGCTGTGGATCGAGGGCTGGGCGGCCTCGCTGCGCGAGCCGGCGCTCCGCGAGGTGGCCCGTGACCTCGACCAGCAGTGGAAGGCGGCGCTGGCCGAGGTCATCACGGAGGGCGTCCGGGCCGGTGAGTTCCGGTGCGAGGACCCCGCGTCCGCGGCCTGGCGGCTGACGGCCCTGCTGGACGGCCTCGCCGTTCAGATGACGTCGTACGCGGGGTCCCTGTCCCGCAGCGCCATGCTGGAGTGGACCGACGACCGCGCTGGAGCGCGAGCTGGGCATCGACCGCGCGGCGCTGGCGGCCGCCGCCCGCTGAAGTACCGGACCGCTGAAGTACCGGACGCGTCACTCCAGTTCGTACACCGCGGTGACGGTCACCTCTTCCTGGACCTCACCGGGCGCCACCGGCACTTTGCCCTCACTGAACGCCGCGGCGGGCACGTCCAGCGGGCGGTGCGTCCCGCCTTCCGTCTCCGTCAGCGAGACGAGCCGCCCCAGCCTGTGGCCGCTGAGCCGCGCGTACTGCTCGGCCTTCGACCGCGCTTCGGCGTGCGCGGCCTCGCGGGCCCTGGCGCGCAGGGCGGACGGGTCGGCCACGTCGAAGGCGACGCCGTTGATCCGGCCCGCGTCACCCGTCGCGTCGGTCACGGCCTCCATGACCGAGCCGGTCGCCGATGTCCCGGATCTTGATGGAGAAGGACTGGCCCGCCTGGTAGCCGATCAGCTTCGAGGCCCGGTCGGTGTGCTCGTGGACGGCGTTCAGGGAGAGGCTCTCGCGTCCGTACGTCGCTGTCGTCGATGGTGCTGCTCGCGTACGGCGGCGAGCAGCGCGTCGGCGGCCGTGGACTGGGCGGCCAGCGCCCGCTTCGCGGTGGGTTCCGTCGCCTCGACCCCGGCGGTGAGGACAGTCGTGTCGGGGGCGGCCGAGGCTCTGCCTTCACCGCTCACGGAGACGGTGGTGGCGGCAGCAGCGGGCGCGGCTGCCGGGAGGGCTGTTCCGGGGGCGGACTGCGGCGCGCCAGGGCGGGCGTGGCGCGCCGATCAGCAGCGCGCCGGTGAGCACGGCGGCGGTGAGGGTTCGGGCCGCGACCGACGGGAGGAACGGCGGGAGCGAGGGGGACGAGGGCGCCGTGAATGCCGTGGATGCCGTGGATGCCGTACGTACGGGCATGGAGGTGGTCCTTCCAGAGGTAGGAGGGCCATCTCAGCACCGGTCGCCACCGGACCGATCGCGCCACTCCAGCCCTGTCACCTCTCCGTACCAGCCATACCGTGCCCAACGGAGCCGGAAGGGGTTGCGGTCCACCTGTCCGTCATGAACTTCGCCCGGCACCTGCTCGACGACATCCAGGAGCTCGGCGTCCCGGTCTCGACCGATCTGCACGACGGGGACGGACTCGCCGACCACCACAGGGAGTTCGCCCTCCGCTGCGACCTGGTGTTCCTCGGCGCGGCGGGCGCCGGCGAACGGTTCGCCTCCGTGATGCGGGACATCCTGCGCGAGGGCCGCGCCCAGGCCGTGGTGGCCACGGCCGGCGCAGACGGCTCGTACCTGCTGACGCGGGACGGCAGCCGCACCCCGCACCCCATCCCCGCGACCGTGCCGCCCGGCCCGGTGGTGGACTCCAACGGCGCCGGGGACGCGTCACGCAGCGGATTGCTGTACGGGCGCCTCACCGGCCGGGGCCTGGAGGAGTGCGCCCGCCTGGGCGCCCGGGCAGGCGCCCACGCCTGCACGACGGAGGGCAACACGGATCTGATCGGACCGGGCGACCTCCTCTCCCCCTAGGTCTCCCGGCCCCCTGAAGCCCTTGGAACCCAAGGAACCCTTGGAGCTTCAGGAGCCCGCGTGGGCTTTTCTCAGGTCTGACGCACCGGTTCGTACGCCTCCTGGCCGAGACCGAACGTCCAGGCCACCCCTTCCTTCGCCGTCCTCGTCCTGGGCGGCACGCGCAGCCAGTACGTACGATGCGTGCCGTCAGGCTCGGGGGTGGAGTTGACCACCTCGACCATCACCACGTCCTCGTCGCCCTGCAGGGCTATGCGCCACAGGACGCCGGTCTCGTCGCGGTGGACGGGCTGGGCGTCCGACTCGGTGAGGTAGCGGTCGTAGCCGTAGTGCTCCAGCATCACGCGCCGCAGCTCGGCGTTCTCCTCGGCCCGGATGCGCGCGGGCGTCAACGACGTCAACTCGTCGAGGAACGCCGCCGGTACGGGCATGCCGCGCCAGGCGTACAGCGCGAACCCGTCGGGGAAGGCCAGGGCGGGGCCGTCGCCCCGGTCGAGCCGTCCGGCCTCGTCACGGTGGAGCTCCACCGGCCGTTCGCTGATCACCACGGCGTTCTCGTACGGCCACCACCAGCCCGCGTGCCTGGCCACCTGCGCCAGCCCCGCGAGCCGGTCGCCCCGGCCGTCGAACGCCGCGAGCCAGGCGGCGTCGTGCTGGCCGAGCACCGCGTCGAGCAGGACCAGCCTTACGTCGAACTCGTCCTCCGGCCGCTCCATGAGCTCGGCGACGACTCCGGCCCGTATCCGCTCGGCCAGTTCCCTGGTGGTGTCCCACAGCTGGGCACCGGTGGCGGACCACAGTCCGGCCCAGCCCGCCGGCCCCAACGCGTCGTGCAGGCGTCGCCGCTCCTCGGCCCACGGCCCGGTGCGCACCCCGTCGCGCACCGAACGTCCGGCACCCGTGAGCCGTTCGACGGCCTCGACCGCCGCCTTGGGCGAGGCGGCCCAGACGATCCGCTCCGGCTCCGCCAGTCCCGCCGTGCGGTAGGCGAGCCGCACGCCCTCCTCCGCGGCCGCGCGGTCCGCCGCGCCGGTCGCGCCGCGACGGCCCGCCAAGTGTTCACATGCTGCATCGAATTCCCTGTCCCCTGATCCCTGGCCCGTGGTCCCGTGTCCCTGGTCCGCGTCGCTCAGTCCGCGACGATGCGGAGACCCCGGTACGTACTCGCGCTGGCGCACCACCCGGTACCAGCCCTTGGGCAGCGGTATCGCCGCGTGCTCCTCGTGCACGACCCGTCCGCCCTCGGGCAGATGGAGCAGCATCGGGTCGAGGGGACCCGCCTCCCGCAGCAGCCTGCCGGGTCCCTGCACCGCGTGCGCGTGCCCGGTGACTTCGCCCAGCGCGAGCACCAGCCGGCCACGCGCGTCGCGTCGTTCGCCGGTGGCGTCCGCCAGGTGTGCCGGCACCGCCGACTCGTCCAACGGCACGATCAGTACGTCCCCTTGCCGGTACATGGCTGTCTCCCCTCCCGGGCCGCACACCCTGTGCCGACCACGTGGAAAACGCTACGGCCCGGGTCTGACAATCGCTGCTGACCTGCGGAAACGGACCCGCTCGCGGGATTGTCAGTGCCGCTTGATAAACCTTTCGCACGTCAGTCGCTCGCACAGTGCCAACAGCGTCAGGAGACCAGGGCCATGTCCGGTGTGGACCATCTGCAGGAACTGCTCGGCCTCCCGGCCGTCGACTTCCGTCCCGGCCTCCCGGCGCCGTTGCCCGCCGCGGACGCCGCGGCGTGGCGCATCTCCGTGGACCCGTTCGAGGACGAGGACGAGTCGTGGGAGGAAAGGTTCGGCGAGTTCCTGAAGACCGTCGATCCCACGGGGGTACGCGCACTGATCATCGGTCAGTGGGGCGAGACGTACGAGGAGGATTCGAGCTACCCCGTCAACCTGGTCATCGCCGCGGCCGACCGGCTCACCTCCCTGGAGGCCGTCTTCGTCGGTGACCTGACCCAGGAGGAGGCCGAGATCTCCTGGATCGAACAGTCCGACGTCACGGGCCTGCTGAGCACCTTCCCCCGTCTGCTGGAACTCGGCGTGCGCGGTGGCCAGGGCCTCCGTTTCCCGCCGGTGCGGCACGAGCGGCTGCGCTCGCTCGTCCTCGAGTCGGGCGGCCTGCCGGCGCAGGTCGTGCGCGGCGTCACCGAGAGCGAACTGCCCTCGCTGGACCACCTGGACCTGTGGCTCGGCGTCTCCGAGTACGGCGGTGACACCGAGATCACCGACCTCGCGCCGCTGCTCTCCGGCACCCTCTTCCCGGGGCTGCGCCACCTCGGGCTGCGCAACAGCGAGATCCAGAACGAGATCGCCGCGGCTGTCGCGTCGGCCCCCGTCGTCGCCCGGCTGGACACCCTCGACCTGTCGAACGGAACCCTCGGTGACGAGGGCGCCGCCGCGCTGCTCGAAGGCCAGCCGCTCACCCACCTCGAACACCTCGATCTGCACCACCACTTCCTCTCCGAGGAAATGGAGCAGCGGGTGGCCGGGGCCCTGGAGCCCCACGGCGTGAGTGTCGACCTGTCGGACCGTCTGGAGCCGTGGGACAACCGCGGCGCCGAGGGCCGCTACACCGCCGTGGCGGAGTGACCGGACATGGCCGGCATCGAGCACCCCGAGAACTTCCACGGGCTCCCCGTCTTCACGCTCCCCGAACCCGGTGAACCGCAGGCCCCGCCCCTTCCGCCCGCGGACTCCGTGGCCTGGCGCCTGGACTGTCTGTGCAACGAGGACACTCCGTTCACCGAGCTGTGGCGCCGCTTCCTCGACTCCGTCGACTGCGCGCGGGTGCGGGCGCTGGTGATCGGCCCGTGGTGGCACGACGAGTACGAGCCCCTGCGTCCCTCCCTGGACCGGATCCTCGCGGACGCGGACCGCTTCCCGGCGCTTCGCGGCCTCTTCCTCGCCGACGCCACAAGCGAGGAGTGCGAGGTGTCCTGGCTGGAGCTGACCGACGTCACCCCGTGTCTTGAGGCATTCCCGCGGCTCGAGGAGCTGGTGGTGCGCGGCTGCGGTGAGTCGCTCTCCGACACGGACACGCTGGCTCTGCGGCCGGTCCGCCACGACGCGCTGAAGGTGCTGCGTTTCGAATCCGGCGGCCTGCCCGGCTCCGTCGTCCGGGCCGTCGGCGCCTCCCGCCTGCCGGCTCTGGAGCGCCTGGAGCTGTGGCTGGGTGTCACGCACTACGGCGGCGACGCGACCGTCGCCGACCTCGTGCCCCTGCTGTCCGGCGGCGCCCTTCCTCGCGCTGCGTCACCTCGGCGTACAGAACAGCGAGATCCAGGACGAGATCGCGGCAGCCGAGGCGGCCGCGCCCGTCGTCGCCCGACTGGACTCACTGGCCCTGTCGATGGGCACCCTCGGCGACACCGGCGCGCAGGCCCTGCTCGACGGCCAGCCGCTCACGCACCTGAGCGCACTGGACCTGCACCACCACTACATCACCGAGCCCCTCCAGCAGCGCCTGCGCAAGACGCTCGAGCCGCACGGCGTGC
The DNA here is from genome assembly GCA_003719395.1 of Streptomyces altiplanensis. Taxonomy (GTDB): domain Bacteria; phylum Actinomycetota; class Actinomycetes; order Streptomycetales; family Streptomycetaceae; genus Streptomyces; species Streptomyces altiplanensis. The sequence goes on from RHMC01000099.1 coordinate 7,861, forward strand.
GGCTGAACCTCGACGGGCCCGACTACTGGGACCCCGAGGACGACGAACCCCGCTATGTCGCCGTCGACGAGTAACGGAAACAACCGCCGGCGCGCTTCGCGGTCGTCGGCAACCCCGCCAACCGCCGCGTCGCGCTGTTCCGGGACGCCGTGACCGCCGCCGGGCTCCCCGCCGCACGCGTCGTCCCCTGGCTGGACGTGCTCACGAACGGAGCCGCTTTCCGCCCCGGCGAGACGTACGGATCGACTCGCCCGGCGAGGACCCCGAGGTCGAGCGGCTGCTGCGGGGCGTCGGCGACGGCACCCGGGTGGAGGGATCGGCGCGCTGGTACGAGCGGTTCACCGGGGCCGTACGGGAAGTGGGCCGGGCTGCGGCGGGCTGCACCCTGCTCGACGACCCCGACGAGCTGGCGGTGCTGTTCGACAAGCGGCTGTGCCATGCCGTGCTGCACGGCGCGGGCGTTCCCGTGCCGCCTTCGCCCACCTCCGGGGCCACGGCACCGGGCGTACGCGGCTGGCCGGACGTACGTGAGCTGCTGCGCGCGCACCGCATGCCGCGTGCCTTCGTCAAGCTCGCGCACGGCTCGTCGGCCTCCGGCGTGCTGGCCGTCGAGACAGCGGGCCCCGGCCGGGTGCGGGCCACCACCTCCGTGGAGCGCGATCCGCAGGGACGGCTCTTCAACTCCCTGCGGGTACGCCGCTGTACGGCCGAAGGCGAGATCGCGGCGATCGTGGACGCGCTCGCACCGGACGCCTCCACATCGAACGCTGGATGCCCAAGGCCGCCCAGCGGGGCCGGGCCGCCGACCTGCGGGTCGTCGTGGTCGGCGGCAGGGCCACGCACGCCGTCGTACGGACCAGCCGCTCCCCCATGACCAACCTCCATCTCGGCGGCGCGCGCGGGGACCTCGACGAGGCCCGCGCCGCCATGACCGCGGCGGGCGGCAGCTGGGAGGAGGCCGTGGAGGTGTGCGAGCGGGCAGCGGCCTGCTTCCCGCGCACCCTCTGTGTGGGTGTCGATCTGCTGCTCGGCCGTCGGCTGGCGCCGCTTCACCGTCGGCGAGGTCAACGCGTTCGGCGATCTGCTGCCGCGCCTCACCGGGCTGCCCGGCAGCGGCGCCGAGGGCCTGGACACCTACGCGGCGCAGGTCGCCGCCGTACAACGCGCCGTACCTCCCCTCGTACAGCGCACGACAAGGAACCATCATGCGATCGCCTGACATGAACGAGATCGTCGGCAGCCACGATCTGCTGCTCGTCACCCTCGACACCCTCCGCCTCGACGTCGCCGCCGAGCTCGCCGCCGCCGGCCGCATACCGAACCTGGCCGCCCATCTGCCCGGCGGCGCGTGGGAGAAGCGGCACGCGCCCGGCAGCTTCACCTACGCCTCGCACCAGGCGATCTTCGCGGGCTTCCTGCCCACGCCCGCCGCGCCGGGGCCCCACCCCCGGCTGTTCGCCGCGCGTTTCACGGGCAGCGAGACCACCGCGGAGCGCACCTTCGTCTTCGACGCCCCCGACCTCGTCTCCGGCCTCGCGGACGCCGGCTACCGCACGGTGTGCATCGGCGGTGTCGGCTTCTTCAACCGGCAGGGACCGCTCGGCTCGGTGCTGCCGGGGATGTTCCAGGAGAGCCACTGGGAGCCGGAGTTCGGTGTGGCGTCGCCCACGTCCTTCGAGGAGCAGGTCGGCCGGGCCGAGCAGGTCGTCGCCGGGCTCCCGGCGGACCAGCGGCTGTTCCTGTTCGTCAACGTCTCCGCGCTGCACCAGCCGAACTGGTTCCACCTGCCCGGCGCCACCCGCGAGGCGGGTGACTCGCGCGCCACCCACGCGGCGGCCCTGGAGTACGTCGACCGGCACATCGGCCGCCTGTTCGCCGCCGCGAGCAGCCGCCGCCCCTGCTTCGCCATCGTCTGTTCCGACCACGGAACGGCGTACGGCGACGACGGCTACACCGGCCACCGCCTCGGCCACGAGACCGTCTGGACCGTCCCCTACGCCCACTTCACTCTCGACCAAGGGGCCACCCGATGAGCACCACGACGCCCCGCCCCTACCAGAGCTACGTCTACGCCTACCCGCACAAGACGGCCTACCGCGGGCTGGAGAACCGCCCCTCCCTCCGCGGCCTCTGGGCGGACGAACCCAAGAACGCCCTTTCCCTCTACCTCCACATACCGTTCTGTGAGGTCCGCTGCGGCTTCTGCAATCTCTTCACCCGGATCGGCGCCCCCGGTGAACTGACCGGCCGCTACCTCGACGCGCTCGACCGGCAGGCGACCGCCGTCCGCGACGCCCTCGGTGACGGCGTCGTCCACTTCGCCGCCGCGGCCTTCGGCGGCGGCACCCCCACCTTCCTCGACCCCGGCGAGCTCGAACGGCTGTGCGACATCGCCGAGAACCGGATGGGCGCGGACCTCGGCGCCGTACCCCTGTCCGTCGAGGCCTCCCCGGCCACCGCGACCCCCGACCGCCTCACTGTTCTCGCCGCCCGCGGCACGACCCGCCTCAGCACTCGGCGTCCAGAGCTTCGTGGATTCCGAAGCCCGCGCGGCCGTGCGCCCCCAGCGCCGCGCGGACGTCGAGACGGCCCTCGCCGCCGTCCGCGACGCCCGCATCCCGGTCCTCAACATCGACCTCATCTACGGCATCGAGGGCCAGACCGCCGAAACCTGGCGCACCTCGCTCGACGCGGCGCTCGACCTGGCGGCCCGAGGAGCTCTACCTCTATCCCCTGTACGTACGCCCGCTCACCGGGCTCGGCCGGCTCGGCGCCGAGGCCGACGCCGCCTGGGACGCCCAGCGCCTGCGCCTCTACCGCCAGGGCCGGGACCACCTCCTCGCCCACGGCTACGAGCAGGTCTCGATGCGCATGTTCCGCCGCGCGGACGCGCCGGAGCAGGCGGCCGACGACTACGCCTGCCAGACCGACGGCATGATCGGCCTCGGCTGCGGAGCCCGTTCGTACACCTCCGCGCTCCACTACTCCTTCGACTACGCCGTCGACATGCGCGAGGTCCGCAAGATCATCGACGACTACACCGCCACCGAGGACTTCTCCCGTGCCGAGGTGGGCCGGTACGTCGACGCCGACGAGGCACGCCGTCGCCATCTGCTCCAGTCGCTCCTCCAGGCCGGGGGCATGCGCCTGACGGACTACGCCGAGCGGTTCGGCACGGCGCCGGCCGACGACTTCCCCGCCGAACTCGGCCGCTTCGCCGCCCGCGGCTGGCTCGACGACAGCGCGCCGAAGGGCCTGCTCCGCCTGTCCCCCGACGGTCGCGCACTCCGACGCGCTCGGCCCCGAGCTCTTCTCCGACTCCGTACGGGCCGCCATGGCCGCGTACGAACCGAAGTGAGCCCGGCTGTGGACCTGACGATCCTCTACCGCGGCCCGCTCGCCTCCTGCGACTACGACTGTCCGTACTGCCCGTTCGCCAAGCGCCGCGACAGCCGCGAGCAGCTGCGCGCCGACCGCGCCGCGCTGGAGCGCTTCACCGGGTGGGCTGCCGCGCAGACGAACGGCGACCGCCTCTCGGTGCTCCTCACCCCGTGGGGCGAGGGCCTGGTCCGCTCCTGGTACCGCCGCGCCCTCACCGAGCTGTCCCGCATGCCGCACGTCCGGCGCGTCGCCATCCAGACCAACCTCAGCTGCCGCACCGACTGGCTCACCGAAGCAGGCGCCGATCTCGGCACGCTCGCGCTGTGGTGCACGTACCACCCGGGTCAGACACCGTACGACCGTTTCCTCGCCAAGTGCCGCGAACTGACCCTCCGCGGCGTGCGGTTCAGCGTCGGCGTGGTCGGCTTCCCCGAGCACCTCGAGGAGGCGCGCAGGCTGCGCGCCGCGCTCCCCTCCGAGGTCTACCTGTGGGTCAACGCGGCCGAGGGCCGCACCTACACGGACGAGGAGGCCGGGCACTGGACGGCCCTGGACCCCCTCTTCCCGTACAGCCGCCACCCGCACCGCTCCGCCGGTCTCCCCTGCCGGACCGGCGAATCGGTGATCTCGTCGGACGGCGAGGGCACGGTGCGCCGCTGCCACTTCGTGCGCGCCGAGCTCGGCAACCTCTACGACGGCTCGTACCGGCAGGCACTGCGTCCGCGTGCCTGCCCCCTCGCCGTCTGCGACTGCCACATCGGCTACGTCCACCTGGAGACGCTGCCCCTGTACGACGTGTTCGCGGGCGGCGTTCTGGAACGCGTCCCCCGCGCACCTGCCGCCCTCTCACAAGGGCAGCAGATCGGGCCGCTTCGCCTCGACGTGATCACCTGAGGACTCCCCGCGCAGCCGGCGCCCGATCCACGGCACCAGGTGCTCCCGCGCCCACTGGATGTTGTCCCGGCGCACCTCCAGCACGCCGCGCGGCGCCATCGGCGGCCACGCCTGGTCCGGATCGGCCGGGACGTCGAGCCCGAGCACCTGCGCGGCGCGCAGCGCCACCCGGGTGTGCCCCTCGGGCGAGAGGTGCAGCCGGTCGCCGTCCCAGGCGCGCCGGTCCTGGATGGACTTGAGCGACCACAGGTCGAGCACCGGGCAGCCGTACCGGTCGGCGACCGCCCGTACGTGCGCCGTGTACGTCGCGATCTTGCCGCGCAGATGGCGCAGCACGGGCATGGTGCGCGTGTCGAAGCCGGTGGTCACCATCACGGTGCCCACAGCGCCGGCGAGGTCGGCCACGGCCCGCTCGAAGCGCTCGGCGACGTCGTCGGGGTCGCTGCCGGGCCGGAGGATGTCGTTGCCGCCGGCGCAGAAGCTCACCAGGTCGGGTGCGAGCGCCTTCGCGCGCGGGACCTGCTCCGCCACGATCTGGTCGAGGAGACGGCCGCGTACGGCGAGGTTGGCGTAGCGGAACGTGTGCTCGGGTACGCGGTCGTCGAGGAGTACGGCGAGCCGGTCGGCCCAGCCGATGAACGCGCCGTCGGGTCCGGGATCTCCGACGCCTTCGGTGAAGCTGTCGCCGATCGCCGCGTACGACCCGATGGTTCCTGCGCTGAATGATCTCGAATCGTCTGCCACGTCGGCACATCTTTCACTGGAACAAGTGACCTACGCCACCGTAGGGAGAGGTTGACGTGGGGTGATATACGACACCGGTCAAGCTTTGTCCAACCCGGAATAGACCAAAAACGCACATACGCTCTCTGCCGCCCCGCTATGGGCGGCGGAAGAGGGCGTATGGGAGCGTTCAGCCCGACCCGGGACGGGTCAGACGGTGACGCCGTGGCCGCGCAGGTAGGCCAGCGGGTCGACGTCCGAGCCGTAGCTCGGGCCGGTCCGGATCTCGAAGTGCAGGTGCGGGCCGGTCGAGTTGCCCGTGGAACCGGAGAGGCCTATCTGCGTGCCGCCGCCGACGCTCTGGCCGGAGGAGACGGACAGCGAGGACAGGTGGGCGTACTGCGAGTACCGGCCGTCGTCGTGCTTGATGACGACTCGTTGCGCCGTCGAGCGCCTCCAGCCCGCGGAGACGACGGTGCCGGCACGACGGCCTTGACCGGGGTGCCGCTGGCCGCGGCGAAGTCGACGCCCGTGTGGTAGCCGCTGGACCAGCTGCCGCCGGCGGCGCGGTACGGGGTGGTGACGCTCGCGGAGACCGGGGCGGTGAAGCCGGATCCGGTGCTCTGCGCGGCGGAGGCGGAGTTCACGGAAGTGGACTCCTCTGCCTTGGCCTCGGCCTTGGGAGCGGCGGCCTCGGCCTTGGGCGCGGCAGGCGCCTCGGCTGCAGGCTTCGCCTGCTTCGCGGGGGCCTGCTTCGCCGGGGCCTGCTCCGCCGGGGCCTGCTTCGCGGGCGCCGACGCCTTGGCGCCGATGGTCAGCTCCATGCCCGGCAGGATCAGCGAGGGGTTGCCTCCGACGACCTCACGGTTGTCTTCGTACAGCTTCTGCCAGCCACCACGCACGTTCTGCTCTTCGGCGATCTTCGACAGGTAGTCGCCGGAGACCACGGAGTAGATCTTGGTGCTGGTCTTCTTCTGCGGCGTCGCCTTCTCGGACACCGCGGAGGCGGACGCGGCGGCCGGGGCTGCGGCCTTCTCCGCTGCGTTCGCACCGGTGGCGGTGATCAGGGGAAGTGCGAGTACGGCTCCGCCCGCTCCCGCGGCGACAATTCCGCGAGTGATCGAGTTGGACCTCGGGCGGCGGTGCTTACCCTTTGCGGGCATGGAACATTCCTCTCCGGCGCCTACGAGGTGAGCTGTCGGGTTCGGGCTGGAGATGCCCGGCCGCGCTGCTGCGCGACTTCACCCCAAAGCCGGTCCGGACGCACGAGACGTCCGGATCACCGGCGTACTTACCTGGGTCCCCCGCTCCTGCCAACGCGTGAGTGAGTGAGTGCGGATTCCGGGAGGTGGCAGGATTCGGCGGTCCACCCGGATTGCGGCGACCGTAAGCCGACGGGGCTCCCCCGTACAAGCCAGTCCATTCTCACGGGCATTGCCTGACGGGAATTCACCACGGAATTCCCGTCACCCTCCGTGGATTACGGATCTTTACGCACCGCCCGTGAACTGGCATTTGCACACGGAGCTTCGCCACGTACTGTCACGGATATGATCCTGCTCACCAGCGGCCTCTGCCATTCCCCGGCCCCACAAGGGAAGTTGCCCCAGAATCGTCCGTTTCACCCCAAATGCAACTCATCTCTCTGACCGCGGACCGCGAGGGCGGGGAGGCGCAAGGGCAGGGAAAGGGGAGCGGGAAGGGCACGGGAAGAACAAGGAGGAGCAGGACTCAGACCCTCCTCAGCCGGAAGACCGCGGCATCGAGATCACCGCGCAGCGCGGTGCGCAGTCCCCGGTGGAGCAGTACGGAACCCCGGTGCACGGCCGAGGTGTCGAGGCAGGCGTACGCCGCGTCCGGGGCGAGCCCGCGCAGGCGCAGCGGAGGCTGCTGCTCGCCGTAGTGCTGGGCCTGGAGCCAGGCGAGGACGACGGTGTCGTCCCCGCGTACGTACTGGACCGCGCTGAGCCCGCCCTCGGGCGCCCGCAGCCGGTACAGCTCGCCGTGCTGCACGACCGGCCGGATCTCCTTGTACAGGTCCACCCACTCGCGCGCTCGGCGATCTCGTCCTCGCTGCCACCCGGCCAGGTCGCCGCCGATGCCGAGCACCCCCGCCATCGCGCTCACGAAGCGGAAGCGCAGCGAGCTGACCCGCCCGTTGAGCTGCGTGTTGGGGCTGTCGGTGACCCAGGCGGCCATCGCCCGCGCCGGGTGGAGCTGGCTGAAGCCGTGCTGGATGGCGAGCCGGTCCAGCGGGTCGGTGTTGTCGGAGGTCCACACCTGGTCGGTACGGGAGAGGATCCCGAGGTCGATCCGGCCGCCGCCCCCCGAACAGGACTCGAAGGCGACGTCCGGATGCGCGGCCCGCAGCCGGTCGAGGAGCGCGTACAGAGCGTGCACGTGCTCGGTCCACAGCTTCTGCGGGTACGGTTCGCCCGGCCAGCCCGCGTCGGTGAAGCAGCGGTTGAAGTCCCACTTCACGTAGTCGACGGGAGCGCTCGACAGCAGCCCGTGGAGCTGGTCCCAGAGGTACGCCTGGACGTCGCCGCGCGCGAGGTTGAGGACGAGCTGGTTGCGGAACTCGGTGCGGGTGCGGCCGGGGTGGTGCTGCACCCAGTCGGGATGCGCCCGGTACAGGTCGCTGTCCGCGTTCACCATCTCCGGCTCGACCCAGATCCCGAACCGCATGCCCAGGCCGTGCACTTCGTCCGCGAGCGGCCCTAGTCCGCCGGGAAAGCGGTCCGGGTTCGGCGTCCAGTCGCCGAGCCCGGCGCGGTCACTGGTCCGGGCGCCGAACCAGGCGTCGTCCACGACGAACAGCTCCACGCCGATGTCGGCGGCCCGCCGTGCGAGCACGCGCTGCTGTTCCTCGGAGATGTCGAAGCCGGTCGCCTCCCAGGAGTTGTAGAGGACGGGCCGCTCGCGGTCGCGCCGGGAACGACGTGCGCGAGCTGCCAGGCGTGCCAGGCACGGCTCGCGCCGCCGAACCCGCCCTCGCTCCACAGTCCCGCGAAGACGGGTGTGGTGTACGTTCCGCCGGGCGCCAGCCGCAGCAGACCCGATTCGTCGTGCCCGGCCCCGCCGGTGATCTGCACGGTGCCGTCGGGCAGTTGCTGTACGGCGATGCGCCACGACCCGGACCAGCCGAGCGCGCAGCCGTACACCTCGCCGCTCTCCTCCGTCGCGCCCTCCGCGTCGAGCGCGACCCACGGCAGGTGCTGGTGCCCGGTGTGGCCGCGGCGGCTGCCCAGGATTTTTTCGCCGGGGGTGAGTGCGGAGCGTACGAGCCGGGACTCGGCCGCCCACCGGCCGTGCAGCTGGCTCAGCCGCCACCGCTCGCGCCGGGGCAGTGTCCAGGCGGCGGCGTCGGCCCGCAGCAGCTCCAGGGCGGGGGCGCCGGCCGGTCCCTCGTGTGCGACGGTGGCCCACCGCTCCACGACGTCGGCGTCCTCGCGCATCCGGTAGTGCAGGGTGAGGCCGAGGTGGTGCACGGGGTCGGTGAAGCGCAGCCGCAGTTCGTCGTCCACCGCGGTGGAGCCGTCGTGGCGCCACTCGGTGCCGCGCACCTCGGGCGTACGCACGGACAGGGCGGGGCGCACGAAGCGGGGTCCGCCCTCGACGGGGTACTCCTCGCGCCCGTCGAGTTGCGACTCGAACGGCCAGTAGGGCGGCGGGGGTTCGGCGGCGAGGGACTCGGCATCGGCGAGGGAGATGCGTGGCCCCCAGTGCAGATGGACCAGTTCGTCCCGGTCCGTGAGGTGCAGCGCGTAGCTGCCGGCCGCCCCGGAGAGCAGCCAGGTACGGCCGTTGCCGCCGGTCTCGATCATTCAGTCCCCTCGGATCGGCACAGGTGCGAACATCTTTGCCGTCCTGCCGCCCCGGGGCAACGCCCGCACGGCGACGGCCGAGATGCTTGCCCCAGGTACCCATGTCGTATCGTCGAAACGCGCCGAAGTCGGCGAGCAGCGCCGACGGCAGACTTCAGGAGCCCACGTGACACAGCAGCTGCCGCAGGTCCCGTCGACAGAGTCCGAGCCCGAGCTTGCCGCGGTGCGCAACTTCCGTGACGTGGGCGGCCTGCCGACCGTGGACGGGCGGCGGGTCCGGTACGGAGTGCTCTTCCGCAGCGGCCACCTGGCACACGCCACCGCCGCCGACGCGGCGTTCCTCGGTTCGCTGGGCCTCCACACGGTTTTCGACTTCCGCAACGAGGCGGACCAGAAGCTGGAGGGCCCGGACATCGAGCTGCCGGGTGTGCGCAATGTGAATCTGCCGCTGACGGACCCGGCCGACGGCGCCGTGTTCTGGAAGATGGTCCGCGACGGGAACCTCGACCAGCTGCGCGAGATCCTCTCGGACAACAAGGGCGCCGACCGGATGTCGGCGACGTACCGGGAGATCATCAGGGGGCGTACGGCCGAGCACAGCCGGGTGCTGCATGCTCTCGCCGAGGACAGCGTCCCCGCGCTGATGCACTGCGCGGCGGGCAAGGACCGCGCGGGCCTGTCCATAGCCGTGACCCTGCTCGCGGTCGGTGTCGAGCGCGACGCCATCGAGGCCGACTACCTGAAGTCGAACGACCCGCACCGCCGCTACAAGGTGCACCGCAGCGACAGCTCGCCCGCCGGGATGTCCCCCGAGGTGATGGAGCTGCTCAACCCGCTCTTCGAGGCCCGCGCGGAGTACCTGGCCGCGGCCTTCGAGACGATCGAGGAGACCTGGGGCACCACCGACCGCTACCTCGCGGAGGGGCTGAACGTCACCCCCGGGATCCGCGAGCGGCTGCGGATGCGCCTGCTCGACGAGAGCTGAGCGCAGCCGGTGTCAGCGTGAGCCGCCGAGCGTGAAGAGCAGGTAGACGAAGGCCGCGAAGAGGTGGCCCGCGACGACGTACACGAAGACGCGGATCGCCAGGCCCCTGGGGATCCTGTCCTCCACGAAGCGGCGGGCTGTGGTCTTGTCTTCCGGCATCTCAGGTCTCCTGGGGCAGGCACAGCGCGGCGGTGGCGCTCTGCAGCAAGGTGTGGACGAACAGCAGGTCGGCCCCGTCCGGGGAGGCGGCCGCGATGCGGTGCGGGGTCAGCGAGTCGAAGTGCGCGCTGTCCCCGGCATCGAGCCGGTGGACGCTCTCTCCGAGCGCCAGCCGCAGGGGCCCCGACAGCACGTACAGCCACTCCTCACCGGGGTGGACCCGCACCAGGTCCCCCTGCGCGCCGTACGGCACGTGCACCCGCAGCGCCTGCATGGCCCGCCCCGGCCCGCCGGCCCGGTGGTACGTCCAGCCGTCGGCCTCCCGCGGCTGCGCCTCGTCCGCGCGCAGTACGGCGTCCCGCTCGCCCGGCGTCTCGCCGAGGAGCGCGGACACCGTCGTACCGTAGACACGGGCCAGCGTGAGCAGCATCGGCAGCGAGGGCTGGCGCTGTCCCGTCTCCAGACGGGACAGGTGCGCGGGTGAGAGAGCGGCGCGGCGCGCGGCCGCCTCCAGGGTGAGGCCGCTGCGGCGGCGCAGGTCGCGCAGGCGTGGTGCGACCGAAGGCAGTCCTTCGGCCGTCTCTTCGAGCCGGGGGGTCATGCCTCCATTGGGCCAGAGGCATTGCCCCTGAGGCAAACATTTTGCCTCAGGGGCAAAATCACCGGTTGGCCACCGCCTGCTTCACGAGCGTCCTGCCGAAGTCCCACATCAGGCCGCCGCCGCTGTGGGCGTCGTCCATCACCGCGGTGAACGCGCCGACGAAGCGGTCCACCTCCTTCTCCCCCACGATCAGCGGCGGAATCAGCTTGATCACTTCGAGGTGGTCGCCGGAGACCTGGGTGAGGATGCGGTGCTTCTGGAGCAGCGGTACGACGACCATCTGCGCGAAGAGTCCTTTGCGGGCGGCCTGGAGCACGGTCCAGCGGCTGCGCAGTTTCAGCGAGCTGGGCCGGCCGAACTCGATGCCGATCATGAGGCCGCGCCCGCGCACGTCGTGCAGCAGCTCGTAGCGGCCGACGAGCGCGGTCAGCCGCTCGCGCAGCAGGTCGCCCGCGCGCCTGGGCGTTCGCGACGATCTCCTCGTCCTCCATCACCGTGAGAACGGCGAGGCCCGCCGCCATGGCCTGGGCGTTGGAGCCGAAACTGGCCGAGTGGACCAGGACCCGGTCCATGGAGGAGTAGACGCGTTTGAAGATCCAGTCCTTGCCGAGGGTCGCACCGACCGGGACGTAGCCGCCCGAGAGCGCCTTCGCGACGCACAGCAGATCCGGTTCCACACCCTCTTCGTGCTGGTACGCGTAGAAGTCGCCCGTCCGGCCCAGGCCCGTCTGCACCTCGTCGGCGATCAGCAGCGCCTTGTGGCGGTGGAGCAGCTCCTGCGCGGCGCGCAGGAACCCCGGCGGGGACTCGTGCACGCCCTTTCCCTGGATCGGCTCGACGACGAAGCCGGCCACGTCGCCCCGCTTCAGCTCCCGCTCCAGGGCGTCCAGGTCGCCGAGCCCGATCGCGGTGTCGGGCAGCAGCGGAGCGAATCCGTCCCGGAAGCCCGCCTCGCCGTTCACCGACAGCGAACCCGTGGTCAGGCCGTGGAAGGCGTGGGCGCAGTACAGGATCCTGGGCCTGCCCGTCGCGTACCGGGCGAACTTCAGCGCGGTCTCGACGGCCTCCGTGCCGCTGTTGCCGAAGAACACCCGGTCCAGGTGCGGGCTGTGGGTGAGCAGCTTCTCGGCGAGCAGTCCGGGGAGCGGCTGGCAGTCGAAGCGCGTCAGGTCGGCGAGCGAGGCGTCGAGGACGTCGTGCAGCGCCTTGCGTACGACGGGATGGTGCCGGCCGAGGCCCATCACGCCGAAGCCCGCGAGCATGTCGAGGTAGTCGTTGCCTTCCGCGTCCCAGAAGTAGGCGCCCTCGGCGCGCTCGTAGACCTTGTCGAAGCCGATGGTGCGCAGCATGCGCGGCAGCTGGTGGTTCAGGTGCCTGGCATGCAGCGCGTAGCGCTCGGCCCCGCGTTCGGCGAGGAGCCCCGCCAGGTCGAATCCCTTCGGCTCGCCGTCCGTCATCGCGCGCTCTCCTCAGCTTTCGCCGGCGGGGCCGGACTTCCCGGCCGCCGGGACGAGGGTGGTCCGCCTCCGGTGATCACGCCGGTGCGGACCGGGGTGCCGGTGGCGGAGACCGCCTTCGCGGCCTCTGTCACCTCGTCGTCCTGTTCGCCGGTGCCCGGACTTCCCCGGACCACCGGCGCTCGTCACGTCACCCGTGGTTTCCCGAGACGGTCTCGCGGGCCGCGCGCAGCGACTCCTTGAGCGAGCCCATGGTGGCGAGCACGGCCGTCGGCTCGTAGCCGCAGTGCGCCATGCAGTTGGCGCACCTCGGGTCCTTGCCCCGCCCGTACTTGTCCCAGTCGGTGTCCTCGATGAGCTCCCGGTACGTCGGAACGTACCCGTCGCTCATCAGGTAGCAGGGCCGCTGCCATCCGAAGAGCGAGTAGTTGGGAATCGCCCACGCCGTGCACGGGAAGTCCGCCTTGCCCTCCAGGAAGTCCAGGAAGAGCGGCGAGTGGTTCAGCCGCCAGCGCCGCCGGTTGCCGCCGGAGAACGCCTTCCGGAACAGTTCCCTGGTCTGCTCGACACCGAGGAAGTGCTCCTGGTCGGGGGCCTTCTCGTAGGCGTAGGCGGGCGAGATCATCATCTCGTCCACCTTCAGGTCGTCATTGAGGTAGTTGAGCACCTCGACGATCGTCTGCGGGGTGTCGGTGTTGAAGAAGGTGGAGTTGGTGGTGACCCGGAAGCCGCGCTTCTTGGCCTCCTTGATCGCTTCCACCGCTTCGTCGAACACGCCTTCCTTCGCCACCGATTCGTCGTGCCGCTCGCGCAGCCCGTCGATGTGCACGGCGAAGGCGAAGTACGGCGAAGGCGTGAACTTCTCGATCTTCTTGCGCAGCAGCATCGCGTTGGTGCAGAGGAACACGTACTTCCTCTTCGCCACCAGCTGCCGCACGATCTCATCGATCTGAGGGTGCATCAGCGGCTCGCCGCCCGCGATGGAGACCATCGGAGCACCCGACTCGAGTACCGCGCCCACGGCCTGGGCCACGGGCATGCGCTGCTTCAGAACCCCTGCCGGGTGCTGGATCTTGCCACAGCCCTCGCATGCGAGGTTGCAGGCGTAGAGGGGTTCCAGCTCGACGATGAGCGGAAACTTCTCACGCTTGCGGAGCTTCTGTTCTACGAGGTACGTCCCGACCCTGATGGTCTGACGGAGTGGCATGGCCATCTAGCTCACCTCCTGGGGAGCAGCAAAGAACGGTGCCATTCGAAGAAAGCCGGAAGGACTGCGCGAAGAACACGGAAGGCCGATATTCCACCCCGGACCGTCCCCATGCGCACGAGCTCATGTTCTGGAGCGTCCACGACCACTCGTACGGCCGCAACCGGACGCGGCCCCGCCCGCAGCGCGCTCCAGAGCGTGGCGGCGGATTCCATGTCCACCGCGATGGCCCCGGTGGCCCGCAGCCCGGCCCGCTCGTGACCGCGTACGACGTGGTCGGAGCCGGTCAGCGGGCCGGTGTGGACGGTGCGCCCGGGCACCGCCCTGGCCAGCGCCCCGGCCAGCAGCTCCACGCCCGTGCAGGCCGTGCTGCCGCGGGGGCCGCGGGTCTCGTCGGTGACGACCAGGTCCCCCGGGACGCATGCCGGGGGGCGAGCCCGGCACAGAAGCCGGAGGCGATGACGGCGGCGTCCCCGGACGGGCGGCGGGGACGAGCGCCCTGCTGACGGCCGCCTCGGCCGCCCTGGGGCCCATGCCCGTACGGAGTACGGTCACGGGCCCCGGGGCCCCTTCGCGGTCACCGCCGCGCAGCGCGAACCGTTCGATGCCGCGCGCGCAGGCGATCAGCAGCGGCGCGGACCCCGCGAGCGCCGGGGACCGGCTCATCAGGTCCCCTGCCGAAGGCCCGGGAAGGTGGGCTCTCCGTGGACGTACCGTCCGAGAGCGGTGAGCGGGAAGACCTGGCGGTAGAGGTTGTAGTTGATGGAGAAGTCCCAGGGGAACCCGGTGCCCGTGAAGTACGGCTCGTCCCAGGAGCCGTCCTCCCGCTGGGTCTCGGCGAGCCAGGCGACCCCCCGCTCGACGGACCTGCGCTCCTGCTCCCCCGCGGCGAGCAGGGCCAGCAGCGCCCAGGCGGTCTGCGAAGCGGTCGAGGCACCGTGCCCGGCCCACCGGGCCTCCCGGTACGACCGCAGGTCCTCGCCCCAGCCGCCGTCGTCGTTCTGGACGGACTCGAGCCAGCCGACGGCACGGCGGATCGCCGGGTGGGCGGCGGGCAGTCCGGCCGCGGTCAGCGCCGGCACCACCGATCCCGTTCCGTACACGTAGTTGACGCCCCAGCGGCCGAACCAGGCGCCGCTGGGTTCCTGTTGCGCCAGCAGCCACTCGATGCCGCGCCGGGTCCGCGAGTCGTACGCCTTGCCCTCGACCGCCAGCATCTCCACCACGTGCGCGGTGACGTCGGCGGACGGCGGGTCGATGACCTCACCGAAGTCGCAGAAGGGCAGCCGGTTGGGAAAGGGGCTGGTGTTGTCGGCGTCGAATGCCGCCCAGGCACCGTTCTTCGACTGCATTCCGAGGTTCCAGCGGACGGCGCGCTCGACGGTCGCTTCTATGCGCCCGCGGTCCGGGTGCGCGACGCGCCGGAGCGCCAGGACGACCTCGGCGGTGTCGTCGATGTCCGGGTAGTTGTCGTTGTGGAACTCGAACGCCCAGCCGCCCGGCTCCAGTCCGGGCCGGCGTACGGCCCAGTCGCCCGGCCGTACGATCTGCTCCCTCATCATCCAGTCGGCCGCCTTGACGAGCGCCGGGTCGTCGGGGCGCACCCCCGCGTCGGCCAGGGCGATGGTGGCGAGACAGGTGTCCCAGACCGGCGACTGGCAGGCCTCGATCATGCGGGAGCCGTCCTCGCGCCACACCGTGAACCGGTCGAGCGATTCCAGTCCGGCGCGCATCACCGGATGGTCCAGGTCGTATCCGAGCAGGTGGAGCGCGATCAGGGAGTACACGGCGGGCGGCTGGATGCCGCCCCAGCAGCCGTCGTTCTCCTGCCGCTCGATGATCCAGCGCGCCGCGCTCTTCATCGCGGCGTCGCGCAGTCTGGCGGGCGCGACCTTGCGGTAGACGTGCAGGGCCTTGTCGAGCAGCTGGAAAGCACCCTCCCAGCCGGTCGGCACGGCGAGCCCCCTGGGCGGGTTCGGCACCCGCGGGTCGGTGTGCAGCTCGTCGAGCGCGACGGCCCGGGGCGCACGGGCCGCTTCGCCGAGACCACGGTCAGCGGCACGATGGTCTGCCGGGCCCAGCAGCCGAAGTCGTAGATGTTGAGCGGGAACCACGAGGGGAGGAAGATCAGCTCGGGTGGCAGCTCGGGCAGGTCGTCCCACTTCCACCAGCCGAAGAGCGCGAGCCAGATGCGGGTGAAGACGCGGCTCGCGGCGATGCCGCCGTGGTCCCTGATCCAGGCCGCGGCACGCGCCATGTGCGGGTCGCCCGGCAGGTCTCCGGCGAGCCGCAGGGCGACGTACGCCTCGATGGTGGTGGAGAGGTCGCCGGGTCCGCCGTAGAAGGTGGCCCAGGTGCCGTCGTCGCGCTGCTCGCCGCGGATGAAGAGCGCGGCGGCCCGGAGGGTCCTGTCGTCCTCGGTGCCCAGGAAGTGACGGAGCAGCAGGTCCTCGGCGTCCATGGTCACATTGGTTTCGAGGTCGCCCTTCCACCAGCCCTGGGCGTCCTGCTGGGCGAGCAGGTGCTCGACCGCACGGTCCGTGGCCCGCCGTGCCGCGTCCAGGACGCCGGACGGGGCGAGGCCGGCGCCGGCCCCGGCGGTGTTGTCGGTGAGTTCGCTGGCCGCGGCTGCGCGGGGCTCCACGGCCCCGGTGCTTCCGTCGGTCGTCGCTGTCATGGTTTCCCCTTCGTGCAGTTGGTTTCTCTGCTGTGCTGGGGTCCGACGTCGCCGGCGCCCGGTTTCCCTGACACCGGCCGGCGACTGCGAGTCATATGAGGCGGATACTGATCATCTCTTCCGTACGACGACGAAGTCCGCGAGCGCGGTGAGCTGCGCACGCACCTGCGGGGGCATGTCGACGCCGTCCAGCGCCTCGATGGCGACGGCGTGCTGCCTGCGGGCTTCCTGCGCCGTCCACTCGCGGCCGCCCGCCTCCTCGATCAGAGCCGCCCTGGTGGCGAACTCCTCCTCGGAGAAGCTGTCGAATTCGTTGCTCTTGGCGTCGGCGGAGAGCAGTTCACCGAGCCGCTCGGAGGCGGCGCCGCCCGCGGCGAGCGCCGCGACGACGGGCAGGGACTTCTTGCGCTGGCGCAGGTCGCTCCAGGTCTGCTTGCCGGTGGCGTCGGGGTCGCCCCAGATGCCGAGCAGGTCGTCGACGGCCTGGAAGGCGAGACCGAGGTGGTGGCCGTAGGCCTCCAGCGTGTCGGCCGTACGGTCGTCCGCCCCGCCGAGCACCGCGCCGATGGAGACGGCGCAGGCGAGCAGCGCGCCCGTCTTGTTGCCCTCCATCTTCAGGCACTCCTCGACGGTGACCCGCTCGCGGTGCTCGAAGGAGATGTCCTGCGCCTGGCCGTCGATGAGCTTGCGGCTCGCGGTGGTGAGCCGGCGCGTGGCGCGCCCCGCCTCGACGGTGCCGAGCTCCAGCAGCACCTCGTTGGCGAGCGCGAAGAGCGCGTCGCCGACGAGGATCGCCTGCGCGGGGCCGTGCACCTTCCACACGGTGTCGCGGTGGCGGCGCTGTTCGTCGCCGTCCATCAGGTCGTCGTGGAGCAGGGAGAAGTTGTGTACGAGTTCACGGCGACGGGCACCGGGGACACCGACCTCGGGCGATGCGCCCGCCGCCTCGGCGGACAGCAGCGCGATCGCGCCGGGCGCACGGCCTTGCCGCCGTCGCCGTCGGCGGGCCGCCCCTGTGCGTCGATCCACCCGAAGTGGTAGGCCGCGACGGTGTCCATGGGCGGCGCGAGCCGGCCCACGGCGGCCTTCAGCACCGGCGTGGACAGGGTGCGGCCGCGCTCCAGAAGCGCGGCGATGTCCACCGTGGTGTTGTCCACCGGATTCACCGGGGTCACAGGCTCTCCTCTTGTATCAATGCCAGTGCTCATACCGCCTCCTGCAACGGATGTTCATGGGCGCGGCCGAGTTCGCGGAGCGCCGCGCCGGCGGCGGTGATGCCGCTGCGCACGGCACCCTCCATGGTCGCGGGCCATCCGGTGGCGGTCCACGCGCGGCCAGGTACAGGCCGGACGCGTGCGTACGGGCGCCGGGGCGCAGCCGTCCGACGCCGGGGGTGGGGGCGAACGTCGCTGTCCGCTCCCGGGTGACGAAGAAGTCGCGCACGCCCGCGCCGCGGGGGCGGCGGGCAACAGCCGTTCCAGCTCCGGGAGATAGCGCGCGCGCAGCTCGGCCACGGGCGCGTCGATCTCGTCCTGGCAGGCCGACTGGGAGACGGCGAGGTACTGTCCGCCGCCCTTCAGCCCGGAGGACTCCGTACGGTCGAAGACCCACTGGACGGGGGTGCCGAGCGCGGCGAAGAAGGGCCGGCGCAGCACCTTGCGGTCGTACACGACATGGACGTTGAGGATCGGCGCGGTGCCGATGTCCAGCAGCCGGTCGGGGTCGTCGATGACACCTCCGGGCAGCAGGGCGTGCGTCTCGCTCTGGGGCACGGCGAGCACGACGGTGTCGGCCCCGATCCGCTCCCCCGCCGCGTCCACCTCCCAACCGCCGCTCGCCGAACGGGAAATGGAGGTGACCTTGGTCCGCAGCTCTGTCCGCACACCCGCCGAGCCGAGTGCCTTGCGGGCGAGCGTGTCGTGCAGATCGCCGAGCGGTACGTGCGCCCAGCCGATGTCGGCCGCGCCGGGCTCGGAGAGCAGGCCGGTCTTGAAGACCATCGCGGCGAGGCCGAGCGAGGCGTCGGACGCGGTCGCGTTGAGCGTCGCGACGCCGACGAGGTCCCACAGCGCCTCGATGGTGCGCCCGGACTGCCCGTGGCGGCCCAGCCAGGTCGCGAAGTCCACACCGTCCAGGGCGGGATCGGCCGGGTCGAGCTTCTTGAGGGCGAGCGCGGCCGTCCGACGCCCGCACGCTCGGCGAGGGAGAGGTGGGGGTACGCCGCCAGGCCGGCCGCGAGGTGCAGCGGTACGGGCAGCCCGGTGCGGCGCAGCCGTCCGAGCCGGGGGCCGGCGCTGCGGCCGACGTCGAGCACGGGCACGTCGAGGCGGCTCGCAGCGGCGCGAGTCCGCGGCCCTCCACCCCGGTCGAGGAACCACCGG
>RHMC01000009.1 GCA_003719395.1 Streptomyces altiplanensis
GGCCGCGGGCCGCCGCGTCGCCGTACCGCTCAGCGGGCCAGCCATGCCCTCTCCAGCTGTACGCGTCCGTAGCCGGGCAGGGTCGGCAGGCCGCGCACCGGGGCCGCCGCGAGGTCGATGCCGTCGGCCACGCCCCACAGCAGGTAGCCGGAGTCGTCGTGCTCGATCCGCTGGAGCTCGCGCAGCGCCTCGGCGCGCCCGGCGGCGTCCTTGGTGGCGGTGACCTTCCGGTACGCCGCGTCGAACTCGGCGTTGTCCCAGGCGGCTTCGTTCTGTGCCGAGTCGGAGACCATGGTCTTGCTGGCGAGGAAGACGACGGAGTCGTTGGTGCCCCAGTAGGTGACGTAGAGATCGCCCTTGAGCCACGTCTTGTCCCAGAAGGTGGCGGACTCCTGCTTGACCACCTCGATCCGTACACCGGCCTCGCGGACCTGGGTGGCGAAGAGCGTCGCGGACTCGGCGAGACCGGAGATGTCCTCGGTGGTCAGCAGTCTGTACGTCCTGGAGGTGTCGAAGCCGGCCTCCTTCAGCAGCTTCCCGGCCCTCGCCAGGTCGCGCTCGCGCTGCGGGATGTCCTTGGCGTAGGCGGGGTCGCCGGTGCCGAGGATGTCGTTGCCGACCTTGCCGTAGCCGGACAGCACCTGCTCGACCATCGCGTCGCGGTCCACGGCCAGCTTCAGCGCCTCGCGCACCCTGGGGTCGGCGAAGGGGCCGGACTCCGTGCGCATGACGACGGGCATCGCCATGTCGTCGGGGCGGCGGACGATCTGGATGTCCTTGCGCTTCTCGGCCGTACGGGCGGCGACCGCGCCGACGTTGGAGGCGACGTCGATCTGTCCGGCGAGCAGGGCGTTGGACATGGCCTGCGGGGACTCGAAGATCTTGACCTCGACGGCGTCGAGGAGGACTTCGCCGCCGTACCAGTCGTCGTTGCGCACGAGCCGGGCGTTGCCGGAGCGGAACCACTCCAGCTTGAACGGGCCGGTGCCCGGGGCCTTCCCGATGTCCTTGTCCTTCGTGCCCTTCGGGAGGACGAAGGTGGTCAGGCGCAGGAGCAGGGGCAGTTCGGCGTTGGCGTAGTCCGAGACCAGGACGACGGTGCGGTCGCCCTCGGCCTTGATGTTCGCGGCCTTGATGCCGGGCAGCCGGGAGGCGCCGGAGGGGGTGCCGCGCAGCCGGCGCAGCGACCAGACGACGTCCTCGGCGGTGACCGGGGTGCCGTCGTGGAACGTGGCGCCCTCGGCGAGGGTGAAGCGCCAGGTCTTCAGGTCGCCCGACACCTTCCAGCCGGTGGCCAGGCGCGGGGCGGTGTTGCTCTTGGCGCCGGGGGCGGTGAGCGTGTCGTGGACGAGCGCGATGACGAGGTAGTCGCTCTCGTTGGCCTGGGTTCCGTGCGGATCGCGCGTGATGGCGCCGGCCCGGCCGAGGGCGCCGATTCTGAGAGTGCCGCCCTTCCTGGGCTCGGCGTCCGTGCCGGCGGGCCCGGCCGCAGTGCCGCCGTTCCCCGAGCAGGCGGCGAGGAGTGCCGTCGTGACGGTCGCTCCGCCGGCCCACAGCACTTGACGCCTGTTCATTTCCACGTACGTCCCCGTTCCGCTTCGCCCAATCATGCTTAGGTTTGCCTACCCTAATGCGGTTGAGGCCGCAACCCCACCCTCTTTCTCAACCGCTTTATTCACAACGCGACTTGGGGGCGACTTCAAGCGAACATGACTTAAAACTAAGGTTTGCCTAACCTAAGTTGACTGCTACGTTCGGGCCGTCCCAGCCACCCACGGAACGGACGACCTTGCCATGAGCACGGCAGCCGCACCTGTCCGCCAGCTCGATGCCCGCACGGCGGGCGAACTCCGCCGGGCCGCGGAGAAAATCCTCGCCGAATCCGGCACGTCCGCTGTCTCCCGGCCCCTGCTGGAGCAAGTCGCCCGGCAGGCCGGAGAGTTCAGTGACACCTTGCGCCATCACTGCCGCCCCGTCGACACCGCCGACGGCCTGTTCGTCCTGCGCGGTCTCGAAGTCGACGACGAGGCTCTCGGCCCGACACCCGCCGACTGGGCGGCGCCGGCCGGAGCGGCGCCGTGCACGACATCGGCCTGCTGCTGCTCGCCACCGTGATGGGCACTCCCCTCGCCTGGGAGGGCCAGCAGGACGGCCGCTTCGTCCACAACATCGTGCCGTCCACCGGCCACGAGACCGAACAGACCGGCGCCGGCAGCACCGTGCTGCTCAGCCCGCACACCGAGGACGCCTTCCACCCCGGCCGCGCCCACCTGCTGATGCTCGGCTGCATGCGCAACCACGACAACATCGCCACCACCGCCGCGAGCATCCGCAAAGTCCGCCTGACGGACGAGGACATCGCCGTCCTGACGCGCCCGGCGCTGCCGATCCTCCCCGACGACGCCTACGCCGACGCCCAGGGTTACGCCGACGGGGCGCCCCCTCCCGTACCGGCCCTGTACGCGTGCGACGAAGGACTGACGCTGCGCTTCGACCCGGCGTACACGCCGCTGGAGAACGCCGACGAGGGGTACCGGGCCGCGTACGGCCGGCTGGCGGCGGAACTGGCCCGCGTCTCGGTCGCGGTCAGCCTCGCGCCGGGTGAGGTCCTCGTCGTCGACAACGACCTGGTGGTGCACGGCCGGGTGCCGTTCGTGCCGCGGTACGACGGCACGACCGGTGGCTCAAGCGCGCCTCCGTCCGCGTCCCCGGGCGGCGCACCCGCCCCCCGGCGGAAGCCCGCGAGCACGGCTACGGACAGACCGCCCTCGAAGCGCACGCCGCCTGAACACCCGCCCACGGACCGGAGGGACCCGCCATGACCGGCACACCGACCGCCCCCGACGACAAGCACCTGCGGATCCTCTCCACCAGTGACCTGGCCGGGATCGACATATCCCTGGCCGACGTGGTCGACACGGTGGAGGGCGCCTACCGCACCCTGCACGCCGGGGAGTCCGACAACCCGCGCAAGCTGACCGTCAAACCGCGCGACGGACACTCGGTGTCGTACGCGATGCTCGGCCGGGACGGCTCCCGCGACGTCGTCGCGATCAAGACCTCGTACAAGCACGGCCTCGACAAGGACCGGGACGCGCAGCACTACTACACGGCGCTCACCCTGTACGACGACGTCACCGGCCTTCCGCTGGCGATGATGGACTGCTCCCGCATCGGCTCGCTGCGCACCCCCGCCGTCTCCGCGCTGCTGGCGCGCGAACTCGCCGTCCCCGGCGCCCGCAGCGCGCTCGTCATCGGTACGGGCACCCAGGGCCGCCTCGCGCTTCCCTTCCTGCTCACCACGCTGCCGGACCTGGACCGCCTGATGCTGTCCGGCACCCACCCCGACGGCATCGCCGCCGTACGCGAGCAGGTGCGGGCCCACTTCCCGGACCGTGACGTGGAGGTCGTCACCGACCTGCGGTCCGCCGCCGGCGAAGCGGACGTCGTGGTCGCCACCGCCGGGCCCCACACGCCCGCCGCCGTCGAGGCCGAGTGGCTGAAACCCGGCGCGCTGTCCGTGCTCGTCGGCCACGCCTCGCCCCCTCGGCCCTGCACGGGGCCGACCGGGTCGTCGCGACGAGCGAGGCCCAGATGAACGTCACCGGCACGGACATGGCCGACGCCGACGGCAAACTCCCGTCCGTCGACGCCGAGTTCCCGCCCGTGATCGCGGGAGCCGCCGTGGGCGCCGCTCCCCCGGCGAGCGGATCTTCGCGTACAACAGCGGTCTCGTCGTCACCGACATCGCCCTCGGCCACCGCTTCGCCCAGCTCGCCATCGCCCAGGGGCTGGGCACCGAGGTGGCGCTGTGGCAGTGAGCACCGCCGACTGGCCCACGCTGCCCGCCCTGCCCGACCCGGCCACCGCCGCGGTCCTCGGCAGCGGGCTGCTGGAGGAACTCTCGTACGCCCTCGGGGGCCCGTTCCACTTCCTGCTGCCCGAGGCCTTCGACGCCAATCTCCGGGAGCTGCGGGCGGCTCTGGACGAGGCGGGCGTGGACGGGTCCGTGTACTACGCGAAGAAGGCCAACAAGGCCGCCCTGTGGGTCGAACGCTGCTCCCTCAACGGCGCGGGCGTGGACGTCGCGTCGGCGGGCGAGCTGCGGGAGGCCCTCGGGCACCGCGTACGCGGCGAGAACATCGTCGTCACGGGACCGGCGAAGGATGCCGGCCTGCTGCGGCTCGCGACGCAGCACGGTCGCCCTGATCGCCGTCGACGCGCTCGACGAACTCGACGCGCTCGTCGCCACGGTGCTGAGCGGCACGCGGCGCCCCGCCAGGCTGCTTCTGCGCTGCCTGCCGCCCGGCCAGCGGCAGAGCCGCTTCGGCATGAACGACGCCGAACTGGCCACCGCGACGGAAGTGTGCCTGCGGGCGGGTGACGCCGTACGCATGGAGGGCTACAGCTTCCACTTGTCGGGATACGCGATCCAGCCGCGCGCCGACCTCGCGGCGCACCTCGTCGGCCTGTGCCTCAAGGCCCGCGTCCAGGGCCTGGAGGCCGGCCGTGTCAGCATCGGCGGCGGCCTGCCGGTGAGTTACACCGACGCGGACAGCTGGCACGCCTTCCTCAGCGGGCAGAGCAGTCGGCACTACCACGCGGGCAAGTCGTTCAACAGCGGTGACTTCTACCCCTATTACGCACCGGCCGCCGGAGCCGACGCGCTGCGCGCCCTCCTGGCGGCCCGCCCCGAGGGGCACGCGGGGAGTCTGGCCGGACTGCTCAAGGAGGCGGGGGTCGAGCTGCTGATGGAGCCCGGACGCGCCCTGTTGGACCGGGCGGGCGCGACCGTGTTCCGTGTCCAGGGAGTCAAGGAGCGGGGCGGCTACCGGCTGCTGACCGTCGACGGGAGCAGCCTGAGCCTGTCGGAGCAGTGGTTCAACAGCGAGTACCTGCCCGATCCGCACCTGATCTCGCGTGGTACGGACGCTCCTTCCGGTACGTGGCCCGCCTGCGTCGGGGCCGCGACCTGCCTGGAGTCGGACATGGTCAGCTGGCGGAAGATCCCCTTCCGACGTCGGCCCGGCATCGGTGACCTGCTGGTCTACCCCAACACTGCCGGTTACCAGATGGACTCCAACGAGTCGCCCTTCCACGACCTGGCCGTCCCGCCGAAGGTCGTCGTCGACCACACCGGACGCCCGCGCCCGCGCTGGCGGCTGGACCGTCACTTCACCTGACAGGAGCATGCAAAATGCCCGGAGCACTTCAGCGCCCCGCCGTGGTCTCCCGCGTGTCCGACCTCATCGGCCGCACTCCCCTGCTGGAACTGGCCACCACCGGGACCGGCAGCCGTCTGCTGCTGAAACTGGAGATGTTCAATCCCACGGGTACGGCGAAGATCCGGATGGCGCGCCAGATGATCACCGACGCCGAGGGGCGCGGTGAACTGCGCCCCGGCGGCCGGATCGTCGAGTCCACCTCGGGCAACACCGGCCTCGGGCTCGCCGTCGTCGCCGCCGAACGCGGCTACGCCTTCACCGCCGTCGTCGACAGCCACGCCTGCGCCGACAAACTGCGCGCGATGAAGGCGCTGGGCGCCGAACTCGTCCACGTCGACGAGGACGGGGCCGGGGCCGGAGAGCTCGCCACGGCGGCCCGCGAGGAGCTCGCCGAAGAGCTGGCCCGGGGCCGGGACAACACCGTCTTCACCGAGCAGCACAACAACCCGAGCAACGGCGTCGGCTACCACCCCGTCGCCCACGAACTCCACGAGGCCCTCGACGGCCGGCTCGACGTCCTCATCGGCGCGGTCGGCACCGGCGGGGCTCTGTGCGGCACCGCCCGCGAACTGCGCCGGCTCATCCCCCGCTTCTCGACCGTCGGCGTCGAACCGAAGGGGTCGATCGCGTTCGGCGGCCCCGCCCACGACTACTACCAGTCGGGCACGGGAACCCCCGAGGGAGCCGAAATAGGCGCCCTGGTCGACTTCGCCCTGATCGACGAGGGCGTGAAGGTCGGGGACGTCGAAGCGTTCGCGGCCTGCCGCGCCGTCGCGCGTACGGGCCTGCTGATCGGCGGGTCGGCGGGGGGCGTCGTACACGAAGCCCTGACCCGGCTGCCCGTTCTCCCGCCCCGTACCACTATGGTCGCGCTGGTCAACGACGGCGGGGAGAAGTACATGGACAGCGTCTACGACGACGACTGGATGCGGGAGCGGGGCCTGCTCGACCCCGCCGCCGAGCGGGAGATCGAAGAGCTCCTGGCCAAACTCCGCGGGAACCGATGACCCTGATGCCGGCCGCTCTCCTGCGCGACAGCCGCGCCCTCGCCGCCCTCGCCGTCCCACTCGTCCTCACCCAGCTCGCGCAGGTCGCGCTCACCACCACCGACACCGTGATGATGGGCATGCTCGGCACCCGGGAACTGGCGGCGGGCGGTCTGGCCCTCGTCATCTTCAACCAGCTGCGCACCATGGGCGTGGGTCTGGTCACCTCCGTCGGCAACCAGATCGCCGCGGCGGCGGCCCGCCGCCGAGCAGGCCACCGCGACGCGCGTCCCGGGGCGTACCGGACGGCCGGACCGAGGAGCGGCGCGAGGACGTGCGCGCCATCGTGCGCGCGAGCATGGCCGTGGCGACACTGGCCGGTGCCGTCGGCGCCGTACTCATGATCCTCATCGGCCAGGTCCTCGTGCGGCTCGGCCAGGACGCCGCCGTCGTCGAGCTGACCCAGACCATGCTGCTCGCCCTGGCGCCCGGCCTGCTGCCGTGTCTGTGGTTCCAGGCCGTCCGCCAGTTCACGGTCGGCATGCGCCGGCCGCAGGCGCTGCTCCAGATCACCATCGCGTCAATCGTCGTCAACGCGGGCCTGAACTGGATCCTGATCCACGGCACTTGGGGCCTTCCGCGACTCGGCCTCACCGGCATCGGCGTCGCCACGTCCACCGTCCACCTCCTGTCCTTCGTCGCCCTGTACGTCTCGGCGAAGCGGGACGGCGAGCTGGCGCCCCTGCTCACACTGAACGCGGCCAAAGCCGATCCGGCCACCGTCAGGCGGCTCGTCGGCCTCGGGGTGCCGATCGCGGCGACGTACGGCTCGGAGGCCGGTTTCTTCTCCGTCACCGCGCTGATGGCCGGAGCCTTCGGGCCCGCCGCCCTCGCCGCGCACACGGCCGTCAACCAGCTCGTCTACATCGTCTTCCAGGTGGCCGTCGGGCTCTCGCACGCCGCGTCCATCCACGTCAGCCGCGAGCTCGCCCTCGGCCGTACCGACAACGCGCGCCGCATCAAGAACACCGCACTCGCCTGTGCGGCGGCCGTCATGGCGGTCGTGGGCGCCGTCTATCTCACCGTGCCCCGGCTCGTCCTGCGTCCCTTCCTGGACTCCGGCTCGGACCAGGCGCCGGCCATCGCCACGCAGCTGCTCGTCGTCACGGCCTTCCTCCAGTTCTTCGACTGCGCGCAGAACATCGGGGTCGGGCTGCTGCGCGGCCTCGACGACACGAAGAGCGGTTTCCGCATCACCCTGATCGGCTACTGGGCGGTCGGCCTCCCCGCGGCGTGGCTCCTCGCCCACCCCCTGGGACTCGACACGCTGGGCATCTGGCTCGGCCTGCTCACCGGTCTGGCCACCACCGCCGCGCTGCTCCTGCGCCGGTACTCCAGCTCCCTCGCCGCCCGGACCGGCACCCGTTCGGCAGTAGCGCCCGCGTAGCAACCGGAAACCTGACAGATAATCGTATATTTTCCGTCAGTGATCATTTTTGTACGAAGATCGGCAGCAACGGTCGTACTCGGCGCGGCTCTCGTCGGGTGCGGCAGCGGCGTCGGCGAGTCACGGGGCTCGCTCGCCACCCAGCCATCGGCATCTGCTTCCGCCTCCGCCTCCGGGCGGCCCGTCCCCGTCCCGTCGCCGGAGCGGGCCGCGCCGCCCACCCTCGCGGCGGGCCCCGGCGGTCTCACCCCCGTCTTCGAACGCGCCCTCGACACCCGTACCAAAACCGTCGCGCTGACCTTCGACGCCGACATGACGGCGGACCAGGGCCCGCGGGCCGCAGGCGGCGAGCACTTCGACAACCCCGCCCTGATCGCCTCGCTGCGCAGGCTGAAGGTGCCGGCGACGGTCTTCATGACGGGGCGCTGGGCCGAGGAGTACCCGGACCAGGCACGCTCCATCGGACGGGACCCGCTCTTCGAGATCGCCAACCACTCGTACAGCCACCACGCCTTCACGTCCCCCTGCTACGGCCTGCCGACGGTCTCCGGGCAGCAGATGCGCACCGACGTGGAGCGCGCCTTCGCCGCGTTCCGCAAGGCGGGAGCGCGAAACATCGTCCCGTACTTCCGTTTCCCCGGAGGCTGTTACGACGACGGGCCCTGCGCGCACTGGCCCCGGCGAAGGTGACGGCGGTCCAGTGGGACGTGGTGAGCGGCGACGCGTTCGCGCGCGACGGGGAAGCGGTGGCCGAGCAGGTCCTGGCGGGTGTGCGGCCCGGCTCGGTGGTGGTGATGCACTGCACGCGCAGCGCGGCGCCGGTGACCGAGCAGGCGGTCCTGCGGATCGTGCCGGAGCTGCGCGAGCGCGGCTACCGCTTCGTGAAGGTGTCCGAGCTCATGAAGCGCTGAGGGAGCCGAGGGAACGGGCCGGTACTTCGTACAGCGTCTCCATGCCGTCCTCCTCGTCCCACAGTTCGCCGGCCTCCGTGAAACCGAAGCCGGTGATGGTGGCCAGGGACGCCACGTTGTCGGGCCGGACCGACGCCCGGACCGTGGTCACGCCCGGCTCGGCGGCGGCCCGGCGCAGCAGTTCGACGAGGGTGGCCCTGGCGTATCCCCGGCGGCGGAAGGCGGGGTCGACGGCGTAGCCGATCTCGACCATGCCCCGGTCGTCGGGCGGTCCGTGGAACCCGCCGTGCCCGACGACGGCGCCGCCGGGCCCGCACACCGCGAGCCGCCCGCACCAGTGCGCCCGCGCGGGGTCGCCGGCCATCTGCCCGAGGCGGTAGCGCCACAGCCACAACGCGCTGTCGGTCAGGAAGAAGCCGGTCAGGGCGACCCCGGCCTCGGCACTCGCGCCGGCCAGGTCACCGTCCAGCAGGGCGGTCATGACCGCCCCGTCCAGCTGCACGAAGCGGATCTGCTGCTCGTCCCGGTCTGTCACCGTGCAGATGTTCCCGGGGCGCCCGACGGGCTGTCCACCGGATTTCACCCCGAGCAGGCCGTGCGCTGCGCCTCCTGCCATGCGCAGACGGGGCAGTACACGACGCCCTTGACCGACTCCGGGTGCTCGGTCGGCTTCCGGCACAGCACGCATTCGGCGTACGGCGGGTTCTCCTCGTCCATGCGTACGAGCCTACTCAGCCGCGCCGCGAACTGAGCGCGCAGACCACCGCGGCCGCACCGCCCGCGATCAGCGCGGCGAGGACGAGCGGCACCACCGGCGTGTGCACCGCTCCGGTCCGCGACCCCGTGACGAGGCCGGCGACGGCGGACCGCGCCGGCGATCCCGCGGCCACCAGGGCCAGCAGCGCGCCGAGCGCGTGACCGGCACCGACCAGCCGGGCCTGCGCAGCAGCGGCCAGGTGCACAGCGCGCCGACCGCCGCCCCGACGAGCGCGCACACCAGCACGGCGAGCAGCCCCGCCAGCGCGGCCGGCCCCGGCGGAACGGCCACCCGCCCGTCGCCGCTGACCGCCTGCTGATCAGCGCCAGCACAGCGGTCGCCACCCCGCCGAGGACGACGGCGCCGCCCAGCGCGGCGAGCAGGCACGCGAGGTGAACCCGCGCGGGCGAGGTCGCCGCGGCGGCGCAGTCGCGGGCGGCGGGCGGCTCGTTGGTCGTACAGATCCGGACGAGCCAGGCGGCCACGGGCAGCAGGCCGGCGGCGCCGTACCCGAGCGAGTCGAGCACCGGCTGCCGGACCGCACCCCGACGACGAGGAACAGCGCGTACAGCAGAACGGTGGCAGCCACCGCTGCGACCGCAGGAGCAGGGCCACCTGATACCGGACAAGCGCACTCACCGCCCGGCCCGCCTCCCCACCGGCGCAGAGCCTCCGCCGTCCGTGTCTGACGCGTCTGCCGCGTCTGCCGCGTCCGGCGGCGCGGCACTGTCACCGTGCCCGTGGTCCCGGAGGTCCGGGACGGCGGAAAGCACCCCTCGCACGTGCCACGGCGGACGGGCGCCCAGGAGCGCTCGCAGCACCGCGTCCGAGTGCACCGCCGGCACCGTCAGGCGTACGCCGCCGTCCGGGCCGCGCACCACTTCCGGGGTCCCGGGCAACCCGGCCGGCAGCGGCGCTCCCTCCGGGCCCACCGCGTCGATCCGGCGCCGGGCCGACGCGACCGCACCGGCGCCGGCGGCAGCCGCCCGCACCACTCCCCCGCCCCCGACCCGGAGCACCGCGTCCACCGCTCCCGCCAGGCGCCCCGCGTCGTGGTCGACGAAGACCACCGTCGCGCCGGCCGCCACCCGCTCGGCCACCACCCGGTCCAGCTCGCCCCGGGCCCCCGCGTCCAGTCCGGTCCACGCCTCGTCCAGGACGAGCAACTCCGGTTCCGCGACGAGCGCCTGGGCCACGGCGACCTTCTGGCTGGTGCCCTTGGACAGTTCGGACAGCGGCGTACGGGCGTACCCCGCCGCCCCGAACCGCTCCAGCCACTCGCCGGCCCGGTCCCGCGCCACCGACCGCTCCAGCCCGTGGATCCGCCCGAGGTGGACGAGGTACCCGGCGGCGGTGAACGGCAGCGCCGCCGGGAAGCGTTCGGGGACGTACGCCGTGCGCGGCCGCCCCTCCACCTGCCCGGCCGTGGGCGCGTCGATGCCCGCGAGCAGCCGCAGCAGCGTCGACTTCCCGCTGCCGTTGGCGCCCTCGACCCGCACCAGGGCACCTCCTCGACGCACCGGCCCGGACAGGCCGGAGCCGGGATCGAGGCCAGGACCGGGGCCGAGGCCGAGGTCCACGCCGCGCAGGATCCAGGGGCCGCCGACGCCGTACCGGCGGCCCACCCCGACGAGTCTCAGCACCGTCAGCCGGACGCCGGCTTCTCGAGCTTGAGCTCGCTCGGCCGGACGATGACGAAGCCGTCACCCTGGAGCATCAGCTGGACCGCCTCGCCCGAGCCGCCCCGGATCATGGAGCCGACCGACTGCGAGCGGTGCAGCGACGTGCTGAGCTGGGCGCTCCAGCCCACCACCGCGTCGGTGTCGACGTACACCGGCTGCTGCTGGGTCACGGGGATCACGATGGGGCTGCCCTCGCAGATCACGGCGAGCTTGCCGTATCCGGTGAAGAGGCTGTTGAAGAGGCCGCCACCGGTCATGCCGGCGCCCTTCACCGTCTTGATCTCGTACGAGAGGGTCGCGTCGAAGCACAGCACGTTGCGGCCGTTGACGGTGAGCGCGTCGCCCTGCTCGATGTCGACGATGAAGCAGTTCTGCGCCTCGTGCGCGAACCACGCCTCGCCCTGGCCGCGCACCGCCATCAGCGCCAGGCCCTCGCCGGTCACCGCGCGCTTGAGCATGCCGCCGATGCCCTGGCCCTTGCGCTCGAACTGGAGGTTGCCGCGGAAGGCGATCATCGAACCCTGCCGGGCGTGCATCTCTCCGTTGACCGCGTACTTCACCGACTTGGCGTTCTGGAGGGTCATTCCGGGAACAGTGGCCTGCTGCGCCATGTTCTCTGTGGCAAAAAGATCGCTCTTCATGCGGAGCATCCTCGCCCGGAGCCATTGGTTCCGCCAAGCTGCCCGGGGAGGAGATGTCCTCCGGCCCGGCTGGCAGACTGGGCCGGGTGAGCGACAACGGCATCCCCGAGACCCCCGGCAGTCCCTTCCGGCACGAGCGGACGGCGCGCGACGAGGCCCCCCAGTTCGTGCTGCCCCTCGTCGTGCACATCGAGAAGGCCGATCCGCCGGCCCGTACGGACGCCCTGGAGACCGCGGCCCGCGCGGTGCTGATGATGCTCTCCGACGAGCGGTCGCTGGGCGAGGGCGAATGGGCCGGGGCCGTGCGGCTCTGGCAGGACGCCCGGATCCGCAAGGTGGTGCGGCGGGCGCGCGGCGCGGAGTGGCGCAAGGCGTCCGCGCTGCCCGGCATCACGGTCACGGGGAACGCAGGGAACGCAGAGGACCCGGGGAACGCGGCGGAGGTGCGGGTCTTCCCGCCCGTGCCGCTGGACGGCTGGCCCAAGGAGCTGGCGAAGCTCCAGGTCTCGGGGACGGACCTGGACGATCCGGAGCCCCCGGCCCCGGCCGCCGCCGACGGCGCGGTGCTGTGGCTGAGTCCGGACCTGGACATGTCGGCGGGCAAGGCGATGGCGCAGGCCGGCCACGGAGCCCAGCTCGCCTGGTGGGAGCTGTCGGAGGTGGAGCGAAAGGCGTGGCAGGCCGCCGGTTTCCCGCTCGCGGTGCGTACGTCCGAGGCCGGGCGGTGGCAGGAGCTCACGGCGAGCGGGCTGCCGGTCGTGCGGGACGCGGGGTTCACGGAGATCGCGCCCGGCTCCTGCACGGTGGTCGCGGACCATCCGGCGCTGCGCAGGGCGCCGCGTCCCTGAACCGGGTTTCTCCCGTACGCCGTTGAACGCGTCGGATGCGTCACACGTACCCACGGATACCTGCAAGCAGGTTGTCCGGCCGTCCGGCAGACGGTTGGTTCGTCGGTGTCACGTATCTGCCCGGGAGACATCTTGTTGCGACGCATCAACGGAACCGCGCTCGTCATCGCGGCACTTGTCGCCACCATCGGCGCGCTCGCCTTCCCCGTCTGGTCCTACGCGGACCGTTCGGGCACCGGTCAGGCCAATCTGAACGCCTCCACGGTCGCGACCCAGTGGGGCCCGCTCTCCGCCACCGACCGGGACCTGCTGGTGAAGGTGCGGCTGGCGGGCCTGTGGGAGCTGCCCGCCGGCCAGCAGGCGATCGAGCGCGCCCCGAGCGAGGCGATAAAGGAGGCCGGCGACCACCTGGTCGTCGGCCACACCGACCTCGACAAGCGGGCCCGCACGGTGGCCGCCCAGCTCGGCGTACCGCTGCCCAACCAGCCCACCGAACAGCAGCAGGGCTGGCTCAGGGAGCTGTCGGCGGCGAGCGGGCAGGAGTACGAGCGGAAGTTCGCCAACATCCTGCGGAGCGCGCACGGCAAGGTCTTCTCCCTGATAGCCCAGGTCCGGCACACCACCCGCAACAGTCTCATCCGGCAGCTGGCGAGCGACTCCAACCAGACCGTCCTCGACCACATCACCATGCTGGAGGCCACCGGCCTGGTCGACTTCGACGCCCTGGCGAACGAGGCCGCGGGCACCGCAACCGCCAGTCCCTCGGGTCCCCCGCCGCCCGACGGCTCGGTCACGGTCCCGTCGCCCCCGCCGGCGGAGCCGACCGGTGACCAGACCTTCACCTCGCGGCCCTCCGCGCAGCCCGAGGGCGAGATCGGCAGCCCGGCGGTCAACACGGACCGCCCCGCCCCGTCGCCGTAACCTCAAATCAACCTCTGAACGTCCCCTCCCGCGGATTCGCCGCCGCTCGCCGGGGCCATTACCCCTGCACGAAGCGGTGGAGGGGGAAACATGGAACGTCTCGGTACGGGGATCGGCTGGCGGCCGGAGACAGCCGACGCGGTGGAGCGGCTGCCCGGGATCGACTGGGTCGAGGCGGTCGCGGAGAACATCTGCCCCGGCCACCTCCCCGAGTCCCTCCTCCGGCTGCGCGCACGCGGCACGCGGGTGATCCCGCACGGCGTCTCGCTGGGCCTGGGCGGCGCCGACCGTCCGGACGAGGGCCGGCTGGCGGACCTGGCGGCGACGGCCGAGGCCCTGGGGGCCCCGCTGGTCACCGAGCACATCGCGTTCGTACGGGCGGGCGGCCCCCTCACGGCGAGTCCGCGTCTGGAGGCGGGGCACCTGCTGCCGGTGCCGCGCACCTGGGACGCCCTCGACGTGCTGTGCGAGAACGTCCGTATCGCGCAGGACTCCCTGCCGGTGCCACTGGCGCTGGAGAACATCGCGGCGCTGGTCAACTGGCCGGACGAGGACATGACGGAGGGCCAGTTCCTGGCGGAGCTCGTGTCCCGTACCGGCGTCCGCCTCCTGATCGACGTGGCCAACCTCCACACCAACCACGTGAACCGGGGCGAGGACCCTTCGGCCGCGCTGGACGAGCTCCCGGTGGAGGCGATCGCGTACGTCCACGTGGCGGGCGGCGTCGAGAAGGACGGTGTCTGGCACGACACGCACGCCCACCCGGTGTCCCGGCCGGTCCTCGACATCCTGTCCGACCTCCGCTCGCGCACCGACCCTCCGGGCGTGCTCCTGGAACGCGACGACAACTTCCCGCCCCTGGAGGAACTGGCCGGGGAGCTGACCAGGATCCGCACGGCCCTGGCGGCCCCGCGCCGCCTCGCCCCCGGGCGCCGGGCCCCCGGCCTGCCGGGCGGAGGCCGCGCCTGGGGCCCCGGCACCGCTCCGTCCCGCACGTGCGCCGACGACGCACCGGACGGCGACGCTCCGGACGAAGGCGGGGCCCGGGACTGCGGCGGCCCCGAGTGCGCCCCCACCCGCACGCGCGTCGCTCTCGCGCAGACCGCGCTGCTCTCCGCGCTCGAGCGCCGGGACCCCCGCCCCCGCGGGGTTCGACGCCGCGCGCCTGCGGGTGCAGAGCCGCGCGCTCGCCGGCAAGCGGGCCGACGTCGTGGCCAAGGTCGCCCCGGAGCTGCCGGGGATCCTCGGGAGCGGCTACCGTGCCGCGTTCCTCGCGTACGCCGCGTCCCGCCCCATGACGTCCGGCCACCGCCGCGACGCACTGGACTTCGCCGAGCACCTGCTGGCCACCGGCCGGCCCGGGGACGACGTCGCCCGCAGGCTCCTGACCCACTGGTGGCAGGACCGCGCGGCCCCGCGCCCGCCCCCGCCGTACGACCCTGATTCGTCCGTGCGGCGCGTGCCGCACTCCTCAGGAAGTGACACTCCGATGCCCCTGGTCCTCCCTGCCCTGCTGATCACGCTCGCCGTGGTCTCGGCCTCCCTCACCCTGACCCTCGGTGTCCGGGCCCTGCGCCGGTCCTCCGGCGGCGGCCCCGCCCATGCCCACGACCTCATGGAGGTCGCGTTCCTGAACGGCGGCCCCTCCCGGGCCGTGGACACCGCGCTCGCCTCGATGCAGTCCGACGGCCGCCTCGCGATCGGCGGCCCCGGCATCGCCTCGGCGCGGAGCACCCTCGCCCGTGACCCGGTGGAGCGGACCGTGTTCGCGGAGCTCGCCGCCGCGCCCAACGGCGCGCTGCACACCCTGCGCCACGCGGTGATGCGCAGCGCGACGGTTCAGGAGATCGGTGACAGTCTCGCGTTCCGCGGCCTGATGGTGGAACCGCGGGCGGCCCGCAAGTGGCGCTCCGGCAGCATCGCCCTGCTGGTGGCCTGTGCCCTCGGGGTGCCCGTCGCCCTCGTGGTGACGATGGTGGTGTCGGTCCTGGAGGAATCCTTCGCCCCGTTCGTCCTCATGGTGCTGCCCGCCCTGCTCCTGGGGATCGTGTGCGGCGCGGTCAACGCGTTCCGGGCGGGCGCCCGGGTCACCCCTGCGGGCCGCGCGGCGGTCAGGGCGTATCGGGCCGCACACGCGGACCGGTCCGACGTGGGCCACCTGGTCGCCCTGAACGGCCTGCGGGGGCTGCCGACCTCGTGCTGTGGGAGCAGCTGCGGACGGCGGCGCGGCTGACCCCCGGCATACCCCGTGCCTCTTCCCGCAGGCCGTCGCCGGACAACGGCGACAACAGCACCGCGTACGCGACGGTGGCCGTGGTCTGGTGCGCCGGTTCCAGCTCCGGAGCTTCGAGCTGCGGCTCCAGCTCGGGCGGTTCGGGCTCCGGGCACGACTCGGGGTCGGGGGCTCCGGCGGGTCGAGCTGCGGCAGCGGCGGCGGATCCAGCTGCGGCAGCAGCGGTGGGTCGAGCTGCGGCGGCGGGGGCGGATCCAGCTGCGGCGGCGGATCCTGACGGGCGGCGCGCCCCCGCTCCCCGCCGCCGGCCGGCGGGGGCGCACCGCCCTCACGGCCCGTCGGGTCATTGACCCCGACACCGCCCACCGGTGCTTTACTTCGCCAACTGCCCCACCAAGTATCCCTTTTGTCATGTAACTGCACGAAGGGAACGCGATGAGAGCACTGGCGATGTACGGGACCCTGGCATCTCTCGGTTCCCTGGCCCTGACCTCCCTCGTCGCCGCCCCGGCGGGCAGCCGCCGAACCCCCCGCCTCCCCCGAAGCCCGCGGCACCGCGCTCGCCGCCCAGCGCGCGGCCGCCGCCGGCATCGCCTTCGGTACGTGCCCCGAGGCCGAGGCCCTGCCCGCACCGGTCGAGTGCGGCACCTTCAAGGTCCCCCTCGACTACGCCGCCCCCGGCGGCCGCCAGATCTCACTGACCGTCAGCCGCGCCCGCGCGACCGGAAAGCCCGCCGCACGCCAGGGCGCGCTCGTCTACAACCCCGGCGGCCCCGGCGCCTCCAGCATGTACTTCCCGATGGCGGGCGCGATGCCCGAGTGGAAGCGGACCGGCGCGGCGTACGACCTCGTCGGCTACGCCCCGCGCGGCGTCGGCCGCTCGGCCCCGCTCTCCTGCCGGGACCCCAAGGACTTCGCCGGGGCGCCCAGCCAGTCCCCGACGCACCCCTCCCACGCGTACAAGCAGCAGCAGATCGCCCGGGCCAAGGCGTATGCCGACGGTTGTGCCCGCAGGGCGGGCGGCGCGCTGCGCCACTACACCTCGCTGAACAACGCCCGCGACCTGGACGTGCTGCGGGCGGCACTGGGTGAGAAGAAGCTGACCTTCATGGGCGCCTCGTACGGCACCTACTTCGGCGCGCTGTACGCGACGCTCTTCCCCTCCCACGTACGCCGCATGGTCTTCGACTCGCCCGTCAACCCCGACCCCCACCAGATCTGGTACCGCAACAACCTCGACCAGTCACTCGCCTTCGAGGGGCGCTGGAAGGACTTCCGCACCTGGGTCGCCAAGCACGACCGGACGTACCGCCTGGGCGCCACGCCCGACAAGGTCCGGCTCAGCTACGAGAAGGCGCGCGCCCGGCTCTCGCGCGAACCGGCGGGCGGCACCGTGGGCCCCGGCGAACTCCAGGCGGCGATGCTGAGCGCCGGTTACTACGACGACTACTGGGCGATGCGCGCCACGGCGCTCTCGGAGTACCTGAAGGGCAATCCGAAGCCGCTGATCGAGCAGGCGTCGCCCCGGCCCGAGGCGATGCGGGACGAGGAGAACGGCAACGCCGTCTACACCGCCGTCGAGTGCAACGACGCGCCCTGGCCGACCGACTGGTCGGTGTGGAACCACGACAACAGCCTGCTCGCGCTGCGCGCGCCCTTCGAGACGTGGAACAACGTGTGGATGAACCTGCCGTGCGCCCACTGGAGCGCGCCGCGGCAGCAGCCCCTGGACGTCGGTACGGGGCCGGGTGAGCTGCCCCCCACGCTGATCCTGGCCGCCGAGCGGGACGCGGCGACGCCGTACCCGGGCGCGCTGGAGCTTCAGCGGCGGCTGGCCGGATCGGTGCTGGTCACGGAGCGGGACGCCGGCACGCACGGCATCGGCGGCGGCGAGAACGCGTGCGTCAACGGTCACCTGGAGACGTATCTCCTGACCGGTCGGACACCGGTGCGGCGCGCGCAGTGCGCGCCGCACCGGGAGCCGAACCCGGTGTCGCTGGACGAACGGGCGGTGGCGAAGGAGCCGGTGCCCGCTGTCTGATCTTCCGGGTCTGGGGTGGCGGGCCGCCGCTCAGGCGAGGCCCGCCACCAGGTCTGCGACCGACTTGCGCCGACCAGTGTAGAAAGGCACCTCTTCGCGCACGTACATGCGGGCCTCGGAAGCGCGCAGGTGACGCATCAGGTCGACGATGCGGTAGAGCTCGTCGGCCTCGAAGGCCAGCAGCCACTCGTAGTCGCCGAGCGAGAACGACGCGACCGTGTTGGCGCGCACGTCCGGGTAACCGCGCGCCATCTTGCCGTGGTCGGCGAGCATGCGACGACGGTCCTCGTCGGGCAGCAGGTACCAGTCGTACGAGCGCACGAAGGGGTAGACGCTGACGTAGTCGCGCGGCGTCTCGTCGGCCAGGAAGGCCGGGATGTGCGACTTGTTGAACTCGGCGGGGCGGTGCAGCGCCATGTTCGACCAGACCGGCTCCAGCGCGCGGCCCAGCCTGGTGCGGCGGAAGAGGTTGTACGCCTCCTGGAGCTGGTCCGCGGTCTCCGCGTGCCACCAGATCATGACGTCCGCGTCGGCGCGCAGCCCCGACACGTCGTACGTGCCGCGCACGGTGACGTCCTTGGCCGCGAGCTGGTCGAACAGCTCCTGGACCTCGTCGGCGAAACCGGCGCGCGCGGTGTCGTCGGGCAGCACGTCCCGAAGCTTGAAGACGGACCACAGGGTGTAGCGGATGACGTCGTTGAGGTCCTTGGCCTTCTTGCCGGCGTTCGGCCCTCGGGGGGATGTCACAGTCTCCGGAGCATCAGTCATGTCCCTATTCTCCCGTGCCGTGATCCGTGCCCCGCGCCGGGTCCGGGGTGAGCATGATCTCGTCGGCCGCGCGCGTGCCGCTCGCGATGCACGCGGGGGATGCCCACACCGTCGTACGCCGCCCCGCAGACCCGCCAGTCCCGGCAGCTTCGCGACCTCGCCCCGCACCCGCGCGACCCGGTCGGGGTGGCCGACGGGATACTGCGGCAGGCCGCCGATCCACCGGGTCACCTCGGTGGCCACGGGCCGGGCCGCGAGGCCGGTCGCCGCGCCGAGGTCCGCCAGGGACACGTCGACGAGTTCACCGTCCTCGCGGTGCAGGTGTTCCTCCTCGCCGTAACGGCCGATGGAGGTGCGCAGGAGGAACAGGTCGGGGGCGGAGGCGTTCGTCCAGTTCCACTTGCGGGTCGAGAAGGTGGCGGCCTTGATGGTCCGCCCGTCCACGGGCGGCACGAGGAAGCCGGACCCTTGGGGCATCGCCTCCACGTCCCGGCGCCGGAACGCCATGGTCACCAGGGCCATCGACGCGTACTCGACGGCGGACAGCTCGGCGGCCGCGGCCGGTGACTCGGCGGCGAGCAGCGCGGCGGCGGACCAGGCGGGGGCCGCGAGGACGACGGCGTCGGCCGCGATCACCCGCTCGTCGGTACGTACCTGCCAGCCGCCGGCGTCACGCGTCAGCCCGAGCACGGGCGTGCGCAGGAGGATCTCGCCGCCCCGGGCGCGCACCGCGTCGGCGAGCGGCGCCGGGCAGCGTGCCGATGCCTCCCGCGATCCCCATGAAGACGGGACCGGTCTGCTGCTTCTCGCCCGCCCGCCGCTGGATCTCCCGTACGCCGTCGAGGAGCGAGTCGTACGCCCGCGCCGCCTCGAAGAGCTGCGGCACGGCGGCGCGCATCGACGTCCGGTACACATCACCGGCGTACACGCCGCCGAGCAGCGGCTCCACCAGCCGGTCGACGACCTCCCGGCCGAGACGGGCCGCGACGTACGCGCCGATCGCGATGTCGTCGCCGACGTCGTGCGCGGCAGTTCGTGGTCGCGGCGCATCCGGGCGAGGGCGTCCTCGGAGAGGACGCCGCCGAGCACCGCCGGGTCGCCCGGCACGCCCATCACGTGGCCCTTGGGCATGGGGGTGAGCGTGCCCCGGTTCCACAGCGACGCGGTGGCGGTGGCGGGCGGCTGGAGCCGGTCGCCGAGCCCCACCGCACGGGCCAGGGCGACTGCCTCGGGGCGCCGGGCGCGCATCGACTCGGTGCCCAGGTCGACGGCGCGCCCGCGATCTCACCCGCCAGGAGCTTGCCGCCGAGCCGGTCCGTCGCCTCCAGCAGGGTCACGCGCGCACCGGCGCCGGCCAGCCGGTGCGCGCGGCGAGCCCGGCGATGCCGCCGCCGATGACGACGGCAAGGCCCGTACGAGGTTCCACGTTCATGGGGTCCACTCTCTCAAACCCGGAACGAGTCCTGACCGTGACCGCTTCGGGACCGGAAAACGGCAACCCCCTCCCCCGTCCCGCACGTCGAACCGGCAACATCCACCACGACGTTCGGGGGGAACCGACATGCGTGCAGCACGTACGTCCGGGCACCGTTCTTCCAAGGTCCTCGCGACCGCTCTGCTCACCGCTTCGCTGGCGCTCGGCGGATGCGGCGCCTCCAACAACGATGAGGCCGGCAGCAAGAGCGCGGCCGACGCTCCGGCCGGGGGGCGGGCGGAGCGGGCGTCGGCGACGGCGCGCGGCCGACTCGGGGGCGAAGGCGCCCGCCGACGGGACCGGGGCGAAGAAGCCACCGCTCGCCAAGACCCATGTCATCCGTACCGCGACGCTCTCGGTCGAGGTCGCCGACGCCACGAAGGCGCTCGCCACGGCCCGTACGGCGGCCGAGAACGCCGGGGGCATCGTCGGCAACGAGACCACCGAGCGGATCGACGACGGTCACGTCTACTCCCGCATCGTCCTGCGCGTCCCGCAGGAGGAGTACGACGCCGTGCTGAAGGAGCTCTCCGGCACCGGCAAGCTGCTGAACCGCAAGGCCGAGGCCAAGGACGTCACCGAGCAGGTGGTGGACGTCGACAGCCGCATCACGTCGCAGCGCACCAGCGTCGCGCGCGTACGGGACATGATGGACCGGGCCACCGAGCTCAGCGATGTGGTCATGCTGGAGGGCGAGCTGAACACCCGCCAGACCGAGCTGGAGGCCCTCCTCGCCCAGCAGGCGTCGCTCAAGGACCGTACGAGCATGGCGACCATCACCCTCGAACTCTCCGAGCCCGAGGCGGAGGAGACCGGGGAGGAGGACGACAGCCCCGGCTTCACGGACGCGCTCGGGGGCGGCTGGGACGCCTTCGTCACCACCCTCAAGTGGGTCGCGATGGCGCTCGGCGCGGTGGCCCCGTTCGCCGCGGCGCTCGCCCTGCTGTACGTCCTGTGGCGGCTGCTGCGGGGCAGCCTGCCGCAGCGGCGGACGGCCGCACCCGCGCCCGTGCCCGCGCCCGCCGGGGAACCGCAGGAAAAGAAGCGGGAGGAGCCGCAGGAATAGCCCCGCACGTAGCGTGTCCTTCGGACGTACGGACTGAGAGGACACGCCATGGCAGCGGCGGAGCGACTGGTGGTCATCGGCGGCGACGCGGCGGGCATGTCCGCCGCGTCGCAGGCCCGCAGGCTCAAGGGCCCGGACGAGCTGGAGATCGTCGCCTTCGAGCGCGGTCACTTCACGTCGTACTCGGCCTGCGGCATCCCGTACTGGGTCGGCGGAGCCGTCACGGAGCGGGACGAGCTGATCGCCCGTACCCCCGAGGAGCACCGCGCGCGCGACATCGATCTGCGGATCCGCACCGAGGTCACCGAGATCGACGTGGCGGGCGGCCGGGTCCGCTCGCGCGACCTCGAATCGGGCGGCGAGTCCTGGACCGGCTTCGACAAACTGGTCGTCGCGACCGGCGCCCGGCCCGTCCGCCCGCCGCTGCCCGGCATCGACGCCCCGGGCATGCACGGCGTGCAGACCTCGACGACGGCCAGGCCCTGATACTCCCTGGAGCGGACCGGGGGGGCGGCGCGCGGTGGTCGTCGGGGCGGGGCTACATCGGCGTCGAGATGGCGGAGGCGCTGGTCGGCCGCGGGTACGAGGTGACCGTCCTGAACCGGAGCGAGCAGCCGATGTCCACCCTCGACCCGGACATGGGGCGCCTCGTGCACGAGGCGATGAACGGCATGGGCATCACGACCGTCTCCGGCGCAGAGGTCACCAAGATCCTCACCGGCGGCGACGGCCGCGTCAGGGCGGTCGCCACGGACGGGGACACCTACCCCGCGGACGTCGTCGTCCTCGGCCTCGGCGTCGAACCGGAGACCACGCTGGCACGCGGGGCGGGGCTGCCGGTCGGAGCGTACGGCGGCCTGGTCACCGACCTCTCCCTGCGCGTGAGGGGCCACGACAACATCTGGGCGGGCGGCGACTGCGTCGAGGTGCTCGACCTCGTCTCGGGCCGCCGCCGCCACATCGCGCTCGGCACGCACGCGAACAAGCACGGCCAGGTGATCGGCTCGAACGTGGGCGGCGACTACGCGACGTTCCCCGGCGTGGTCGGTACGGCGGTCAGCAAGGTCTGCGACCTGGAGATCGCGCGCACCGGTCTGCGCGAGAAGGACGCGCGTGCGGAGGGGCTTCAGTTCGTGACGGCGACGATCGAGTCCACGAGCCGCGCCGGGTACTACCCCGGCGCGTCGCCCATGACGGTGAAGATGACCGCGGAGCGCCGGACGGGGCGGCTGCTCGGCGTCCAGATCGTCGGCCGCGAGGGGCGGGCAAACGCGTCGACATCGCGCCGGTCGCGCTCACCGCCGGCATGACGGTGGACCGGATGACGGCCCTGGACCTGGGCTACGCCCCGCCGTTCTCCCCGGTGTGGGACCCGGTGCTGGTGGCGGCCCGGAAGGCGGTCGCGGCGGTGCGGGCCGGAGCCGACCGGGGGGCGCCGTCCAGCCCGTCCGGCGCTTGAGGACACGCCCGGAAAGCGTCCGGGGGGGCGAGGCCCGGCCCCCCGCCCCCCGGCAGGGGGACAGACCCGCCGCGGGCATCCGCCCCGAGCGCGCCGCGTGCGCGTGTGGACGTACTCCGTCAGGCGGGTCAGCGCGTCGGGATCCGTCGCCGGCAGGACGCCGTGACCGAGGTTGAAGATGTGGCCCTCCAGGCCCGCCGCGCGGCCAGCACCTCGTCCGCCTTCGCCATGACCGCGTCCGGCGTCGAGAAGAGGACCGCGGGGTCGAGGTTGCCCTGGAGCGCCTTGCCGGGGCCGACGCGGCGTGCGGCCTCGTCCATCGGGACCCGCCAGTCGACGCCGACGACATCCGCGCCGGCCTCGCCCATCAGCCCGAGCAGCTCGCCCGTGCCCACACCGAAGTGGATGCGCGGTACCCCGTACGACGCCACCGCGTCGAAGACCTTCGCGGACGCGGGCATCACGGAGCGCGTGTAGTCGGCGGGGGCGAGCGCCCCGACCCAGGAGTCGAAGAGCTGGACGGCGGACGCGCCCGCCTCGATCTGCACCTTGAGGAAGGCCCCGGTGATCTCCGCGAGCCGGTCGAGGAGGTCGGCCCACAGCTGCGGGTCGCCGTACATCAGGGCCTTGGTGTGCTCGTGGTTGCGCGAGGGGCCGCCCTCCACGAGGTAGCTCGCGAGGGTGAAGGGCGCACCCGCGAACCCGATGAGCGGGGTGGAGCCGAGCTCACGCGTGAGCATCCCGATCGCCTCGGTGACGTACGTGACGTCCTCGGGCGTCAGGTCGCGCAGCCGGGCGAGATCGGCGCGGGTGCGGACCGGCTCGGCGATGACAGGGCCGACGCCGGGCTTGATGTCGAGGTCGATGCCGATGGCCTTGAGCGGCACCACGATGTCGCTGAAGAAAATGGCCGCGTCGACGTTGTGGCGGCGCACGGGCTGCAGCGTGATCTCGGTGACCAGCTCGGGCCGCATGCACGACTCCAGCATCGGAATGCCCTCGCGCACCTTCAGGTACTCCGGCAGCGAGCGCCCCGCCTGCCGCATGAACCAGACCGGCGTGTGCGGCACCGGCTCGCGCCTGCACGCCTTCAGGAAGGTCGAGTCGTACGTCTGGCTCTGCGGGCCGTCCATGGGGCGGCGGTCGTTGGCACTCACGTCCAAATCTTCGCACGCGGGCCGAAGCGGTTGTCGCGGGGCGGGTGTCCTTCCCTGCGCGAGACCCGCGTTCCGCCTACTCTTCCCCGCATGGCTCCGGCTCAGGGACGACTTTCGGATGAAGCTGACGGCAGGGGCGGCGCGGGGGACGACTCCGTTCCGCTCGCGTTCCGTCAGGCGGTCGACGCCCTGCGCTCGGCGCGCCTGCGTCCCGAGCTGGAGGTGGAGCCGACCCGCCCGCCCCAGCGGCTCGCGCCGTACGCGTACGCGCTGGAGGCGGCGGTCGTCCACGACGACGAGGACCTGGCGGACGGCCGGCTCGTGCTCCTGCACGACCCGGCGGGCCACGACGCCTGGCACGGGACGTTCCGGCTGGTGACGCTCGTACGGGCGGAGCTGGAGCCGGAGATGGCGTCCGATCCGCTGCTTCCCGAGGTGAGCTGGTCCTGGCTGACGGGCGCCCTGGAGGCACGCGGGCTGTCGTACGCGGAGGCGAGCGGCACCGTGACGCGGGCCGGCTCGTACTACTTCGGCGGGCTGGCCGAGCGCAGGCCCGCGACGCAGATCGAGATCAGGGCGTCGTGGACGCCGCGCGAGGGGCGTGGCGGGGTGCCCGACACGGCGGCGCACCTGGCGGCCTGGTGCGACCTGCTGGCACAGATCGCCGGACTGCCTCCGGCGGCCGCCCAGGGGCCGGGTTCCGTGGACGCCGGTGTGGTGTCGCTGCCGCAGCGGCGGGGCCCGCAGGTGTCCTAGCAGGCGATGCGAGGGCGCGCCGGTACGGCGCGCCCTTTTGCGTGCGCCGTACGAGCGATTCTCCACCCGACCGATCACGCATCCGAATTGCCCGAATTGTTACTCACCAAATCGTGATCTTTCCCTAAAGGAGAGCGGCACTGCTGCCGAAGAGGTCAATGACCCTTCAGCACGGTTCCCCCGGCTACTTCCCCGAGCCGGCGAGTTCCGCCACTCCCCCAGGAGGCCTGGTGTCCGTTCTCCTCGAGCAGCCCGCAAGCCTGGTCGCCTACCGCCCTAACAAGCCGACGGCCATGGTCGTCGTGGCCGACCCGCGCGTCCGCTCCACCGTCACCCGCCATCTGTGGGCCCTTGGAGTACGTGACGTCATCGAGGCGTCGTCCATCGCGGAGGCACGTCCCCGCGTCGGCAGCCCGCGCGACATCTGCGTTGCCGACGTCCATCTGCCCGACGGTTCCGGGCTGACCCTGCTGTCCGAAACCCGCGCCGCGGGCTGGCCCAACGGGCTCGCCCTCTCCGCCGCCGACGACATCGGTGCCGTACGCAACGCCCTCGCGGGCGGCGTCAAGGGCTATGTCGTCACCGGCACGCGCAACAACATCGGACACCCCACCCGCCCCGGCGCCGCCCCCATCGGCGCCGTGGCCGCACGCATGCAGCGCCGCCCCCCGGGTGCCCCGAGCCACCCGGGCGGCTACCGAGAGCGCTCCGGCCGCCGAGGTCGAGGTGCTCAGACTGGTCGCGGAAGGCCAGTCGAACAAGGCGATCGGTGTCTCGATGGGGCTCTCCGCCCTGACGGTCAAGAGCCACCTCGCCCGTATCGCACGCAAGCTCGGCACGGGCGACCGTGCCGGGATGGTCGCGGTGGCGCTGCGCACCGGCATCATCCACTGATCGGTCCACACCCCCCACGCGCCCGCCGACGGAACGTTCCGCCGGCGGCGCCCCTCATTGCGGTGCCCGGGAAGGGCACATGGGGGGGACATCGCGCCGGTACTGGTTTTCGCAGGTCACCCGCACTTTCGAGGACGAGTGCAGGTCAGGCGTTCGCTCGTACAGATACCCTTTACGCGTGACCGACGCCCAAGAGACCGCAGCAG
Source organism: Streptomyces altiplanensis (assembly GCA_003719395.1). Lineage (GTDB taxonomy): Bacteria > Actinomycetota > Actinomycetes > Streptomycetales > Streptomycetaceae > Streptomyces > Streptomyces altiplanensis. The sequence continues at coordinate 25,473 of RHMC01000009.1, forward strand.
AGCCAGACCTGCGAAACCCCGGGGGCGCCCCCCCGGACGACGTCGAGACGGCGCCGATTCCCTTGTTGGAGCCTCGTGAAGGCATTCCGCCGGTGGTTGCCACCCAAGAGGCACTCGACGAAGTCGTCGCGGCTTTCGCCCGCGGCACCGGCCCCGTGGCCGTCGACGCCGAGCGGGCGTCCGGATACCGGTACGGGCAGCGGGCCTACCTCGTACAGCTGCGCCGCGAAGGCGCGGGCAGCGCGCTCATCGACCCGGTCGGCTGTCCCGACCTCTCCGCCCTGGGGGAGGCCCTCGCCGACAGCGAGTGGATCCTCCACGCCGCCACGCAGGACCTTCCGTGCCTGCGCGAAATAGGCATGGTGCCCACCCGGCTCTTCGACACGGAGCTGGCGGGCCGGCTCGCGGGGTTCCCGCGCGTGGGTCTGGGCGCGATGGTCGAGTCCGTCCTCGGATACGCCCTGGAGAAGGGCCACTCCGCGGTCGACTGGTCCACCCGTCCGCTGCCCGAGCCCTGGCTGCGCTACGCCGCGCTCGACGTGGAGCTGCTCGTCGACCTGCGGGACTCGCTGGAGGAGGAGCTCGACCGGCAGGGGAAGCTGGAGTGGGCCCGTCAGGAGTTCGACGCCATCGCGTCGGCTCCGCCCGCACCGCCCCGCAAGGACCCGTGGCGCCGTACGTCGGGGATGCACAAGGTGCGCCGCCGGCGCAGATGGCGATCGTGCGGGAGCTGTGGAACGCCCGGGACCGGATCGCCCAGCGGCGTGACGTGTCGCCCGGCAAGGTGCTCAGCGACACCGCGATCGTCGAAGGCGGCCTCGCCGTGCCGGCGAACGTACAGGCGCTGTCCGCACTGCCCGGCTTCGGTCACCGCATGGGACGCCGGCAGCTGGAGCAGTGGCAGGGGGTCGTCGACCGCGCCAAGGCACTGCCCGACTCGGAGCTCCCGCAGCCGGGAGCGGCGGTGACGGGCCCGCCCCCGCCGCGTTCCTGGGCGGACAAGGACCCCACGGCGGCGGCCCGGCTGTCGGCCGCGCGGGCGGCGGTCTCGGCGCTCGCCGAGGAGCTGGGGATGCCTCAGGAGAACGTGATCACCCCGGACACGGTGCGACGGGTCTGCTGGGAGCCGCCGAAGGACGCGACGCCGGACGCGGTGGCCGCTTCGCTGGCGTCGTACGGCGCGCGTCAGTGGCAGATCGAGCTGGTGGCTCCGCTGCTGACCAAGGCGCTGACCGCGACGGCGGCCGCCTGACCGCGGGTGGTCGGACCGCTCCGAGCGCAAGCCCCCGGCCGTCCGCGGCCGGGGGCTTCTCCGTGTGACCTTCACCGCTCCCGCCGTGGGGGGTGGGCAGCTTGGTTACCCGCAAGTAGCATGGCGGTATGCGTCACGCCCACGCGGCGTGCCGTGTGTGCAGCAGTGCCACCCCGCACCCTGGAGGAGAGCCAATCGTGCCTCGTACCGTCAGGGATGTCGTCTTCGTCGACGGCGTCCGCACCCCGTTCGGCAAGGCGGGCCCGAAGGGCATCTACCACGAGACCCGCGCCGACGACCTCGTCGTCAAGTGCATCCGGGAGCTGCTGCGCCGCAACCCGGATCTCGACCCCGCCCGCATCGACGAGGTCGCGCTCGCCGCGACCACGCAGATCGGCGACCAGGGTCTGACGCTGGGCCGCACCGCCGGCATCCTCGCGGGCCTGCCCGAGACCGTTCCCGGCTACTCGGTCGACCGCATGTGCGCCGGCGCGATGACCGCCGTGACCGCGATCGCGGGCGGCGTGGCCTTCGGTGCGTACGACATCGCCGTCGCCGGCGGCGTCGAGCACATGGGCCGCCACCCCATGGGCGAGGGCGTCGACCCGAACCCGCGCTTCGTCAGCGAGAAGCTCGTCGACGAGTCCGCTCTGTTCATGGGCATGACCGCGGAGAACCTGCACGACCGGTTCCCGCACCTCACCAAGCAGCGCGCGGACGAGTACGCGGTCCGCTCGCAGGAGAAGGCCGCCAAGGCGTACGCCGACGGCAAGATCCAGGCCGACCTGGTGCCGGTTTCGGTGCGCCGCACCAACCCGGAGGCCGGTGAGACGGGCTGGGGCCTGGCCACCGCCGACGAGCCGATGCGTCCGGGTACGACGCTGGAGAACCTGGCCGGCCTGAAGACGCCGTTCCGCGCGCACGGCCGGGTCACTCCGGGCAACGCGGCCGGCCTCAACGACGGCGCGACCGCCTCGCTGATCGCCGCCGAGGACGTGGCGCGCGAGCTGGGCCTGCCGGTCAAGATGCGCCTCGTGTCGTACGCCTTCGCGGGTGTCGAGCCCGAGGTCATGGGCATCGGTCCGGTCCCGTCGACGGAGAAGGCGCTGGCCAAGGCCGGTCTGTCGATCTCCGACATCGGGCTGTTCGAGGTCAACGAGGCCTTCGCCGTGCAGGTGCTGGCCTTCCTCGACCACTACGGCATCGCGGACGACGACCCGCGCGTCAACCAGTACGGCGGCGCGATCGCGTTCGGCCACCCGCTGGCCTCCTCGGGCGTACGCCTGATGACGCAGCTGGCGCGGCAGTTCGAGGAGCAGCCGCACGTCCAGTACGGCCTCACCACCATGTGCGTCGGTTTCGGCATGGGCGGAACGGTCATCTGGGAGAACCCGCACTTCGACAAGGCCGCCGGAGGCAACAAGTGAGCACCACCACCACTGAGCTTCTGAAGGGCGCGGCCGAGCTGTTCCCGGGCGAGGTCGTCACGCAGGCGCACGTCCGCCACATCGACCTCCCGTCCGGCGCCGGGCGCTTCGCGCTCATCACGCTGGACAACGGCCTGGACCACACCAAGCCGACCACCTTCGGGCCGCAGTCCCTGGCGAACCTGAACACCGCCATCGACCAGGTCGAGAAGGAGGCCGCCGAGGGCGCCGTCGTCGGTGTCGGCCTCACCGGCAAGCCGTTCATCTTCGCCGTCGGCGCCGACCTCAAGGGCGTCGAGCTGCTGAAGCGCCGCGAGGACGCGCTGGCGATCGGCAAGGGCGGTCACGAGGTCTTCCGCCGCCTGTCCGGGCTCGCCGTCCCGACCTTCGCGTACTACAACGGCGCGGCGATGGGCGGCGGCGTCGAGGTCGGCCTGCACTGCTCGTACCGCACGGTCTCCTCCGCGCTCCCCGCCTTCTCCCTGCCCGAGGTCTTCCTCGGTCTGGTTCCGGGCTGGGGCGGCTGCGCGCTGCTGCCGAACCTGATCGGCGCCGACCGCGCGGTTTCGGTCATCATCGAGAACTCGCTCAACCAGAACAAGCAGCTCAAGGGCAAGCAGGTCTTCGAGCTCGGGATCGCCGACGCGATCTTCGAGGGCGCCGACTTCCTGGAGCAGTCGCTGATCTGGACGGCGTCCGTGCTGCGCGGCGAGCTCCAGGTCGTACGCCCGGACATCGACCGCGGCGAGGCCTGGGACCAGGCCGTCGCGCGCGGCAAGGCGGTCGCGGACTCCAAGGTGCACGGGGCCGCCCCCGCGGCGTACCGCGCGCTGGAGATCGGCGCGGCGGCGAAGAACGGCGACCTGAGCGCCGGCTTCGACGCCGAGGACGCCGCGCTGGCCGACCTGATCATGGGTGACGAGCTGCGCAGCGGCATCTACGCCTTCAACCTGGTCCAGAAGCGCGCGAAGCGCCCGGCCGGCGCGCCGGACAAGTCGCTGGCCCGCCCGGTCACCAAGGTCGGCGTCGTGGGCGCCGGTCTGATGGCCTCTCAGCTGGCGCTGCTCTTCCTGCGCCGCCTGGAGGTGCCGGTCGTCCTGACCGACATCGACCAGGAGCGCGTCGACAAGGGTGTGGGCTACGTCCACGCCGAGATCGACAAGCTGCTCGGCAAGGGCCGCATCAACCAGGACAAGGCCAACCGTCTCAAGGGCCTGGTCTCGGGTGTGCTGGACAAGGCCGAGGGCTTCTCCGACGCCGACTTCATCATCGAGGCCGTCTTCGAGGAGATGGGCGTCAAGCAGAAGGTGTTCGCAGAGGTCGAGGCGGTCGCTCCGGCGCACGCGATCCTCGCCACCAACACCTCCTCGCTGTCGGTCTCCGAGATGGCGTCGAAGCTCAAGCACCCCGAGCGGGTCGTCGGCTTCCACTTCTTCAACCCGGTCGCGATCCTCCCGCTCCTGGAGATCGTGCGCGGCGAGCAGACCGACGACGCCTCGCTGGCCACGGCCTTCGGTGTCGCGCGCAAGCTGAAGAAGACCGCGGTGCTCTGCAAGGACGCCCCGGCGTTCGTGGTGAACCGCATCCTCACCCGCTTCATGGGCGAGATCCAGAACACCATCGACGAGGGCACCCCGGTCGAGGTCGCCGAGAAGGCCGTCGAGCCCCTCGGTCTGCCGATGTCCCCGCTGGTGCTGCTGGAGCTGGTCGGCCCGGCCATCGGTCTGCACGTCTCGGAGACCCTGAACCGCGCCTTCCCGGAGCGCTTCACGGTGTCGCCGAACCTGGCGGCGGTCGTCAAGGCCGGCAAGCGCGGCTTCTACGTCTACTCCGCCGAGAACGGGTTCAAGCCCGAGCTGGACCCCGAGGTCGCCGCTCTCCTCAAGCAGGGCGACACCGTCTTGACGGAGGAGAAGGTCCGCACCCGCGTCATGGAGGCGGTGGCGCAGGAGATCGGCCTGATGCTCCAGGAGGGTGTCGTCGCCGAGGCGCAGGACATCGACCTCTGCCTGATCACGGGCGCCGGCTGGCCCTTCCACCTGGGCGGCATCACGCCGTACCTGGACCGCGAGGGCTACGCGGAGCGCGTGAACGGCAAGAAGTTCCTGCCCCAGGGCGTGGCGAGCGTCCCGGCGTAACCTCGTCCGCTGTACGCGCCTGTGCCCCGGCCCGCCAAGACGGTGTGCCGGGCACAGGCGTTGAGGAACGGGCGGGGTCAGACGCGGGTCCAGGCCGCCAGGGCCAGGCCCTCCTCCGGCTTCTGGCGGGCCACGTGCAGCGCGCCGTCCCGGCCGATCGCCGCGAGGTCGACGCGGCCCGCGCCGTCGACCGCCAGCGCCGGCGCGCCCACGCATTCCCCGCCCGTCGCGGTCCACCACACCCCCGTCGCCCTCGGCCTGCGTCAGGCATGCCGCGAGCACGGGCCGGCCGTCGCTGCCGCGGTGGGCCAGGACCGTGCAGTCGTGGCCGCCGATCTCGGCGCGCAGGGCGGCGGGCGGGCTGTCCGCGGGGCTGCCGGACAGAGCGATGGGGTCCTCGCCGGGGCGGTGGGCGGTGATGCCCTTGGAGTCGGGGGCGTTCCAGTAGTACGTGACGCGGTCGTCGGCGGTCTCCAGACCGGTGACCGTACGGACCACCGGGGACAGCGGGACGTTCTCGGCCTGGGTCAGCCCGCCCCCGGGCTTCTCCTGCGTCCAGCGCAGCGCCCCGGCCTCCGCCGGGACGAGGACCTCCACCGTGCCGGACGCCGTGGCCACCGCCACCGGACCGTCATGGGCCTTGCTGCCGCGCAGGTCCTTCCAGCCCTCCCACTTCCCGTTCGCGGCCTGACGGCGCATCTGGAGGCCGCGCCCGGCGTTGCGTACGAAGACGTGGACCGAGCCCGCCGTGTTGACCGCGGCGGCCGGAACGCCGATCCTGAGGCCGCGTTCGGCCGCCTTGTACGGGTTGCCGAGGGAGTGCCAGGCGGTCATCGGACGGCCGGTCTGGTACTGGATGGCGTGCACGATGTCCACCGCCCCGGCCTTCTCGCGCCGGCCGATGAAGTGCACGTAGCCGTCGGGGCCCTGGGCGAGGGTGATGTCCTCGGTGCCGGGCGCCGGGAAGAAGTGCGGTCCCGTCCACTCCGGGCCGCCCGGAGCCGTCTCCGTCCAGCGCAGCAGGCCCGCCGTCGGTGGGGGCGTAGGCGGTGAGCCGGCCGTCCCTGCCGCGCAGAAGCCATCCGCTCGTCCCCGGCCCGGTCGCGAGCGGGGGAGGGCCGGACGGGGAGGAGGAAATCGGCTCGGCCTTACGCGCGCTCCGCGGCCTCATGGCGTCACGCCAACCTTCTGTGCATCGGCTTTTCGGTTCTCCGTGATATCGAACAAGCATAGCGTTTTGCCTGGTGACGCTGGTTCGTACAGCATGCTCGTGCTAAGAGAACGGTATGAGAACCCTGGTCGTCGTGGACGCTGCCAATGTTGTCGGATCCGTCCCCGACGGCTGGTGGCGCGACCGCCACGGGGCCGCCGAGCGCCAGCGCGACCGCCTCCGGCCATACGCCGACGAGGGCCTCCCGGGCCTCCCGGGCCCGCTCTCCGTCGTCCTCGTGTCGAGGGCGCCGCCCGCGATGTCACCTCCGTGCCCGGCGTACGGGTCGAGGCGGCGCCCGGCAGCGGCGACGACCGGATCGACGAGGTGGTCGCGGAGGGGGCGGGCAGGGGGGCGGCCGTCCTCGTCGTCACCGCCGACCGGGAGCTCAGACAGCGCGTGGAGGCGTACGGCGCACGGTGCGCGGGGCCGCGCACCGTGCGGCCCCGGCCGGGCGGCGCTGACGGGCCGTAGGGGGCAGTGGCTGAATTCCTTGCGCAGGGAGGCGGTTCGCGCCGGCCGTGGAGGACGTGCGGGGGCGGGGCCGGCGGCCGCGTGAGCATGCGCGCCGAGGCGTCCGGCCCCGCGGCCCCCGCCGGAGCGGGGCGTACGGAGCCGGGATGTGCCTGCCGCAGAACCGTGTCCGCCGGACGCAACGGCCCCGTACCTAGTACTTGGCGTCGTCGCCGAGGCGGCCGAGGCGGCTGTGGCTGCGGCCGTAGACGAAGTACAGCAGGAAGCCCAGCGCCATCCAGACGGCGAACCTCAGCCAGGTCTCGGCGGGCAGGTTGAGCATCAGCCAGATCGAGCGCGGCCACCGAGAGGAGCGGGACCAGCGCACCCACGGGGTGCGGAAGGCCCGGTGCAGGTCGGGCCGGGTGCGGCGCAGGACGAGCACGCCGAGGGCGACGACGACGAAGGCGAAGAGCGTGCCGATGTTCACCAGCGTCGCGAGCTCGTTGATGCTGGTGAAGCCCGCGATGATCGCGATGATCACGCCGAGCAGGACGGTCGGGCGGTAGGGAGTGCCGAACCGGGGGTGCGTGACGGAGAAGAACCGCGGGAGCAGCCCGTCGCGGCTCATCGCGAAGAACACGCGGGTCTGTCCGAGCAGCAGGATCATGCACACCGTGGTGAGGCCGACCGCGGCGCCGAAGCTGATGACACCGGCGTAGAAGGGGTGCCCGGTGGCCTTGAAGGCGTCGGCGAGCGGGGCACTCACCGACAGTTCGCTGTAGTGCTGCATACCGGTGACCACGAGCGACACGGCGACGTACAGCACGGTGCAGATGAGGAGCGAGCCGAGGATGCCGCGCGGCATGTCCCGCTGCGGGAGCTTGGTCTCCTCGGCGGCGGTGGCCACGACGTCGAAGCCGATGAAGGCGAAGAAGACGACGGAGGCGGCGGTGAAGATGCCCATGACGCCGAAGTTGGTGGGCGCGTAACCGAAGATCAGCTGGACCAGGGGGGCGTCCATGCCCGATCCGGCGGGCTGCTGCACGGGGTCGGGGACGAAGGGCGAGTAGTTGTCGGCCTTGACGAAGAACGAGCCCGCGACGATCACGATCAGGACCACGGTCACCTTGACGGCGACCACGACCGCGGTGACCCGGGCGGAGAGCTTCATGCCGAGCACCAGAATGACCGTCAGCAGCAGCACCAGGACGAAGGCCAGGATGTCGAAGCCGAATCCCTCCGCCACGTCGGGGCCGGAGAGCACCTCGGGCATGTTCCAGCCGACGTTGTCCATCAGCGAGCGGACGTAGCCCGACCAGCCGACCGCCACCACCGCCGTGCCCAGGGCGAATTCGAGGACCAGGTCCCAGCCGATGGTCCAGGCGACCAGTTCACCGAGTGAGGCGTACGAGAAGGTGTACGCGGAACCGGCCACCGGGACGGTGGAGGCGAACTCGGCGTAACAGAGTGCGGCGAGAGCGCAGACGACGCCCGCGGCGACGAAGGCGAGGGCGGTCGCGGGGCCCGCCGTCTCCTTGGCCACCTTGCCCGTGAGGACGAAGATGCCGGTGCCGATGATGACCCCGACGCCGAAGACCGTCAGGTCCAGTGCGGAGAGGGACTTCTTGAGCGCGTGCTCCGGCTCCTCCGTGTCGCGGATCGACTGTTCGACCGTCTTGGTGCGGAACATGCCGCCTTTGACCGGCCCTGGGTCGTGCTGCGTACTCACCGGCGTACCTCCGACTGTCGGCTGTCGCCCAACCTTGAAGTGAGCGAGTTTCAGTCATGATCGTGAGTGAACCGGTCACTCCCCACGAGGACCGCCGCCCTGTTTCACCCGATGGGAGGCACGGACCGGTATGCGTACCGGCCCTGCGAGTTGACCCTTTTGGCCGACCGAAACGCGGAAGACCCGCCCGGCGCTTCTGACCGGGCGGGTCTCCTGTCCGTACGGGATGCGTCAGTCGCGCGTGGCCTCGGCCGGCTCGTCCTCCAGACGGCCGTCCAGCCTGGCCACCAGACCCGTCACCTGACGGGCGATGTCCGGGGCCGTCAGACCGATCTCGGCCATGACCTCCTTGCGGGAGGCGTGGTCGAGGAAGCGCGGCGGGATGCCGAAGTCGCGCAGCGGTACGTCGACGCCCGCGTCCCGCAGCGCCTGGGCGATCGCGGAGCCGACACCGCCGGCGCGGCTGTTGTCCTCGACGGTGACGACGACGCGGTGCTGCTCGGCGAGCGGCGCGAGCGCCTCGTCGACCGGCTTGACCCAGCGCGGGTCGACGACGGTCGTGGTGATGCCCTGCCGGTCGAGGAGGTCGGCGATCTCCAGGCCGATCGGCGCGAGCGCGCCGACGGAGACGAGGAGGACGTCCGCGGCGCCTTCGGCGGGCCTGCGCAGGATGTCCATGGAGCCGGCCTTGCCCACGGCCTTGACCGCGGGGCCGACCGCGCCCTTGGAGAAGCGGACGACGGTGGGCGCGTCGTCGACCAGGACGGCCTCGCGCAGCTTGGGCGCGGACTGGTCGGCGTCGCGCGGGGCGGCGATCCGCAGGTTCGGGACGCACTGGAGGATCGACATGTCCCACATGCCGTTGTGCGAGGCGCCGTCGGTGCCGGTGACGCCCGCGCGGTCCAGGACGAAGGTGACACCGCAGTCGTGCAGGGCGACATCCATCAGGACCTGGTCGAAGGCCCGGTTGAGGAAGGTCGCGTACACGGCGAAGACGGGGTGCAGGCCGCCGGTGGCCAGGCCCGCCGCGGAGACCGCGCCGTGCTGCTCGGCGATCCCGACGTCGTACACCCGGTCCGGGAACGCCTTCGCGAACTTGTCGAGGCCGACCGGCTGGAGCATCGCGGCGGTGATCGCGACGATGTCCTCGCGCTCCTTGCCGAGCTTGACCATCTCCTCGCCGAACACCGACGTCCAGTCGACGCCCGAGGAGGCGATCGGCAGACCCGTGTCGGGGTGGATCTTGCCGACGGCGTGGAAGCGGTCCGCCTCGTCGGCGAGGGCCGGCTGGTAGCCGCGGCCCTTCTCGGTGAGGCAGTGCACGATGACGGGGCCGCCGAAGCGCTTGGCGCGCTGGAGCGCGGACTCCAGGGCCTCGATGTCGTGGCCGTCGATCGGACCGACGTACTTCAGGCCGAGGTCCTCGAACATGCCCTGCGGGGCGATGAAGTCCTTGAGGCCCTTCTTCGCGCCGTGCAGGGTCTCGTAGAGCGGGCGGCCGACGACCGGCGTGCGCTCCAGGATGTCCTTGCCGCGGGCGAGGAAACGCTCGTAGCCGTCGGTGGTGCGCAGGGTCGCGAGGTGGTTCGCGAGGCCGCCGATGGTCGGGGCGTACGAACGTTCGTTGTCGTTGACGACGATCACGAGCGGGCGGTCCTTGGCGACGGCGATGTTGTTCAGCGCCTCCCAGGCCATGCCGCCGGTGAGCGCGCCGTCACCGATGACGGCGACGACGTGGTCGTCCTTCTTCAGGACCTCGTTGGCCTTGGCGAGGCCGTCGGCCCAGCCCAGGACGGTCGAGGCGTGCGAGTTCTCGATCACGTCGTGCTCGGACTCGGCGCGCGAGGGGTAGCCGGACAGGCCGCCCTTCATCTTCAGTTTCGAGAAGTCCTGGCGGCCGGTGAGCAGCTTGTGGACGTAACTCTGGTGTCCGGTGTCGAAGAGGATCTTGTCCTTCGGCGACTCGAAGACACGGTGGAGAGCGATCGTCAGCTCGACCACACCGAGGTTGGGCCCCAGGTGTCCGCCGGTCTTCGAGACCTCGTCGACGAGAAATGTCCGGATCTCGGCGGCCAGCCGGTCCAGCTGCTCCGGGGTGAGCCGGTCCAGATCGCGCGGTCCCGTGATGCGGGTCAGCAGCGCCACCCGTGCCTCCTTGCAGTTGAACTGTCTGCTTGCCGGTCTGTCGAGTCTAATGTTCCGCCCGCGACTGTAGTCATCGGGCGGCGGGTTCCGCCTCACGCGTCGGCCGGGGCCGGGCGCACGCGCGCGCGTGCCCCGGCACCGGGGTCCGGTGCCGGGCACGCGTGGGGCGAAGCGGTCAGGCGCGGCCCGCCGTCTTCTGGGTCTTGCGGGTGACGGAGTCGATCACGACGGTCGCCAGCAGGACACCACCGGTGATCATGTACTGGATCGGGGTGGCGATGCCTTCGAGGGCCAGGCCGTACTGGATCGAGGTGATCACCATGACGCCGAGGAGCGCGTTCCAGGTGCGGCCGCGGCCGCCGAAGAGGCTGTGCCGCCGATGACGGCCGCCGCGATGACGTTCATCAGCAGGTCGCCGGCGCCGCGCTCTGGTTGGCCGCGGCGATCTTGGAGGCCCAGAACAGGCCACCGACGGCCGCGAACGTACCGGCGATGGCGAAGACCGAGATCCGGACCGCCGTGACGTTGATGCCAGCACGCCGGGACGCCTCGACGCTGCCGCCCAGCGCGAAGACCTTGCGGCCGTACGCGGTGCGGCGGAGCACGAAGTCGGACGCCACCAGGACCAGGAGGAAGAGCAGCACCGCGAGCGGCAGGCCCTTGTACTGGTTGAAGGTGGCCGCGGCGGCGAAGGCCAGGACGGCGAGCAGCGCCGTGCGCAGGACGATCTCGCTGAGCGGCCGGGACGGGACGCCCGCGGCCTCGCGGCGGCGGCTGTCGGTGAAGGAGGAGAGGAAGAAGGCGGCGACGGCGACCACGGCGAGGCCGTAGGCGGCGGCGACGTCCGAGAAGTAGTACGTCGTGAGCTGGCCGACCAGGCCGTCGGAGTCCAGGTTGATCGTGCCGTTGCTGCCGAGCAGCTGGAGCATGAAGCCCTGCCAGAACAGCAGGCCGGACAGGGTGACGGCGAAGGCGGGGGCGCCGATCCGGGCGAAGAAGAAGCCGTGGATCACGCCGATGAGGGCGCCTCCGACGATCGCGGCGACGATCGCGAGCCATTCGTTGATGCCGTTGGTGACGCTCAGTACGGCGACGATGGCGCCCGAGACACCGCTGACCGAGCCGACCGACAGGTCGATCTCGCCGAGCAGCAGCACGAAGATGATGCCGACGGCCATCATGCCGGTGGCGACCATGGAGACGGCGATGTTGCTGAGGTTGCCCGCGGACAGGAAGTTCGAGTTCAGGCCCTGGAAGATCGCCCAGATGACGATCAGGCCGATGACGACGGGTATGGAGCCCAGGTCGCCGGCGCGCATCTTGCGCTTGAACTCGGAGAGGTAGCCGGCGAAGCCCTGCTCGCGTACGAGCAGCCGCGGGTCGACGGCCGTGACGGCGGCGGGGGCGGGGGCCGGCGCGTCGTCGGCGGCGGCCGGGTCGGCCTTGCCGAGGGGCGTGGAGGTCTTGTCGGTGCTCACTTCTGAACCTCCGCGTTGCGCGCCGCACGGCGGGTCACGGCGTTGTCCGTGGCACCGGTGATGGCGGAAATGATCTCTTCCTGCGAGGTGGACGCGACGTCGAAGACGCCGTTGTTGCGGCCCAGCCTCAGGACCGCCACCTTGTCCGCGACGGCCTTGACGTCCGCCATGTTGTGGCTGATGAGGATGACCGCGTGGCCGCGGTCGCGCAGCCGCTCGACGAGGTCGAGGACCTGCGCGGTCTGCTCGACACCGAGAGCGGCGGTCGGTTCGTCGAGGATCACGAGCTTGGGCTCGCCGAGCATGGATCGGGCGATGGCCACGGTCTGGCGCTGACCGCCGGAGAGCGAGGCGATCGGGATGCGCACGCTCGGGATGCGGATGGACAGCGTGGTGAGGAGCTCACGGGCGCGGCGCTCCATCTCGACCTCGTCGAGGACGCCGCGCCTGCGGAGCTCCCGGCCGAGGTAGAGGTTGCCCACGACGTCGATGTTGTCGCACAGCGCGAGGTCCTGGTAGACGGTCGCGATGCCGAGGTTCTGGGCGTCGTGGGGCTTGCTGATCTGTACGGCGCTGCCTTCCCACTCGATGACACCGTCATCGATGGGGTGCACGCCGGCGATCGTCTTGACCAGCGTGGATTTTCCGGCGCCGTTGTCGCCCACCAGGGCGACCACTTCACCGGCGTGGACCTCAAGCTCTACGTCGGTGAGCGCCTGGACGGCACCGAACCGCTTGGAGACCCCTCGCAACGCCAGCACGGGCGTAGCGGACACGTGAACCATCTCCTTCGCCGCCTGACCGGCGGGGATGCCGCGCCAGGGGGAAGGCGGCGCGGAGGTCGAGCAAGAAAGGGGGGTGCGGGGTGTTCTGTCCGGCGCCCGGCCCGAGCTGCGGGGCTGTGGAGGGCGGGGCGCCGGACAGGCTTCAGCCGCGGGTGAATCCCGTGAGGAACGGGGGACTTACTTCAGCCCAAGCTTGTCGCAGGCGGCCTTGTACTTGGGGGTGCAGATCTCGGCGACCGTGTAGATGCCGTCGGCGAGGACGGTGTCCTTGATGTTGTCCTCGGTCAGCGAGACGACCGGCACGAGCACGCTCGGGATGCCCTTGACGCTGGCGTTGTCGACGGTGTCCTTGGCGATGGAGTCGAGCTTCTCGCCCTTGGCCAGTGCGACGGCCATCTCGGCGGCGGCGGCCGCCTCGGGGGCGTACGGCTTGTAGACGCTCATGAACTGCTCACCGGCGACGATGCGCTGCACACCGGCGAGTTCGGCGTCCTGGCCGGTGACCGGCGGGAGCTTGGAGAGGCCGGCGCCCTTGAGGGCGGTGATGATGCCGCCCGCCATGCCGTCGTTGGCGGAGTAGACGCCGTCGATCTTGTCCTTGCCGAGCGCGGAGAGCGCGCCCTCCATGTTGGCGTTGGCGTTCTCCGGCTTCCACTCCTTGGTGTCGTACGACTTCCCGATCTTGACCTTGCCCTCGAGCTCGGCCAGCGCGCCCTTCTTGAAGAGCTTGGCGTTCGGGTCGGTGATGGCGCCGTTCATCATGACGATCTGGGCGTCCTTGGCCTTGTCGCCCAGCGCTTCGAGCAGGGCCTTGCCCTGGACGTGGCCGACCTCTTCGTTGTCGAAGGAGGTGTACGCGTCGATCGGGCCCTCGGCCAGGCGGTCGAAGGCGACGACCGGGATGCCCTCGTCCTTGGCCTTCTTCACGCCGTTGGCGACCGCCTTGGCGTCCACCGCGTCCAGGATCAGCACGTCGACCTTGTTGGTGATCATCGTGTCGATCTGCTGCGTCTGGACGGTGGCGTCCTGCTTGGCGTTGGCGTAGACGACCTCGCCCTTGCCGCCGGTCAGCTCGCTGATCTTCTTCTCGATCAGCGGCTTGTCGAACTTCTCGTAACGCGCGGTCTGATTCTCCGGAAGCAGCAGGCCTATCTTGAGGGCGTCGGTCTTCTTTCCGCCCTCCGACTCCTTGGCTCCCCCTGCGGCGTTCCCGGACTCCTTGGCGCTGCCACAGGCGGCGAGGGAAACGGCCATCGCGGTGGCGGCCACGGCCACGGCGGCACGACGCATACGCGTGTTCACTTCAGAAACCTCCCTGACGAGGCCGCGTCGTTGCGGCCGAGGTGGCTGGAAGTCAACTCCGCCCGGATGGCAGCGTCAAGGAGTAAATCCTTAACGAGATGACAACGGTGCCATTCGTTATCTAAGTGAAGGCAGGTGCACTCGCGGGCAGGGCGCTGTCCAGAAGGGTCGAATCACCCATTTCATTGAGTACGAGCGCGAGCGCGCCCAGGACTTCGGACCGTCCGCCGAGCGCCCCCGGAAGCACCGAGAGCTGCCTGGCCGCACTCGGGATCGCGTACCGCGAGACCGAGTCGCGGATCGGCCCGAGCACCAGCTCACCGGCTTCCGCGAGGTCTCCGCCCAGTACCACCCGGCTGGGATTGAGCAGGTTGCAGAGGTTGGCCACCCCGCTGCCGATGTGGCGGCCCACGTCCCCGATCACCCGGCGGCAGCCCGGATCGCCCTCGCGCGCGAGCCGGACCACGCGCTCCATGGTCAGATCGTCGCCGTGGCTGGACTGCAGCAGCGGCAGGACATACCGGGCGGCCGTGAAGGTCTCCAGGCAGCCGCGGTTGCCGCAGCGGCAGACCGGGCCCGACTCGTCGAGCGTGATGTGCCCGATCTCGCCGGCCGTGCCGCCGGGCCCCCGGTAGATCTGGCCACTGATCACCAGACCGGCGCCGACACCGCTCGCGACCTTGATGTACGCCAGGTCCTTGACCCCGCGCCCGCTCCCCCAGACCAGCTCGCCGAGCGCGCCGAGGTTGGCGTCGTTGTCGACGTACACGGGCACGCCGAGGCGTCCGGCCAGCTCCTTGCTCGGGTTGATGCCCTTCCAGCCCGGCAGGATGGACGTCGAGCCGAGCGTGCCGGACTCCACGTCGATCGGACCCGGTACGCCCAGGCCGACGCCGATCACCTTGTCCTGGCTGAGGCCGCTCGCCGCGATCAGCCGCTTGACCAGCTGTTCCGCCCGGTCGAAGCCCTCGGCGGCCGAACCGTCGACGTCCAGCGGCTCGGCCTCCTCGGCGAGCACCTGGTGGGCGAGGTTGCCGACGGCGACGCGCAGGTGCGTATGGCCGAAATCGACGCCGATGACGATGCCGGCGTCGCCGCTGAGCGAGACGCTGCGCGCCCGGCGGCCGCCCGCGGAGGTCGGGGTGACCTCGACGGTCCCGCCGTCCTTCAGCTCGCGCACGATATTGGACACCGTGGCTGCGGAGAGCCCTGTGCTCCTGGCGATCTCTGCCTGGGTGAGCGAACCTGCCATGCGCACGGCACGTACGACCCGCTCCAGGTTGGCCCGGTGCAGTGACGTCTGCGACCCCGGAGTCTCCATTGACTCTCCTCTTTCTCCAACATGTGAACTCTAAGATGAGCCTTTCGGCTTGCCCCCCGTCAAGACCTTGAGCGTGGCAGGAGCCGTGACGGAACGCCGAACCGCCCGTCGGCAGGATGCCGACGGGCGGTTCGTACACGGACGGGGGCGGGTCCCCGCGGCGCTATTTCAGGGCGCCCGCGGTCAGGCCCGAGACGACTTGGCGCTGGAAGACGATGTACGCCGCCAGAACCGGCAGCATCGCCATCACCAGGCCGGCGAAGAGCCCCGACCAGTCGCCCTTGTAGCCCTGGCTGGTCGCGAGCTCGACCAGCCCCTGGGAGAGCACCCGGTTGTCCGGGTTGTTGTTGAGCACCGTCGGCAGCATGTACTGGTTCCACTGTCCCAGGAAGTTGAAGATGCCGACGCTGATGAGGCCGGGCTTGGCCATCGGCAGCATCACCTGGAAGAAGATCCTGGTGTGCGAGGCGCCGTCGATCATCGCCGCTTCCGCCACCGAGGTCGGCAGCGTACGGAAGAAGGAGGTGAGGAAGAAGACGGTGAAGGGCAGCGAGTACGCGATGTAGACGAGGATCAGGCCCGGCAGCGTCTCCAGCATCCCCATGTTCTTCAGTACGTAGAACAGCGGCACCAGGGCCAGCATGATCGGGAAGCTCATTCCTCCGACGAAGAGGAAGTAGATGAAGCGGTTCCCGGGGAAGTCGAAGCGCGCGAGGACGTACGCCGCCATGGAACCCAGCAGCAGCGTGCCGATGAGCGAGCCGCCGACCACGAGGATGGTGTTGAAGAAGTAGTCGCTCATGTGCGCTTCGGACCAGGCCCGCGACCAGTTCTCGAAGTGCAGCCTGTCCGGCAGCGAGAACGGCGACTCGAAGATCGACGCGTCGTCCTTGAAGGACGTCATCACGGCCCAGAGCAGCGGCATGACGACCATGAAGGCCCAGAGGACGAGGACGCCGTGCGAGAAGACGTTGAGCGCGCTGCCGGTGACGTCCTTCTTCGGCTTCGCCGGGGCCGGGGCGCCCGCCTTCTCCGGGGAGGGCGGGCGGCCTTCGGTGACGCCTGCGGGCGGGGTGTCAGTGGTCTTCATCAGAACTCCAGCCGCTCACGCCGGCCCACTCGCATGACCAGGGCCGCAAGAGCCAGGGTGATGACGAGCAGGGCCACACCGATCGTTGTCGCATAGCCTGCCTGGCCGTCCCGGAACGCCGTCTGGTAGACGTACAGCACCAGGACGGTCGTCGAGTAGTCGGGGCCGCCGGGGCCCACGGTCATGATCTGGACGACCGCGAAGGACTCCGCGCCCAGGGCGAGGATTCCCATGTAGACCCAGCCCGACTGCACGGTGTCCCAGAGCAGCGGAATGGTGATTTTGAAGAATGTGGTGATCCGGCTCGCGCCGTCCAGCAGCGCCGCCTCGTAGAAGTCCTTGGGAATGGACGCCATGCCCGCCGAGAAGAGCACCACGAAGAACCCCACGGTGGACCAGACGAGCACCGCCATGACCGCCCAGAGCGCGGTGTCCGGGTCTCCCAGCCACTGCGGCTGCACGCTGTCGAGGCCGATGGCCCTCAGCAGCCCGTTGATCGCGCCCTCGTTCGGGTTGTACGCGAAGGCGAAGAGGACGGCGACGATGGCGATCGACAGCACCTGCGGGAAGAAGTACGCGATCTTGTAGAAGCCCGAGCCCCGGACTCCCGCGATCGCGGCGCCCTTCCGGCGCCGTCCGCCGACATTGAGCATGAAGGCGAAGAAGAGCGCGAGGCCGAGCGTCACCAGCGGCAGCAACAGTGCGAAGAGCAGGCTGTGCCCCAGTGAATCCCAGAAGATCTGGTCTTCCAGCATCCGGCTGTAGTTGTCGAAGCCGACCATCTTGAAGTCCGGGCTCAGGCCGGTCCAGTCCGTGAACGAATAGTAGATGGACTGGATGAACGGCCAGATGACGAAGATTGCGTACAACGCCAACGGAGCCGCCAAAAACCCCACGATGAACCGGTACTTGCCGTGTTGCATGGTTACCGACCCCGATCTTCCGGCGTGTGCCGCCGCTGGTTCTGCGATCTCCCGGGGGCCCGCCCCCGGGGCCCCCGGGTTGCTCACTGATGCTTGTAGTGCTTGATGGACTGGTCCTTGGCCGCCGCGTCGGCGAAGCCCTGGATCTTCTTGATGGTCTCGGCCGGGGTCGCTCGGCGGCCATCATCTCGCCCAGACCGGCGACACCGATCTGCTCCTTCTGGAGCTTCACGTACCAGTCCTGGAGGCGCGGGTTGACCACGTTCTCGCCGGCCTTCTCCAGGGCGGCGCTGGCGGACTTCAGACCCGGGGTCAGCTCGATGCCCTCGGTGCCGCCGTTGAGCGCGGTCAGGGACTTCACGCTCTCGGTGAAGTTCTTCGACGACGCCTCGCTGAGCATGATGCGCAGCTGCTCCATGCCGCCATCGGGGTTCTTCGCCGACTTCGGGACGATGAACGGCTCGCCGCCGGAGGCCCAGATGGTGCCGAACGGCAGCTTGTCCGAGCTGTCGAGGCCGGAGGGCGCGCCCACGGCGAGCTTGAAGTCGGCCGGCATCGTCTTGGCCGCCTCGTTCTCCACCCACGAACCGTTCGGGATGAAGAGCGCCTTGCCCTGGGTCCAGGCGGTCTGCGACTGGATGTGGTCGATGCCCGGGGTGCCCTTGAGGATGTAGCCCTTCTTGAAGAGCTCGTAGTACGCCTCGAACGCGGCCTTCACGGCCGGGTCGGACCAGGCGTTCGGCTCCAGGTTGTCGATCTTGTCGAGGACCTCGCGGCCACCGATCTTCGCGATGAACGGGTAGAGCGAGAACGGCAGGTAGTACGGGTGCTTGCCCGCGTACGTCCAGCCCGCGATGCCCTTCTTCTTCGCCTTGGCGCAGAGGGCGAGCATGTCGTCCCAGTTCTCCGGGTACGTCGCGTCGAGCTTCTCCAGCGCCGTCTCGGAGTACCAGACGCCGTAGACCGTGTACGCGTAGTACATGATCCAGACCGGGTCGCCGTCGAACTGGCCCATCTCGACGATGCCGGGCCGCAGCGTCTCGCGGACCGTCTTGCTCGGGTCGTCGATGGAGGCGGCGTCCAGCAGCGGCGTGAGGTCGGTGAGCTGCTTCTTGCCGACGAGGACACCCATGTCCATCTGTTCGGCGCCCGAGTTGTCGATCAGGTCCGGGGGCGTTCCGCCGTTGAACCTCGGCTGCAGCTGCGACCTGATCTTCTGCGTCGAGGAGAACTTGACCTCCGCCTTCGGGTAGGTCTTCTCGTAGACGGCCTTGGCGTCCTCGGCGTACTTCGTTCCGAATCCACCGTCGAAGATGACGATTTCGAGCGGCGCGCTCTCATTGACACCCAGCGGGTTCTTCTCGGTCTTCTTGCCCTTTTCGACCTTCTCGTCGCCGCCGCTGTCGCCGCTCGCGCAGGCGGACAGGAAGCTCATCGTCGGAACGGTGATCAGGCCGAGTGCGGCAGACCGCTTGATCAGATCGCGACGGCCAAGGCCCTCATTGTTGTGGGCGGAGGTGGATCCCATGCTCAAGTCCTCGCCTTCTCCAGGACTCAGGCGGTGTACCGGTCGCCCGTACTTATTTCGCCTAGGCGAAGGGCCCCGCCACCGCAGTCAAATGACGCTGGGTCGTGCTGAGTTGCAGAAGGTACGGACATAGCGTTCGGCAACCGCCGCAGCAGCTTCCCCCACCGGTCCCCGTCCCCCTGGCCCGCGGCCGCGAAACGGCGTTGCAGACGCCGACAGGTATAGTCCACTTCACATCAACTGGGCAAGATCGAAAGCAAGTTTGGACGGCAGTCTTTCCCTAGTTGAGACCTCACGGATACGTGGGGCGCGCACGCAGTCGTCCGCGCGACCGCGCGGACACGGCGCACCTCCTTCACCTCCCCTTTCACTTGCAACACCCTTGACACCATCGGCGACTTGGCTCCCTACTGGGTCTCAGGCACTGCCCATGACAACGTTGTCCAAGGGGAGGAAAAGTCCGGGATGCAGCACACACCTCGGTACGCACCACGCCATACGGCGGCCGCCGTCGCGGCGACCGCCCTGCTGCTGGTCGCCACGGCCCCTTCCGCGGCCGTCGCCCAGCCCGCCCCACCGCAGGAGCAGGAGCGCAGGTTCAGCTCCTCCTTCGAGACCGGCGAGCCCGAGCCGGACTGGCGCAACACCGTAGAAACCGGACCCGGTGGCGAGAAGCGCTCCTCGGGGGTCGACGGCGGATACAGTGCCGGGATTCCGGGCAATGTGACCGACCGCGTCGTCGAACTGCGCGCCAGTGGTGAGAACGCCGGCGGCGGAGAGGTCAAGGAGAACCTCGTCGACGTCCAGTCCGCCACCAAGTGGCTGGCCTTCGAGCCGACCGCCTGGGTCGAGTTCGATCTGGACGAACCGGCCAGGATCGTGACATACGCCCTTACTTCGGCCAACGATCACGCGGAGCGCGACCCGAAGGACTGGACGCTCAAGGGGTCCGCCGACGGCGAGGAGTGGAAGGTCCTGGACACCCGCGAGGGACAGGCCTTCGCGAAACGCTTCGAGACGAAGACCTACGCTTTCGAGAACGGCACGGCCTACGC
The DNA here is from genome assembly GCA_003719395.1 of Streptomyces altiplanensis. GTDB lineage: Bacteria > Actinomycetota > Actinomycetes > Streptomycetales > Streptomycetaceae > Streptomyces > Streptomyces altiplanensis. The sequence continues at coordinate 45,312 of RHMC01000009.1, forward strand.
GCACTACCGTCTCGAAATCACCCGCAACAACGGCGCCTCGGACGCCGTCCAGCTCGCGGACGTTCAGTTCTCGAACGGTGACGCCTCCGCGCCCGCCCCGGACGACATGCGCAGCCAGGTCGACCGCGGGCCCTCGGGCTCCCCCACCGCCAAGGCGGGCGCGGGCTTCACGGGAAAGCGGGCGCTGCGGTACGCCGGCACGCACAAGCCGCAGGGCCGGGCGTACTCGTACAACAAGGTCTTCGACGTCGACACGCGTGTCACGCGGGACACCGAGCTGTCGTACCGGGTCTTCCCCTCCCTCCCGGAGACCGACCTCAACTACCCCGCCACCCACGTGTCGGTCGACCTGGCCTTCACGGACGGCACCTATCTGAGTGATCTGCGCGCCGTCGACCAGCACGGCGCGGTCATGTCCCCGCAGGGCCAGGGCGCCTCCAAGACGCTGTACGTCAACCAGTGGAACCACAAGGCCTCGCGGATCGGCGCGGTCGCGGCCGGCAAGACCGTCGACCGGGTGCTGGTGGCGTACGACTCCCCGAAGGGGCCGGCGAAGTTCAGCGGCTGGGTCGACGACATCACCATCGCCCCCAAGGCGCCGGAGAGGCGTTTCGCCCACCTCTCCGACTACGTGTCGACCACCCGCGGCACCCATTCCAGCGGCGCCTTCTCGCGCGGCAACAACATCCCCGCCACCGCGGTCCCGCACGGCTTCAACTTCTGGACGCCGGTGACCAACGCGGCCTCCACCAGCTGGCTCTACGACTACGCCCGCGGCAACAACAGCGACAACCTCCCCACCATCCAGGCGTTCAGCGCGAGCCACGAGCCGAGTCCGTGGATGGGCGACCGCCAGACGTTCCAGCTGATGCCGTCCGCCGTCGCGGGCACCCCGGACGCCGCCCGCAAGGCCCGCGCCCTGCCCTTCCGTCACGAGAAGGAGACGGCCAAGGCGCACGAGTACGGCGTCACCTTCGAGAACGGCCTGAAGGCCGAGATGACGCCGACCGACCACGCGGCGATGATGCGGTTCACCTATCCCGGTGACGACGCGAGCGTCATCTTCGACAACGTGTCGAACGACGGCGGCCTCACCCTCGACCCGGCGACCCGCTCCTTCACCGGCTTCTCGGACGTCAAGAGCGGCCTGTCCACCGGCGCCACCAGACTCTTCGTGTACGGCGTCTTCGACGCACCGGTCACCTCGGGCGGCAAGCTCAGCGGCGGCGGGGGCGACGACGTCACCGGTTATCTCCGCTTCGAGCCGGGCGACGACCGCCGGGTGACGCTGCGCCTGGCGACTTCGCTCATCAGCGTGGACCAGGCGAAGAAGAACCTCGCCGACGAGATCCCGGCGGGCACCCGCTTCGAGCACGTCAAGGACCGGGCGCAGAAAGCCTGGGACGACGTCCTCGGCCGCGTCGAGGTCGAGGGCGCGAGCCGCGACCAGCTGACGACCCTCTACTCCAGCCTCTACCGGCTGTACCTGTATCCGAACTCCGGCTTCGAGAACACCGGCACCAAGGCCCGCCCCAGGCAGCAGTACGCCAGCCCCTTCTCGAAGCAGACCGGACCGGACACCCCGACCCGCACCGGCGCGAAGATCGTCGACGGCGAGGTGTACGTCAACAACGGCTTCTGGGACACCTACCGGACGACCTGGCCGGCGTACTCCTTCCTCACCCCCAAGAAGGCCGGCAAGCTCGTCGACGGCTTCGTCCAGCAGTACAAGGACGGTGGCTGGATCTCCCGCTGGTCGTCCCCCGGTTACGCCGACCTGATGACCGGCACCTCCTCCGACGTGGCCTTCGCCGACGCGTACGTCAAGGGCGTCGGTTTCGACGCCGAGGCGGCGTACGAGGCGGCCCTCAAGAACGCCACCGTCGTACCGCCCTCCTCGGGCGTGGGCCGCAAGGGCATGGAGACCTCCCCCTTCCTGGGCTACGCCTCCACCAGGACCCACGAGGGTCTCTCCTGGTCCCTGGAGGGCTACCTCAACGACTACGGCCTCGCGAAGATGGGCGAGAAGCTCTACGCGAAGACGAAGAAGGCGCGTTACAAGGAGGAGTCGGAGTACTTCCTGAACCGCGCCCGCAACTACGTCAAGCTCTTCGACGGCAAGGCCGGCTTCTTCCAGGGCCGCGACCTCAAGGGCGACTGGCGGGTCCCGTCCGAGCAGTACGACCCGCGCGTGTGGGGGTACGACTACACCGAGACCAACGGCTGGGGCTACGCCTTCACCGCGCCCCAGGACTCCCGCGGCCTCGCCAACCTCTACGGCGGCCGCGCCGGCCTCGGCGACAAGCTCGACCGCTACTTCTCCACCCCGGAGACGGCGGCCCCCGAGTTCACCGGCTCGTACGGCGGCGTCATCCACGAGATGACGGAGGCGCGCGACGTGCGGATGGGCATGTACGGGCACAGCAACCAGGTGGCCCACCACGCGACGTACATGTACAACGCCGCCTCGCAGCCCTGGAAGACGCAGGAGAAGGTCCGCGAGGTCCTCTCCCGCCTTTACACGGGCAGCGAGATCGGCCAGGGCTACCACGGCGACGAGGACAACGGCGAGCAGTCGGCCTGGTACCTCTTCTCCGCGCTCGGCTTCTACCCGCTGGTCATGGGCAGCGGCGAGTACGCGATCGGCTCGCCGCTCTTCACCAAGGCGACCGTCCACCTGGAGAACGGCCGCGACCTGGTGGTCAGGGCCCCGAAGAACAGCGCGAAGAACATCTACGTCCAGGGCCTGAAGGTCAACGGCAAGCCCTGGAAGTCCACCGCACTCCCCCACAGCGTGCTGGCGCGCGGCGGCACGCTGGAGTTCGAGATGGGCCCCGAGCCGTCCTCGTGGGGCACGGGCAGGAAGGCCGCGCCCGTCTCCATCACCCAGGACGACAAGGTGCCGTCGCCGCGCGGCGACGCGATCACGGGCTCCGGTCCGCTGTTCGACAACTCGTCGGCCACGAACGCGCGGTTCGAGAGCATCGACCTGCCGGTGAAGCCGGACACCCGCGCCCTCCAGTACACCCTCACCTCCTCGGAGCGCGCCGAGGCCCCCCGGGGCTGGGTGCTCCAGGGCTCGCGGGACGGTGAGGAGTGGCGGGATCTCGACAGGCGTACGGGAGAGTCCTTCGCCTGGGACCACCAGACCCGCGTCTTCACCGTCGCCAGCCCGCACGCGTACGACAAGTACCGGCTGGTGCCGGACGGGCCGGCGACCCTCGCGGAGGTGGAGCTCCTGGGGTAACCCGGGGCACGGGGAGGGCCGGCCCGGCGGCCGGTCCTCCCTGCCGCGCATCCGCCACGGCGTTGTAATCATTCGTGTGCGCAGTGTCACTGCGGACGGCTACGCTCGGTGTGCGCGGAAGGAGCGTTGCCCATGCCTCAGCCCAAGGACCTCGATCCGTACACCGACCCGAGGTCGTTCTACGGCTCGGAACTGCGCCGTCCGCGCGAAGCCGGTGGGCACTCGCAGGAGCAGCTCGGGGAGCAGGTCTTCTGCTCCGGCGCGTACACCGGCCAGCTCGTCGAGGAACCCGCCCTGGTCGCCCAGTTCCGATCGGCCTACGATCTGGCCAGGGCCGCCGCGCTGTCACCGGAGGCGTCCCTGGCCCTGATCGAGTCGGCGGCGAAGGACTGCACGACACATGATCACCACACATGACCTGAGCACAGCCGCGTGGCGCAAGTCCTCGTACAGCAACGGCGACGGGGGCGACTGCGTCGAGATCGCCGACGGCTGCCCCGGCGGCGTCGTACCCGTCCGCGACAGCAAGACCGCACCCGGGGGCCCCGCGCTCGTGTTCCGGGCCGCGGGCTGGGCGCCCTTCGTCACCGCCGTCAGGAACGGCGCGCTCTGACCGCCCGGGAGTCGCCGAAGGGCCGCACCCCGTCACCGGGATGCGGCCCTTCGGCGTCAGGCTGTGACGACTAGCTGCGGATCAGCGACCGCAGCACGTACTGCAGGATGCCGCCGTTGCGGTAGTAGTCCGCCTCGCCCGGGGTGTCGATGCGCAGCTTCGCGTCGAACTCCACGTCGCCCGCCTTGACGTGCAGGGTCTCCGGGATGCCGCCGTCGTTGAGGCCGGTGACGCCGGTGATCTCGAAGGTCTCCTCGCCGGTCAGACCCAGCGAGGCCGCCGAGGCGCCCTCCGGGTACTGGAGCGGAAGGACGCCCATGCCGATCAGGTTCGAGCGGTGGATGCGCTCGTACGACTCGGCGATGACGGCCTTGACGCCGAGCAGCGCGGTGCCCTTGGCCGCCCAGTCGCGGGACGAGCCCGAGCCGTACTCCTTGCCCGCCAGGATGACCAGCGGGACGCCGGCGGCCTGGTAGTTCTGCGAGGCGTCGTAGATGTACGACACCGGACCGCCGTCCTGGGTGAAGTCGCGGGTGAAGCCGCCTTCCGTGCCCGGCGCGATCTGGTTGCGCAGGCGGATGTTGGCGAACGTGCCGCGGATCATGACCTCGTGGTTGCCGCGGCGCGAGCCGTAGCTGTTGAAGTCGCGGCGCTCGACGCCGTGCTCCGTGAGGTACTTGCCGGCCGGGGTGTCGGCCTTGATGGCGCCGGCCGGGGAGATGTGGTCGGTGGTGACCGAGTCGCCCAGCTTGGCGAGCACGCGCGCACCGGCGATGTCCTCGACCGGGGTCGTCTCCATCGTCATGCCCTCGAAGTACGGGGGCTTGCGCACGTACGTCGACTCGTTGTCCCACTCGAAGGTGTTGCCGGTGGGGATCTCCAGCGCCTGCCACTGGGCATCGCCCGCGAAGACGTCGGAGTAGGACTTGTTGAACATGTCCTCGCCGATGGAGTTGGCGACGACGTCGTTGACCTCGGCCTCGGTGGGCCAGATGTCCGCGAGGTAGACCGGCTTGCCGTCCTGGTCGGTGCCCAGGGCGTCCTTGGTGATGTCCACCCTCATGGAGCCCGCGATGGCGTACGCGACGACCAGCGGCGGGGAGGCCAGGTAGTTCATCTTGACGTCGGGGTTGATGCGGCCCTCGAAGTTGCGGTTGCCCGAGAGCACCGACGTGACGGCCAGGTCGTTGTCGTTGACGGCCTTGGAGACCTCCTCGGGCAGCGGGCCCGAGTTGCCGATGCAGGTGGTGCAGCCGTAGCCGACGAGGTTGAAGCCGACCTTGTCGAGGTAGGGGGTCAGACCCGCCTTGTCGAAGTAGTCGGTGACGACCTTCGAGCCCGGGGCGAGCGTGGTCTTGACCCACGGCTTGCGGGTCAGGCCCTTCTCGACCGCCTTCTTGGCCACCAGCGCGGCGGCGACCATGACGTACGGGTTCGAAGTGTTGGTGCAGGAGGTGATGGCCGCGACCGTCACGGCGCCGTGGTCCAGCTCGTACGTCGAACCGTCGGGGGCGGTGACCGTGACCGGGTTCGACGGGACCGCGTCGCCCGTGGCGCCGTCGTGCTGCGGGGCGCCGGCGCCGTTGTCGTCGTGGCCGTAGGCCGGGGCGTCGGAGGCCGGGAAGGACTCGGAGCTCGCCTCGTCGACCGGGGAGGCCACACCGTGCGGCTGCTCCTGCTGGGGGACGCCCGGCTTGCGGTCGTCGCCGCCGGTCACGCCCGCCTCGACGTAGTTGAGTACGTCGATCTTGAACTGCTCGGCGGCGTTGGCGAGGACGATACGGTCCTGCGGACGCTTCGGGCCGGCGATCGACGGGACGACCGTCGAGAGGTCGAGCTCCAGCTTCTCGGAGAAGTCGGGCTCGGCGGCCGGGTCGAGCCAGAGGCCCTGCTCCTTGGCGTACGCCTCGACGAGCGCGACCTGCTGGGCGTCGCGGCCGGTCAGGCGCAGGTACTTCAGCGTCTCGTCGTCGATCGGGAAGATCGCGGCGGTGGAGCCGAACTCCGGCGACATGTTGCCGATGGTGGCGCGGTTCGCCAGCGAGGTGGCGGCGACGCCCTCGCCGTAGAACTCGACGAACTTGCCGACGACGCCGTGCTTGCGGAGCATCTCGGTGATGGTCAGCACGAGGTCGGTGGCGGTGGTGCCGGCCGGCAGCTCGCCGGTCAGCTTGAAGCCGACGACGCGCGGGATGAGCATGGAGACCGGCTGGCCGAGCATCGCGGCCTCGGCCTCGATGCCGCCGACGCCCCAGCCCAGCACGCCGAGGCCGTTGACCATGGTGGTGTGCGAGTCGGTGCCGACGAGGGTGTCGGGGTACGCCTGGCCGCCCCGGACCATGACCGTGCGGGCCAGGTGCTCGATGTTGACCTGGTGGACGATGCCGGTGCCCGGGGGGACGACCTTGAACTCGTCGAAGGCGGTCTGGCCCCAGCGCAGGAACTGGTAGCGCTCCTTGTTGCGGCCGTACTCCAGCTCGACGTTCTGCTGGAAGGCGCCGGCGGTGCCGAACTTGTCGGCGATGACGGAGTGGTCGATGACCAGCTCGGCCGGGGCCAGCGGGTTGATCTTCGCCGGGTCGCCGCCGAGCTCCTTGACGGCCTCGCGCATGGTGGCGAGGTCGACGACACAGGGCACGCCGGTGAAGTCCTGCATGATCACGCGGGCGGGCGTGAACTGGATCTCCTGGCTGGGCTGGGCCTGCGAGTCCCAGCCGCCGATCGCCCGGATGTGGTCGGCGGTGATGTTCGCGCCGTCCTCGGTGCGGAGCAGGTTCTCCAGCAGCACCTTCAGGCTGTAAGGGAGGCGCGCGGAGCCCTCGACCTTGTCCAGCTTGAAGATCTCGTACGACTCGTCGCCCACGCGCAGCGTGCTGCGGGCGTCGAAGCTGTTCGCCGACACGACAGTCTCCTTCTTCAATGTGCGCGTTTCTACCGCATCCTGCCGCCACGACCCCCTGGCCATCCGCTAAGGTAAGACTTAGTTAGGTCACCCTTACCGGTCGGCGGCTGCGGTACGCCTTCGGCAGATATCTCGATGTCGAGATAACTCTAGTACATGGCCGTGGCCCGGTCATGTCCGGAGGGCGCGCGGACGGGCGTGCGGGCTGCGCGTCGCGGCCGGAGCGGGGCGCCCGGCGGCCCGCGCTGCCGTCGGTGAACGCATGACGGATACGGCTGTTCCCCCGCCCCTCCTGGGGGGCGGGGGGACAGATCCCGGCCGCCAGAAGGCCGGTGGGCCCTGTCCTAGAAGGCCGGTGGGCCCGTTCGATGCGGCGCAGCACCGGTGCGAGCCGGTCGATCTCGTCGCTGCTCTGGAGCTGCCGTTCGTCCCACCAGGTGGCGCCGGCGTCGATCAGCGGGCCGATCAGGTCGTGCGCCTTGGCCGCGTCGGCGGGGCTGACGCCGCCGAGGACGATCTCGAAGGGGCCGGTGTGCCGTTCGTCGCGGTGCCGGCGGACATAGGAGACGAGGTCACGGACCTGGTCGACCGGCGGAGCATGTCCGTGCCCGGCGGAGGTGAACAACGGGACCGCGCCGTCCCAGCGGGCGGCTCGGCGCATCGGCGGGCGGTTCGGCCAGAATCCGGCGACCCAGACCGGCGGGCGGGGCCGTTGCACCGAGGCGGGCAGCAAGGTCACGTCCCGGACCCGGTAGTGCCGCCCGTGATGGTTCACCGGCTCCCCCGACCAGTAGCGCCGCAACAGGTCCAGGCCCTCGTCCAGGCGCTCGGCGAGCACGACGGGGTCGGTCGGCTCGCCGAAGCTGCCGAACTCGTCCTCGATCGGCCCGCCCAGGCCCGTACCGAAGATCACCCTTCCGCCGCTGAGGGCGTCCAGGGTGGCCACCTGGCGGGCGAGCTGCTGCGGGCGCCGCCGGGCGACCGGGGTGACCAGCGTGCCCAGCCTGATCCGGGAGGTCGCCAACGCCGCAGCGGTCAGCAGCATCCAGGGGTCCCCGAAGGCCCGGCCCCGGCGCAGGTTCTTGTCATGTACCACGTGGTCCCAGACGAACAGCCCGTCCCAGCCCGCCTGTTCGGCCGCCGCGGCCACCGCCGCGACCGTCCTGGCATCGGCGAAGTCCCCGAAGTTCGGAATGTTGACCGAAAAGCGCATCCCCGCATACTGCTCCGCCGCGGCGGACACGGCAATCAAAAAAACAGCGGCCCCCGGTGAACTTTTGGAAAGCGCTCGGCCTGGCGCCGTATGCCGGTCGGCGCCTCGGCGCGCCGTATCACCGGCGGTCGGGAAAACTTGACGGCAGGTGTCAGGTATGGGCGGAAGCATCTCCGTCGGACCACGAGAGACGGAGGCACTTCCCATGACCACGACGCGTTTCCCGGCCGCCGGGACCAACGGGATCAACGGAATCAAGGCGCTGCGCGACGGCGTGCGGGGGCCCGTGCTCCTGCCCGGCGACGAGGGGTACGACGACGCGCTCGCCGGGTTCCAGACCGCCAGCCGGCACCGGCCCGCCCTGGTCGTCGGCGCGGAGGAGACCGCCGACGTCCGGGCCGCCGTGGGATTCGCGGCGGCGCGCGGGCTGCCGGTCGCCGTGCAGGCCACCGGGCACGGGCTTTCGGTGGTGGCGGACGGCGGGGTGCTGATCGTGGCGCGCCGGATGCGGGAGGTCCGTGTCGACGCGCGGGCACGGACCGCCTGGTTCGGGGCGGGCGTGGTCTGGGGGCAGGTGGTCGAGGCCGCCGCGCCGCACGGGCTGGCGCCGCTCAGCGGGTCGGCCGCCGGGGTGGGAGCCGTGTCGTACACCCTGGGCGGCGGGATCGGGCTGCTGGCCCGGCAGTTCGGATACGCCGCCGACCAGGTGCGGGGCGCGGAGATCGTCACCGCGGACGGCGCGTCGCGGTACGTCACCGCGCAGAGCGACCCCGAGCTGTTCTGGGCGCTGCGCGGGGCGGGGCACAACTTCGGGGTGGTGACCGGCCTGGAGGTGAACCTGGTGCCCGTCGATCGGGTGTTCGGAGGTGGGCTCTATTTCGAGGGTGCACTGGTGGAGGACGTGCTGCGGACGTACGCCGGCTGGAGCACGGCCGTGCCGGAGGAGATGACGTCGTCGGTCGGCCTCATCGCGTACCCCGACCTGCCGCAGCTCCCCGCGGCACTGCGCGGGCGCTATGCCGCGCACGTACGGATCGCCTTCAACGGTGACGCCGCGGAGGGCGAGCGGCTGGTGGCGCCGCTGCGCGCGATCGGGCCGCGGCTCGTCGACGACCTCGGGGAACTCCCGTACAGCGAAGGGGAGTCCATCTACAAGGACCCGCCCTTCCCGCACGCGTACACCGGCACCAACGCCATGCTCCGCGAACTCGACCCGGCCGCGCTCGGGGCCGTGCGCGAACTGACCGGGCCCGACCGGCCCTTGATGACCGTCGTGGACCTGCGGCACCTGGGCGGCGCGCTCTCGCGCGAGCCGGCCGTGGCGAGCGCGGTCGGCAACCGCGACGCGCGGTACATCCTGCGGGTCATCACGATGCTGGACGGGCCCGACGACATCGAACAGGCCCGCCGGACGCAGGAGCGGGTGCTGGAGGTGCTCGCGCCGTGGACCACCGGCAGCTCGCTGCCGTTCCTGTACGGCGACGGGGAGCGGGCGGGCGAGGAGCAGACCCGGACCGGCTACGCCCCGGACGCCTACCGGCGGCTGAGGGAACTGAAAGCGCGTCTGGACCCCGCCAACCTCTTCCGCTTCAACCGCAACATTTCCCCTGCCCCTGCCCCTGCCTCTCCGGCCCCCGCGCCCACACCCACCCCTCGGAATGCGGCATCTCATATCTGAGATAACCTGCCGCTATGGCAGACGACTACCTCGTACGCATCGGCAAGCTCATCCGTGACGCCCGTCAGCACCGGGGCTGGACACAGAGTCAGCTCGCCGAGGCGCTGGGCACCAGCCAGAGCGCCGTGAACCGCATCGAGCGCGGCAACCAGAACATCAGCCTTGAGATGATCGCGCGCATCGGTGAGGCTCTCGACAGTGAAATCGTCTCGTTGGGGTACGCGGGACCGATGCATCTACGTGTCGTCGGTGGACGACGTCTTTCCGGTTCGATCGACGTGAAGACGAGCAAGAACGCGTGTGTGGCGCTGCTTTGCGCCTCGCTGCTCAACAAGGGCCGCACCGTACTGAGGCGCGTCGCGCGCATCGAGGAGGTGTACCGCCTGCTGGAGGTGCTCAACTCGATCGGCGTGCGCACCCGTTGGGTCAACGACGGGAAGGACCTGGAGATCGTCCCGCCCGCCGAGCTGGACATGGACTCCATGGACGCCGAGGCGGCGCGCCGGACGCGGAGCATCATCATGTTCCTCGGCCCGCTGCTGCACCGCATGGACCACTTCAAACTCCCGTACGCGGGCGGCTGCGACCTCGGCACCCGCACCATCGAGCCGCACATGATCGCGCTGCGCCGCTTCGGCCTGGACATCACCGCGACCGAGGGCATCTACCACGCGGTGGTGGAGCCTTCGGCCGGGCCCGACCGCCCGATCGTGCTGACCGAACGCGGCGACACGGTGACCGAGAACGCGCTGCTCGCGGCGGCCCGGCACGACGGCGTGAGCGTCATCCGCAACGCCTCGTCCAACTACATGGTCCAGGATCTGTGCTTCTTCCTGGAGGCGCTGGGCGTACGGGTCGACGGGATCGGCACGACCACGCTGACCGTGCACGGCGTACCGAACATCGACGTGGACGTCGACTACTCGCCCTCCGAGGACCCGGTCGAGGCGATGAGCCTGCTCGCGGCCGCCGTGGTGACGGGTTCCGAACTGACGATCCGCCGGGTCCCGATCGAGTTCCTGGAGATCGAGCTCGCGGTGCTGGAGGAGATGGGCCTCGACCACGACCGGACGGGCGAGTACGAGGCCGACAACGGGCGTACGCGGCTGGTGGACCTGACCGTACGGCCCTCCAAGCTGGAGGCGCCGATCGACAAGATCCATCCGATGCCGTTCCCCGGGCTGAACATCGACAACGTGCCGTTCTTCGCGGCGATCGCGGCAGTCGCCCAGGGGCAGACCCTGATCCACGACTGGGTGTACGACAACCGCGCGATCTACCTGACGGACCTCAACCGCCTCGGCGGCCGTCTCCAGCTCCTGGACCCGCACCGCGTCCTGGTCGAGGGCCCGACCCGGTGGCGCGCCGCCGAGATGATGTGCCCGCCGGCGCTGCGGCCCGCCGTGGTCGTCCTGCTGGCGATGATGGCGGCCGAAGGCACGTCCGTACTGCGCAATGTGTACGTCATCAACCGCGGGTACGAAGACCTCGCCGAGCGCCTGAACTCGATCGGCGCGCAGATCGAGATCTTCCGCGACATTTGACCGGCGCGGTGTCGTGCCCTTTGGAGACAAGGGGCACAACACCTCAACATGCCAACTGACCTGCGAATACTTACCTTCACGGCCCTTCACTGATCACTGTTGTTTTTCAGCACCTTGTGCAACGCCCGCGCAAGATGATCTTGAATGGTTGACAGTGCGTCAGAAAAATGCGTTCCGGGGGCAAACGCCCCTGGTACGCCCCTCGTCTGCCCGGGGTGCGCCTCGGCACAGACAGGCTTTGTGGCTGGGGGTTCCGGTGTCGTCGAGGAGGCTTGCGGGCTTGTCGCAGTGCCGGCACGGTCGTGGCGCAGAAAGGATGCGGGAGGGGTCGCTCCAGCCGACAGTCTGCTGCGTCAGCAGTGAAGCCGCATTGGACGCTCGGGCGGGGAGGTGTCCACATCCGCATTCCGCAAGCCGGAATGCTGGACCGACGAGCCTGAGCCCATGGACGTCGGCGGCCGTCTGCGTTCTGCCGCCCTCACCCCGGGGCGTCGCCTGACAGATCCTCGGGACGTGTGGCCCCCTCCCGGCGTCTTCCGCACCGACTTCCTCGACACCAGTTCCCTGTCGACCCCTGCGGGGCGCATCGCCGCCTACGACGGCACCCCTGCCCACACCACCCTGGACTGGGCCGACACCGCGAACCACACCCAGCTCGGGGACCCCGTCAAGGGCGCCGCCCTGATCCACGAGGTCGTCAGCGGCGACAAGCTTCCCGGGCGTCTGGCCCTGGGCCGTGACGCGATCGAACGTCAACTGGTCAAGATCCAGAGCCTTCAGGACGACCTCGCGGCCTGGCAGGACACGTCCTCCGCCACCGCCTGCGACGACGCCCTCTGAGCGCCTTCAGCCGCGCCTTTTGAAGACAGGAAGTACCCCAGGCCATGACACCCTGCTGACCGGACGGCCGCGTGGCCGTGGTGACCGGCGCCTCCAGCGGAATGGGTGCGGCCACCGCTCGCCGGCTCGCCGAACTCGGAGCCGCCGTCGCCGTCGTCGCCCGCCGCCAGGAGAAGCTCGAAGCGCTCGCCGCCGACATCGCCTCGACGGGCGGAAAGGTACTCTCCCTGCCCGTCGACGTCACCGACCGCGCCTGTCCTCGGAGCGGGCCGCTTGCGCAGCCGGGCGGCCGCGGGCCCGGCCGGGCAAGGTTCTTCAGGGCTTGCCCGGAGGCGTGATCGATACGCGCGACCCATGGACCAGCCGCGCCGCGTCCGTCATCTCGCCGAGCGGGACCCGAATGAGAGATACGCCCGCAAGCGCGCAGGTCAGATGCGGATGACAATCTTCCCGCGGGTGCGTCCGCGCTCGGCCTGCACATGGGCGTCGGCGATCCGCTCCAGGGGATAGGTCTGTTCGACACGGGGTGTGTAGCGGCCTTGCCTGCCCAGTTCCGCGGCCTCGGACAGGAGGGTGGAGTCGTTCTCCGCGTCGACCACATGGGTGCCCAGGCGCCGCCCGCCTGCATGGTCGGCGACCGTCGCAACGCGCGTGGGGTCACCCGTGATCGCGACGAGGTCGTCCAGGGAACCGGAGGCCGCGGTGTCGAGCGTGACGTCGACGCCGTGCCGAACGAGAGCGGAGAGGCGCTGCGCGAGACCGGGACCGTAGGTCGTGGGAACGGCACCGAGAGAGGTGAGGAAGGCGTGGTTGCGCTCGCTGGCTGTCCCGATCACGGTGGCACCTCGGGCCACAGCGATCTCGACTGCCGCACTGCCCACGCCTCCGGCGGCGCCCTCGACGAGAAGGGTGCGCCCCGACAGGGGTCCGAGCGCGTTCAGACCACGCAGCGCGGTCACGGACGCGAGGCCGGCGCCCGCGGCCTGCTCATCGGTCCAGGTCTCGGCGGCGTGCGCCCAGGCCGAGAGGACGGCCAGCTCTGCGGTCGCGCCGGTGACACCGCCCAGTCCGAAGACGCGGTCGCCGATGCTCACCCCCTGCACCCCGTCACCGATTTCGTCGACCACACCGACGGCGTCGCGTCCAGGAACGGCGGGCAGCTCCACGGGGAGCAGCTCCCGCAGGGCGCCGGCGCGGAGCTTCCAGTCGATCGGATTGACGCCGGCCGCCGCGACGCGAACACGGATCTCCCCCGGACCGGGGTGGGGGTCGGGAGCCTGCTCGATCCTCAGGCTCTTCGGGCCGCCGAATTCGTGGAAGCGGGCTGCACGCATAATCCTCTGCCTTACCTTTGCCGGGCTAGATGATGGTGTTCTTTCGACGCCCGTGGCTCCGGTGAGGGGCTGGCCGGCAAGCTGGCTGCCGGCCGGAGGAGGACGGGTGCGGATCAGTGAGGTCGCCGATCAGGCGGGCGGCCGCCCTCCCCCCGAAAAGCGGATTCCGCCCGGCGTAGGAATACCTCCCGCTGCGCCGATGCTCAGGAAGATATCCAGAAGGTCGGTCACCATCTGGATACCAAGACGGGCGACGGGAGACCTCGATGACACAACGGCGGCCGCTGCCACCCGACTTGTTCGACGAGCTGTGCCCGTCCTCGCTGCTCCCCTTCCGCTTCGGTGACAAATGGGCCTCCATGGTCCTCCTCTGCCTGGACGACGGCCCGCGCAGATACTCCGAACTCCGCGTGCCGCTGCGCCGCGTCACCCCGAAGGCACTGACCCAGTCGCTCCGAGGCTTGGAGCGGAACGGGTTCGTGTCACGCACGGTGCACGCCGACCCGAAACTGCGGGTGGAGTACGCGCTCACACCGCTGGGCCGCAGCATGCTGGAGCCGCTGGACGCCGCGTGCCGTTGGGCGGTCGAGCACTGGGACGAACTGCTCGACGCCCACGAGGGCGGCGAGGACGCCGCCTCCCCCGTCGGCTGACCTCGAACCTGCTCAGAACCCCTGACACCATGGTCTGCGGAGGATGCTGCTGTCGCTCGCCGGTGACCAGGAAGACGCGGGGCAGGCCGGCCTCTCAGGCCCTGCCGCGTCGGCGGCGTGGCCCCCCGCCGGGCACTTTCTCAGCTCGTTGATCCTGTGTGGTTCACGCGAACCTCGACGGCCTTTCGCGCGCGTCCGTCCTCGCCCGGTGGCGCACACTCCCTCACCTGTGCGCCGGGCTCCCGTAACCGCAATGCGAGCGCCACCAGCGGTTCGACATCCCACGCGCGGCCCACAGGTCGGCAACAACGCACGCACCGCGCGTCTCCCGTCTCCGCGGGTACCGGTCTCGGTCGGCGGTCGTGCGGTCTGACAGGGGCCTCGCCCCAAGCCTCCCGGGGCGCTCTGCATGGAGCAAGGGCACGGAGGGGAAACCTCCTTGCCCTTGCTTTGTATCCGCGGTGAGGGACGACCTCTCGTCGAGGACGCCTGGCTCCGTCCCGTGTTCGGTGCCACGACGGGGGACGACCCGGTTGATCCCTGCGGTCCGGCCCTGCCTGGCCTACTCGTCCCGCTGACCCACCAGGGATTACGGGACAGCCCGCAGGTGGTGGTTTGCCGCTGGCTGGTAGCGGCCTTCAGAGCTGGGTTTCTCCGCCGTCCACCGCCAGTTCGACGCCGGTGGTGTACGTGGCGTCGAAGGCGAGGAACGCAGCCGCCTTCGCGAACTCCTCGACGGTGCCGTAGCGCTTCATGGGATTACTCGCGGTCCGCTCCGCCCTGAACCGGTCGGCGGCCTCCTTGGACAAGCCCATCGTTTCCAGGATCCCCGAGTCGATGGGACCTGGGCTGATCGCGTTCACACGGATCCCTCGCGGAAGCAGCTCGCGGGAGAGGGTGCGGGCCATCGAGCGCAGCGCCGCCTTGCCCGCCGCGTAGACGCTGGTGTCCATCAGGCCCATGACGTTGGCGATCGAGGTGGTGAGGACGACGCCGGCATCCTCGCTCAGCAGCGGGGCGAGCTTCTGTACGGAGAAGAAGGCACCCTTGACGTTGATCGCGAACAGCTCGTCGTACATCTCCTCGGTCGTGGAGTCGAGGGGCGTGAGGGGTGAGACGCCGGCGTTGACGAAGAGGGCCTCGACCGAGCCGAGGTCGCTCTTCACCCGGTCGGCGAGTGTGTCCAGGTCGGCCAGTGAGGCCACATCGGCCCGGACGGCCACGGCCTTCGTGCCGAGCCGCTCGCGCGCCGCGTCGAGCTTGGCCTGGGACCGGCCGGTTATCACCACGCGGGCTCCGCCTCGCACCAGCAGCTCCGCCACCGCGAGTCCCATGCCGCTGCTGCCACCCGTGATCACGGCGTTCTTGTCGCTGTACTTACCCATGCTGAAGTCGCTCCGTTCCATCGCCGAACCATGGTGGTACGTCTAAACATCGCCGTTCGCGGGACGCGTCAGCGGCGGGTCTCGATCTCCATGTCACCCGAGATGACCGTGCGGATGTGGTCGCCGGCGAGCAGGTCGTGCGGATTTCCGAGGCCGATGGCGCTGACCTCGTCGAGCCGGGCCAGCTGGGAGGGAGTGAGGTCGACTTGGAGGGCACCCAGGTTGTCCTTGAGCTGCGCGACCGTACGAGCGCCGATGACCGGTGCCGCCACGCCCGGGGCGTTCAGGGTCCAGGCCAGTGCGACCTGGGCGGGTGTGTGGCCCAGCTCCGTGGCCACCTCCTTCACCACATCGGCGATGGCGAGGGTGCGTTCGGTGACCATGCCCAGGGCGGCGTTGAGGCTCCTGCGGCTGCCGGCCGTCTCGCCGGCGACCGGGCCCGCCGGGTTCAGGTCGTCCCGGCCGTACTTGCCGGTGAGCACCCCGCCGCCCAGCGGGGAGAAGGGGACCACGCCCAGTCCCATCTCGCGTGCCATGGGGATGAGGTCGCGCTCCCCGGTACGCTCGATCAGGCTGTACTCGATCTCCAGCGCGACCAGCGGCGACCAGCCGCGCAGGTCGGCGATCGTCTGCATGCGCGACACCTGCCAGGCCGGTGCGCTGGAGACCGCCACGTACAGGACCTTGCCCTCAGCCACCCCATGGGCACCTCGGCGGCCACCCGGGGCGCTGTCGTCACCGGCGGATCGTGTGGCGACCGCCGGGCCGTCGCCCAGAGGATCGCCCAGGACGGCCTGGCGGTCGTGGTGAACCACGCCCAGGACACGGTTGCTTCCTCTGGGCTCTCACGTCCCAGTTTCCAGGTGTCCAAGATCAAGGGGAAGCTTCAGCCTGTGGCTGTAAACGATGGATGCTTCGCGCCCCAAGGTCACTCCTTCGAGGCTCAGCACTTGTACGTCCGCGTACAACTCGTAGGGTGGCAGGGAGAGTTACGTGCGAAGAAAGGTTCAGGCAATGGCTTTGCGACAGAGGCTGGGACTGAGACGCGGGCGTGCCGCCTTTCGGGCACAAGAGATTTCGGTCAAACTTTCGATCCCGTTCGTCGCGGAGATCAACGGGGTGTGGGTGCCCGCAGAACCTGAGCGGGAGGCCTCGTGGGAGCTGTATGTCGAACTCGCCACTCGCATCTCGGTTGTCGAGCTGGGAGAGGATGACGGGCTGCTGCGGGAGGCGCTGTCCTCCCTCTACACGGTATTTGGGACGACGCGGGAGATCCTGCGTCGGTACGGCCCCGCCGTCGCGCCGCGAGTGGCACCGGGGAACGTGACCTTCGGCGTGCTGGCTGTCAATGTGCTGAATCTTTCCATCCGGCCGCTGCTGAGCCGATGGCATCCACTGCTGACCGCACACGAGGCGACACGCAGCCCCCAGATCGATCCGGTCGCACACGAGCGCCAGTGGGCGCGAGCAGCGGAACTGCGGGCAGAGATCGAGTCCGTGAGGAAGGTGCTGCTGGCGCTTGCACAGACTCTGAACGAGGTTGCGGGTGTCGGCGACCTGATCACCGTACAGATGCCACGCCAACAGCAAGTGCGAGGAACGACCTGAGTCTGTCCCTCAACCCTCCGACCGTCGCAGGGCGGTGGGGCCTTCTCGACATTTTCGAGGTGCCGGCGGCCGGCGGGTGTGACCGGCGACGGCTCTGCCCGATGTGAACATCAGCCCCGGGGTGGCCGAGGACTACTGGGTCTCTGGCTCGACAGAGGCGCAGCGCAGGGACATCCGATGGGAGCCCATGACTGATCAGAGAACCGCGGTTGCACAGGCTTTGCGCCTGGTCTCGAGCCGCTTCCTGCACGCGTCGGGTGCCGTGCTCGGAGGCTCTGCGGCCCAGGACTGCGCCACCTCACCCAGTGATCCGGATGGGGCCGTACTCCTGCCGGGCCCGATGACGTGGCGCACCGGGAAGAGGGTGTGGCAGGACCTACGGGAAACTGACGGCCTGCTCCCCTTGAGGGCGGGAGCCGTGAGACCGAGGGCGATCACACGGGCCTGCACGCCGCTGACACCGGGGGCGTGCATGGCCGCGACGTCCCGGCGCAATCGCTCGGCGTACGAGGGACCGGTGGGGCGGGCGACGGCGGGAGCCACCCTGGTGACCGAGCAGCACGGCGGCGCCGGCTGCCGCGGCGAGGCGCTTTCGAAGAGTCAGATCCATGGCCGCACGCCAGTTTCGCCCCTGGGCGGGACACGATCCGGCACACCTCAGGATCGAGCTGGGGATCTCCCCCCGAACGCGGGCCGTCCCCGGTCGGCTTGCCGCCCCGGCGCTCACTTCGGGCAGAGCGGGCGGGACGCGGGTCCCGGGGGTACGCCCTCGCGCCACCGGTCGGCGGTGAACGAGCCGCCCGGCCCATCCGCACAGTGACCGAACCGGATCCACCGTCGCTTCGACGTTCCACAGCCGTGCTGTGCCGTCCTTGGCCCAGCTGGCCAACGCCTTACCGCCGGAGGTGAACGCCGCACCGGTGACACCCGCGCCGTGCCCCTCCAGCGGATCGCCGATCTGGCGCTCGGTGGCGACGTCCCAGAGCCGGACCGTGTGGTCGTTGCCCCCGGTGGCGAGGGTGCTCCCGTCGGGGCTGAACACCACGGACGTGACGCCGCCGCGGTGGCCCCTCAGTGGGGCCCCGATCCGCTCGTGTGTGACCGCGTCCCAGAGCCGGACGGTGTCGTCGCGGCTCGCGGTGGCGAGCGTCGTGCCGTCCGGGCTCCAGGCCACCGCCGCTATCTGCGCGGTGTGATCGATCGGGGTCTCGCCGATACGGCGGTGCGTGGCCATGTCCCAGAACGCCACGGTGCCGTCCTCCGTGACGGTGGCGAGGGTGCGGCCGTCCGGGCTCAACGCGACGCTGACGGACCAGGCACCGAGTGCTGTGCCGGTGGGAGGCCGTGCCGCCAGGTCCCATACGTGTACGGAGTCCGGACCGCCGCTGACGATGGTCCTGCCGTCCGGGCTGAAGGACAGCGCACCGACGTCGCCTGTGTCGAGCAGCGGTTCGCCGACGGGGCGGCGGGCCGCGACGTCCCGGAGTCGTAGCCCGTCGGCCCCGATCGCGAGCACGGCACCGTCGGGGCGGAACGCGAGGCTGGGGCTGATGCCGTCGGCATCACGGGCCAGCGGATCGCCGACCCGGCGTCGTGTGGCGACGTTCCAGAGGCGCACGGTCTCCTCGGAGTCCACGACGGCCAGGGCCCGCCCGTCCGGGCTGAGCGCCGCCGCCCGCTGTTCCCCCGTGTCGATCGGTGCTCCGGCCTGCCGTAGCGTACGGATGTCCCAGAGGCGGACCGTGGTGTCCTCGCTCGAACTGGCCAGGACCGATCCGTCCGGACTGAAGGCGACGCCCGGGCCGTACTGGTGTGGCCGATGAGCGGGCCGCCCACCTGGCCGCGCCGCCAAAGATCCCAGAGCCGCACACCGCCGTCCTCGTACGCGGCGGCGAGCATCGCGCTGTCGGGGCTGAAGGTGATCGACCTGATCCCCGTGGAAGGGGAGGCGATCGGCTCGCTGATCGGAGTCCTCGCCGCGATGTCCCACAACTGGAGGCTGCCGTCGATGTCGGCGGTGGCGAAGGTTTTACCGTCGGGGCTGAAGGAGAGCGACGTGACGACGCTGCCGGGGCCCCTCAGCACTCCTCCGATCGGTGCGCGGGAGGCGGTGTCCCAGAGCTGTACGCCGCCCTGGACCGCTCCGGAGCCCACACGACTGCCGTCGGAGGTCGTGGCGAGGAACCGTCCCAGACCGCCGAGCGCCGGCCGATCTGGCGGTGGGTCGCCAGGTCCCATACCCGTACGGTCCCCGAGTCGTCCTCGTCGACGGTGACGAGTGTCCTGCCGTCGTGGCCGAAGACGACTGAATGAACCGCCCCGGCGCGGGCGTTGAAGGGGGCACCGATCTGCGTGCGGCCGGCGACGTCCCAGAGCCGGACGGTGCCGTCGAAGCCTGAGCTGGCCAGTGTCCTGCCGTCCGGCGCGAAGGCGATCGACGTGATGCTCTGGTGGTGCCCGATGAGTGGACGCCCCGCCGTCTGCTGTGTCCCTGTCCTCCAGAGTCTCACCGCCCCGTCGCCGCCGCCGGAGGCAATGGTCCTGCCGTCAGGGCTGAAGGCCACCGAGTCCACGGGCACCGAGTGGGAGAGTACTCCGGACGCCGGATTGACCGATGCGTCGAGAACCGCGAAACGGGTCTCCGGAGAAGGGTCGATACGCCACGCGGCCAATGCCTTCAACCGGGCGGCGAACGGGTCCCTGCCGGCGAGCAACGAGCTTTGGGTGATGAGCTGTTGGGCGACAGCCTGGTCGCGCTGCCGGGTGGCCTCGGCACGTGAGAGGACCGCGACCACCGACAGGGTGCTCACGACCAGCAGCAGACAGCCCAACACGGCGGCGACGATCCTGGCCGTCCGCAGGTTGCGCCGGGTGTCGCGGAGTCCTTCCGACCGGAGTTCGTCCTCGGAGAGGCCGCGCACGACGGACGCGACACCGAAGGCGACACCGTCGACGTCGGGAGAGAACCCCGCGTCACCGTCGGGGCGGAGGTCCACGGATTTCCAGACGGGTTGCTGCTCGAACGTCCCCGCCAGCCGGGCCGGGAGCGCCGTCGACAGTTCGGGATCCCAGTCGCCCCGCCGCTCGTCCCACACCAGCTGCCCGGCTGTGACGACGAGCAGGATGGTGTGCACCGACTTGTGCTCCAACCACCACGCGATTTCCCGGTCGACCCACACCGAGGACCTCGCCTCCGGTGACGCCAGGACCACGAGCCAGTCGGAGCGGGCGAGACCGGCCTCGATCTTGCCCCACAGCTCCGGCCCGATCGACACACCCGTCTTGTCGAGGAAGACCCTGATACGCGGTGGCTTGTACCAGGGACGGGACTGCTTCTCGATCACATGCCGCAGATGTGGCAGCCATCGCCGGTCGCGCTCACCGCTGTAGGACAGGAAGACGCCGTACCCCAGCTCGGTCCTGACCGGTCCGCGGCCGACCACGGCGGACCGCAGCCAGGCGGACGCCGTACCGAGCCCCCGCCCGCGCGGCAACCAGTGCGCCCGCATCAACCGGTCGGCAGGTAGTCGTGACCGTCCCAACGCAAGGTCACCTTGGCGGTGGCGCCTTCGGCACAGGAGGGATCACACCCCTTGATGGAGTGGACGATCGCATATTCGCCGTCCTTTCCGGGGCCGACCGGCCTCGCGTAGTAAAAGGCGAATCTGCCGCCGCTGTAGTGTTCATCCGCGCTCTTCCAGCCGATGTCCGCGAATCCGTCTGCGGTGGGTACGAGCACCAGCACCCCGTCGTAGCGCCCGGGGTTGTAGATCACGAAGGTGTTCTTGGTCGAGTCGGTCGCCGGAGCGGCGAATCGCAACGGATTCTCCATGCTCCAGTTGGCGTCCACCTCGACGGGGGCCAGCGCGCGCCCGCTTCCGGTGACGGCCGCGACGCATCCGGCCGGCCGGTCGGAGGCGGGCCGCTGGACCAGGAACACGCGGACCGGCCCGAGGTCCGGATGCCGGATGTCCCGGTGGTCGAGCATTTTTCCGGCACACCCGGCGGCGGCCGGCGGGCTCGGCGGAAACGAGGCGTCCGAGGGAGCCGACGCAGTTGACTTGCTCTCAGCCGATCCGCTCCGGGTCGGCCCGCCCGCACCAGCGCATCCGGCGACGAACACCGCCGCCAGGGCCGACATCAGCAGGGCGGTCCGAGCCGCGGCCGAGCCGCGCCGGAAGAACTGTCGACGTAAACACGGCGAGGAACTGGGAGACACGTCGCTCCCTCTGCTTCGAGGCGGGACCGGTCATGGGTGGAAAGACCTGGAATTCTATCGCGCGCCTACACGCGGTAGGGGGACTACGGCCCCAGGTGTGGGTGCGCAGCTGCGCCACCCTTTCCATGAGCCGCCAGGTCTTTCGGAGATCCCGAACTCAGTGGAACATACGTGCAGCGACGAGCACTTGGTGGATATCCCCTGTAATGAGCAGCGACGCACGACGTCCGACCTGGGCATCCATCCGAGCCTTCGCATCGGTGCAGCCGACGACGTCGAGGACGATCTCGCCGCCGGTGACCTTGATCCGGTCGAGCACGTCCTGCGCTGTCGCGTCCACCGGCCTGAGCGTTCGCGGCTGCGGCCTACGCTCCGACGGCCGCCTCCTCCGCGTACTGGGCGATGCAGTCGGCGCCAGCGGCATCGCTCCAGGCGGAGGTGTCCGGCGTCGGTGGCCGTCCGTGGCAGGAGTCCCTGGGATTTTGTTGGGACGTCCGGCTGCGTCAACGGGCATGACCGTGGAACAGCCGAAAGACCGCCAGCTCAGGTCAGCGCCCTGCTGCCGGCCAACGCGGCAGGTCACAGGGCCGCCCGGTCTCTTCCCCGACATTTGACTCAGCCACAGGTCAGGACATCCTTCCGCCCCCTGGGCCGCCTGTGGGCCGTCTCGTGTCTCCGCCCCCGCCGGGAGACACCGACGACGGCCTTCCGCGCTCGCGCCTGGCTGTGGGGCATGAGGTGCGTAGAGGTGCGCAAGGGCGGCGCAGAATCGGTTGCGTGGTCCGCCGGATCCTGACGGCAACGAGTTCGACGCATGGCCCCCGCGCTGTCGGCCACCGGCCAGCCGGCGCGACAGCCTGTCAGCGGCCTCAACGATGCCCGAACGTCAGCCAGAAACAGCCGAGAGACGCGGGGACGCCCGTCACGAGCCGACGGCCGCGGCTGTTCCGGCGGGACCGAACCCTCGGCGATCGCCATCCACCGGTCGAGGTCGGCCTGCGTGAACTCTGGCCACGCCGGAATCTCAGGAAGCCGGCGGAGCAGGTCGAACGCCTCCGCGATCTGTGGCCGGCGGAGCACCGGCGTGTGGCAGCCGGCGATGACCTCGGCGTCCAGCCGCTGGAAGCCGTCCACCACTGTCCGGAACTTCTGGCCGTCCAGCAACGAGACCCAGGGCGAGACCAGACGCCCGCCGAAGAATTGCCCGTCGCGAAACTCGTCCGCAGACAGAGCGGCGATTTCGGGCATGGGAGCAGGCACGTTCGTCGCGAAGGTGTCCACCGCCCACAAGACGTGGGTCTTCGGGTCGAAGAGGGCGCGGGTGGTCGGGTTGTCGTACAGCGGCGGCCGTTTGGCAACCAGCGTTCGGTCACCCACATCCACCGTATCGCCGTCGATCATGAAGCGGCACCGGTTGATCGGCGTCTCCCATTCCTCGGCCATGCGCCCGACCGAGAACCAGGTCGTCAGCAGTGTCGCGTTCGGGCATTCAGCGAGAACCGCCAGGAGGTTGCCGGCGTGGTCACGGTCGTCGTGGGTGAGGAAGATCCACCGCACGTCCAACGGATCCACCACGGACCATGCGGCCTGCAGCCACTGCGACCGCACCGCCGGTGCCCCGGTGTCCACGAGCACCGGCTCGGCTCCCCGGATCACCATCGAATTCATCGGGAAGTGGCCGACCGGCGGAGCTTCCAGGGCCCAGGGGATGACGAACGTCTCCTCGGCGATCTGGTACGGCTGGAGAAGATTGAAGGTTTCCGTGGTGGTCATCGCTGCTCTCCCTAGAACGGAGTTCGGCCGCAGCTGCCCGTGAATCCAGTCCAGCCCCATGTCACGCCGTCGTCAACCGCGGTACGAACACCCTGCGGCCCGTGGATCTCCGCGGGGGTCCCGGCGCGCTCGGAATGTCACGGCGCGCCGGTCTTGCGCTCTCGCCGCGCGGAGGGGAGCCGCTCCACCCTGTTGAGGTGTCCGTAGGCGAGGACAAACCGATCCCCGGGGGGACGCGGTGGGTGAGTGGAAGCAGGGTAAGTGCGGATGGCCTCTCAAGGGCGGCGGCCGCTGTTCGAACTTGACCATGAAAGGCACCTCCCGATGCTGGCGTCACCAAGGGGAGTGGACCGAGCGGGGGCAGGCGGTGCGGAAGAGGACCGGCAGACGCCGCAAGCAGTGAACCGCGCTGTGCGGCAGGGCCGGAAAGGGCGCAGATCCGCCCCCGGTACCAGCGGGCATCGATCCCCGCCGGGCGCCCCGGCGGGTGAGCAGTGAGGCGGCGTCCCCGGCCTCTCCGGGCGGGCAGGACCGCCGTTCGGGGAGGCCGTCGCGGTGGGCCCGTGGGACCGGCTCCCACGGGCCCCGGCCGTTCCGGGTGTGCCGAGGCCCCGTGGGGCGTGTGCTGCGGGTGGTCCGGGCGTCGTGCGCCGGTCAGCCCTGCGGCTCCTGCGGCTTGGCCTCGGCCTCGCGCACGGCCCGCTCTTTGAACTCGGCCCGTGCCTCTGTGCGGTGGCCGCGAGCGATGTAGTCGCGTACGACCGCCTCGACGGCGTCCTGGGGCGAGCCGACCCCGGCCAGAACCATCACTTCCACCACCAGCTCCGCGTCGAGACTGATGTTGACCTTGGCCACAGCGCCCCCCTTTTTTGTCGGTTTTCCCGTCGGGCCGGAACTCTAGCCGCTCAAGGCCGGCACGTACCCGCGCCGTCGGGAAGACGGCCGGCCCCCGCATCGCGGGCCATGGCCGAGCGGGTCGTGAGGGACGCGGACCACCCGGTACAGTCACCACGCTGCGCGAGCCCGCGCCGGACCGGGCCCGCAGTTCCCGCCCCTCGTCTGCGCCGGCCAGGTGACCCCATGACCAGCACACAGGACCCGCCGGAAACGAATCCCGGCACCGCCCTCCCGCAGGCCGCCCGGTCCTTCGAGGACCGTGCCGCGCGGATACGGCGACGTCTGGAGCGACTGATCGGCATCGCCGCGACCGAGGGCAACATGCTGGTTCCGCTCCGTAACGGGGACGAGATCTTCGCGGCGATGCTGGCCGGGATCCGCTCCGCGGAGCACACCGTGGACATGATGACGTTCGTGTACTGGAAGGGCGACATAGCCCGCGAATTCGCCCAGGCACTGGCCGAGCGCGCCCGCCAGGGGATACGGGTGCGGCTGCTGCTGGACGGCTTCGGCAGCCGGCTGATCGAGAAGGGCCAGCTGGAGGAGATGGAGCGGGCCGGGGTCCAGGTCGCGTGGTTCCGCAGACCCCTTTACCTCTCCCCGTTCAAGCAGAACCACCGCTGCCACCGCAAGGTCCTCGTCGTCGACGAGCACACGGCCTTCACCGGCGGTGTGGGCATCGCCCAGGAATGGTGCGGCGACGCCCGCAACGAGAACGAGTGGCGCGACACCCACGTGCAGGTCCGGGGCCCGGCGGTGGACGGCATCGCCGCGGCCTTCGCCCAGAACTGGGCGGAATGTCACGACAACCTCTTCGACGACCGCGACCGGTTCATCGAGCACCGCCCGCAGGGCGACGCGGTCGTTCAGGTGGTACGCGGATCGGCCAGTTTCGGCTGGCAGGACATGCAGACCCTGATCAGGGTCGGACTGGAGTCCGCCGAGGAACGGTTCCGTCTGACCACCGCCTACTTCTCCCCCGACGCGTACTTCATCGAGCTGCTCTGCGCCACCGCGCGGCGCGGGGTCGAGGTGGAGATCCTGCTGCCGGGCCCGTACACCGACAAGCGCGTCTGCCAGCTGGCCGGCCAGCACTACTACGAGGACCTCACCGCCTGCGGCGTGAAGATCTTCCAGTACCGGCCGACGATGATGCACACCAAGGCCATCACCGTCGATCAGGTGCTCTCCCTGATCGGGTCCACCAACTTCAACCGGCGCTCTCTCGACCACGACGAAGAGGTCATGCTCGCCGTCCTGGACGAGGAGTTCACCGCCACCCTGGACCGCCACTTCGACGAGGACCTCGCTGTGAGCGAGCGCATCAGCCCGGCCCGGTGGAAGAAGCGTTCACTCGCTCAGCGCGTGCGGGAGGCGGCCGTCATACCGATCCGCCGGTACCTGTGACCTCGCTCACGCTTCCCGCTCGTGCGGACCGGTCCCGGGCGCGGTCTCCAGGCGCAGCGTCGCACTCACCGGTGCCCTCCTCGTGTTCGTACGGGCTCGGGGCCGCCTCCGGGCCTGGCCTGCGTACGCGGGTACGGGCCGCGAGGCCGGCGCCGTCGGCCCTTCTGCTCCCGGCTCTGCTCCCGGTCCTGCCCGGGTGCGCCGGCTCGCCGGACAGCGATGCCGGGCCGTACCGGAAGGGCTGCCGCTACGGCCGGGGAGCGCCCGCCGCCCATGTCGGGGTTCCCGCGGCCGGCGAGTCCACCGCCGGGGCGGAGGCCGCATGCGGTGAGCACGCGGAAACCGACGGGGTGGAGCCCTTCCCGCCCTCCCGGGTGTGGAGGGCGGGCCGCGTGGACGCGGCCGTGGGACGGCCGACCGCGCCGCCGGACGATCAGCGGCGCTGACCGCATCACACCGGCGCCCGGGTCATCGGTCCTCGACCGCGGCGAGCGCCAGGGCGGTCGTCTGCTCGGGCGTGCCGTCGATGGGAACGGCCGCGCCGGCCTCGTCGGCCTCCAGCGGCTCCAGGGCGTCGATCTGGGACTGCAGGAGGCTCGTCGGCATGAAGTGGCCCTTGCGCTCCGCGAGCCGGCCGGCGATGAGCTCCGCCGAACCGCCGAGGTGGAGGAAGAAGACTTCGGGCGACACGGCGGCGAGCCGGTCGCGATAACGCCGCCTGAGGGCCGAGCAGGTGACCACGCCTCCCCGTCCGGCGTGCTCGGCGAGCCATGCGGCGATCGCGTCGAGCCACGGGCGGCGGTCCTCGTCGTCCAAGGGGGTGCCGGCCCGCATCTTGGCCACGTTCTGCGGCGAATGGAAAGCGTCGGCTTCGGCATAGGGCACGGCGAGACGCTGGGCGATCGCCCGGCCGACCGTGGTCTTTCCCGACCCTGAGACACCCATGACGACGATCAGAGGAGCAGCGTTGTGAGACATCGGTTCAGGCTAGTGCAGCTCTGACGGCTCTTCCGGAGCGTTACCGCGCCCGGTGGCCGCACCCGCCGGGCCCGGCGGGACCGCAGCATGAGTCCGCTCGGGACGGGAATACCCTGAGAGCAGGGGTCCTTCGCCGCTGGAGGCGTCGATGCACGACCACAGTCCCGAGCCGGGCGAGCTGCGCCATGAGGACGGTGCGGGCCCTCCCCCGCCCCAGGGACGGCACAGCGCCGGGGAGGCGGTGGCCGCACGCCGTGCGTACAGGCTGAGGCACCTGCTCGCGAAGATCCACACGCCGCTGTTCCTGGTTCTCGCCGTGCTGTTCGGCGTGTGGGCGTCGCGCTCGCACGGGGGCAGTGCTCCGAATCCGTGGGCGCTGGGCGCCATCGCGATACTCTTCGCCGTCCTGGCTCTGCTCGCGCTCGCGGACAGCGCCATGCTGCGGGAGCACCGTCGTCGCCAGAGGACGCGCCGCTGACCGCGCGGCGGGTGGGGCGGGTTCTGGCGCCGTACAGCGGCGCCCACCGGGCCCCGCGCCCGCGCTCCGGGTCATTCAGCCCCCGGGTCGAGGGCCACGACGACCTTGATGTCGTCGGGCTGTGCCGTGAAGGCCTCGTCCGCGCGGTCCAGCGGAACCCTGCGGGTGATGAGCCTCTCCAGCCACGGAAGGTCCGCCCCGGCCAGCGCGTCCGCGGCCTGCCGGTAGTGGCGCAGGTTGGCGTTGACCGAGCCCACCACCACGTCGTTCTCCAGCACGATCTCCCGGCTGATGGTGCCGCCCTCCACGCGCAGACTGCGGCCGGTGGGCGACACACCGGTCAGGCAGACGATGCCGTAGGGCGCGGTGCCGGACATCGATTCGAACACCACCTCGGCCGCTCCGGTGGCCTCGATGATGACGTCCGGGCGGAGGGCGGAGATCACCTTCTCGGCGCTCTGCGCGTGGTACGTCGCGCCCAGGGCTTCCACCAGCGCCGGCTTGGGCCCTTTGGTGACGCGGTCCAGCACGTGTACGTCCAGGCCGCGCCGTACGCCCAGCAGGGCGGCCAGTGCCCCGATCGGGCCGGCCCCCGTCACCAGCACGCGCTGCGGCTCGAACCAGGACCTGCCGCCGACCCGTTCCACCTGCTCCCACGCCTTGGCCACCACGGTCGTCGGCTCCAGCAGCGTCCCCACCCGTTCGAGGCGCGCGTCGAGCTTGACCGCGTACTCCGCCTCCACGCACCACACCTGCGAGCCGTAGCCGTCGATCTGCTGATGCCGCGCTCGGTGTACCGGCCGTTGCGGCACATGTCGAACTCACCGCGCGCGTGGCGCCGCACGGCTCCGGATCGGGCCGGCGGACCACCCCGACGACCAGGTCGCCGGCCGAGAACCCGCTGCCCGGCGGCGCCTGGCGGACCCGTCCGAGCGACTCGTGCCCCAGCACCAGCCAGTCACGGCCCGGGGGCGCCCAGCCGTAACCGCCCTCGACGATCTCCTTGTCCGTCCCGCAGACCCCCACCGCGAGACCGTCCACCAGCAGCTGCCCCTCCTGGGGCACCGGCGCGGGCAGGTCGCGGACTTCCAGCGAATCCTTCGCGTGCGGGCGGACGGTCAGTGCGCGCATCGGCTTCCCTTTTCCGTCGGTAGGAGCGGCAGATCACCGGAAACGGGTATCCCGCAGCAGCCGCCGAAAACTCCGGACGCGCCGGAGACCGGAACGGAGGGCCACCGTCGGAGTGCGCCGGCCCCGCCCCGGAGGCCGAGGCCACGGGCCGGGCTCAGGAACCGGTCTCGCGGCCGCCCTGGAGGCGCTCCAGGTCGGACGGGCGCACCTGGACGGCGAACAGCGCGATGACCGCAGCCACCACGGTGAACACCGCGGCGACGACGAAGGCGGCGGAGACCCCCGAGGTGAGCACCTCGTCGCCCCACGGCGGGGGGAGCTGCCCGGTCCGCTGGAATTCCGCGCGTTCGGCGGGGCCCGCCCGGGCGAGGAACCGCGGTATCTGGCGTTCGGCCTCGTTGCCACTGGCCGTACCGAACACCGTGACGAGGAGGGACAGGCCCAGGGAGCCGCCCACCTGCTGTGTGACGTTGAGCAGGCCCGAGGCCGCGCCCGACTCGTGCGCGGGCACACCGGAGACCGCCATCAGCGTCAGCGAGACGAAGTTCATGCCCATGCCGAGACTGAAGACGAGCATCGGTCCGAGGACGCTGCCCAGGTACGTCGAGTGGACGTCCGTCAGGGTCAGCCAGGCCAGCCCCGCCGCGGCCAGGATCGAGCCGGTCACCATGAAGGGCTTCGGGCCGTACCTGGGCAGGAGCTGGGAGGCCAGGCCCGCGCCCACCGCGATGACCACGCTGACCGGCAGGAAGGCCACACCGGCCCGGAGCGGGCCGAAGTCCAGCACGTTCTGGACGAACAGCGTGAGGAAGAAGAACATGCTGAACATCGCGGCGGCGAGGGTGAGCATGATGCCGTACGTGCCCGCCCGGTTGCGGTCGGCGAACATGCGCAGCGGCGTGATCGGCTGCTTCGAGCGCCGCTCCACCAGGACGAAAATCGCGAGGAGCACCACCGCGACGGCGAACGACGCCAGTGTGAGGCCGTCGCTCCAGCCCTCCTGCGCGGCCCGGATGAAGCCGTAGACCAGACACACCATGCCGAGGGTGGAGGTCAGCGCCCCGGTGATGTCGAAGTGGCCGGGGCGGGGCGGGGACTCCCTGATGACGCGGGGCGTGGCGAGGGCGATGAGCAGCCCGATCGGCACGTTGACGAACAGCACCCAGCGCCAGTCGAGCCATTCGACGAGCATGCCGCCGGCCAGCAGACCGATCGCGCCACCGCCCGCGGAGACCGCGGCGAAGACGCCGAACGCCCGGTTGCGGGCCGGGCCTTCGGTGAAGGTGGTGGCGATCAGCGCCAGTGACGTCGGCGAGGCGATGGCACCGCCGACGCCCTGGAGGGCGCGGGCGGCGAGGAGTTGGCCGGAGTTCTGGGCGAGACCGCCGAGCAGGGAGGCGAGTACGAACAGCAGGACGCCGAAGACGAAGACCTTTCGGCGTCCGAGGATGTCACCGGCGCGGCCGCCGAGGAGCAGCAGCCCGCCGAAGGTCAGCGTGTAGGCGTTGACCACCCACGAAAGGCTCGTGGTGGAGAATTCGAGATCGCTCTGGATGTGCGGAAGAGCGATGTTCACGATGGTGATGTCGAGCACCACCATCAACTGGCACGAGGCGATGACCAGCAGGGCGAGGCCGTTCTTGTCGCCCTGGCCCGGAGTGGACGCCGCTTGTGCCGACGGCGGTCTCGGCTGTGAGGTCGTCATGATGCGTGGCCCTCACGAGAGGGGGCGGTGGGCCGGCTTTGCCCACCGTCCGACCGTAAGCCCGGAGCCTGCGGGTCACCAGTCGATCAGCCCCTGCCGTCAGGGACGCGCGAGGCGGCCGGTCAGCGCCTCGCGCGCGGCCGGCCACTCGTCGCACAGCATCGAGTAGACGACGGTGTCGCGCACGGTTCCGTCGGGCCTCGTCCGATGGCCGCGCAGTACGCCCTCGCGGCGCGCGCCGAGGCGCTCGATGGCGCGCTGCGAGCGCTCGTTGCGGTGGTCGGTGTGCCAGGTGACGCGCCGCGCGCCGAGGTCGTCGAAGGCCCGGCCCAGCAGGAGCAGTTTGGCCTCGGTGTTGATGCCGGTGCGCTGGAAGCGGCTGCCGAGCCAGGTCGAGCCGATCGCGATGCCGCGGTGGGCGGGCTCTATCTCGTAGTACGAGGTGGAGCCCGCCACTTCACCGGTGGCGACGTCGATCTGCGCGAGCGCGACGCTGTCACCCTCCTCCTGCTGGTCCAGCAGCCCTTCGACGATCTTCCGCATCCCCGCGGTGTCGGCGGGCTGCTTCTTGGACAGCCAGGTCCAGACGGCGGGGTCCTTGAGCGCCTCGAAGAGCCCCTCGGCGTGGCCGGTGGTCAGCGGCTCAAGACGTACGTAACGGCCCGTCAGGGTGGGGCGTTCGAACCAGGCACTACTCATGAGGTGTCCTCGTTTCCGTCCAGGGACGCGGCCGCGTGCGGAAGATGGGCGCGGCCTCCTGTGCGCACAGCCTCCCATCCCGGGCGGGGCGGGGTTCACCGCGCCCCGGCGACGGACAAGAAGCCGGGGAACCGCAGCCGTACGAGCAGCTGTCGCCGTCAGGGCAGTACGGCCACCCCGTCCAGTTCGACCAGGCACTGCTCGTCCCAGAGGCGGACCGCGCCGATCACCGCCATGGCGGGGTAGTCACGGCCGGCCAGCCGGCTCCAGATGCGGCCCAGTTCGCGGGCGTGGGCGCGGTAGTCGGCGACATCGGTGGCGTAGACGGTGACGCGGGCCAGGTCGGCGGGGGCACGGCGGCGGCAAGGGCGGTGAGGAGGTTGCCGAGGGCCTTCTCGAACTGGGCGGGGAGCGTGTCTCCGACGGGCTTGCCGTCCGTGTCGAGGGCCGTCTGGCCCGCCAGGAAGACCAGCCGGGAGCCGGAGGTGGTGACGGCGTGCGAGAACCGGTGGGCGGGAGAGTTCGGCCGGGTTGACGCGGCGCAGGTGGTGCGGAAAGCTCGACGGAGAGGTGTCCTCGGACGGGAAGTCCTGGACGTCCGGCCACAAGACGGCCCCCGGCACCGGCTACACCGTCGAGGCCGAGACGGAGAGCGGCGGCAGCGCGAAGTCCGGCTTCGCCACGGTCCCCTCCGGCAAGGTCAACACGCTCAACCTGGCCCCCGGCCACGACACCACGGTCGGTATCGCCCAGCCGCTGTCGGTCGTCTTCGACCATCCGGTCAAGAACAAGGCCGCCGTCGAGAAGCGCCTTGATGTCAGCACCTCGAACAACACCGAGGGCTCCTGGGGCTGGATGCGGGACTACTCCGGCAAGGACCGCGTCGACTGGCGCCCCAAGGACTACTGGAAGCCGGGCACGAAGGTCTCCCTGAAGGCGAACCTGGGCGGGGTCGACTCGGGGGCCGGCCGCTGGTTCGTACGCGACTACGCCACGAACTTCACCGTCGGCAGGAACCAGGTCGTCAAGGTGGACCTCGACAACCACCGCCTCCGGCTGATGCGCGACGGGCAGCTGGTCAAGGACGTGCCGATGTCGGCCGGCACCCCCGGCGGCGACAAGGCGTCCTGGCGCGGGACGGCCGTGCTGATGGCCAAGGAGGGCACGATCAACATGCGCTCCGAGACCGTGGGCCTCGGCGACGCCTACGACAAGATGGTCGACTCCTCGATGCGTCTCACCTGGTCCGGGATGTACGCGCACGCCGCGCCCTGGAACACCGCCCACTTCGGCAAGGCCAACAAGAGCTCGGGCTGCATCGGGATGAGCGACGACGACGCGTCGTGGGTCTACGACCAGGTCCAGGTCGGCGACCCGTTCGAGATGACGGGCAACGACGCCAAGGGCACGGTCGCGCTCAACAACGGCTACGGCGACTGGAACACCTCCTGGGCGGACTGGCAGGACCTGAGCGCCCTGCGCTGATGCGCCGGGCGGCCGCTCCGGACCACCGCTCCGGACGGCCACCGCCCGCGCCGCAGGTGCTGCTGACACGCCGTACAGCAATCGTTACCGCCACGTAACGCACTGAGTGGTTACCAGCGGTAAGCACCGGACGTTACCGTCGGGTCACTTTTCCACTAACACAAGTGAGGAGTGACCCGTGAGACACCCCCACACGTCTCTGCGCGCCACTACGGCCGGTGCCGCCACCGCCGCCGTACTGCTCGCCGGGACCGCTACCGGCCTGACGCCCGCCGCCCCGGCCGCTGCCGCCCCCGCGCAGCAGCTCGCGGACGGCGCCCTCGGCTCTCCCGGGCGTACGGTTCGTCGACATCCCCGGCGACGGCGGCACCGTGCTCAAAGCCAACGTCTTCACCCCGGCCGGCGCCGACGGCAGCCGCGCCTACCCCGTGATCGTGCTGCCGACCAGCTGGGCCATGCCGCAGATCGAGTACGCCGCCCAGGCGAAAAAGCTCGCCGACTCCGGCTATGTGGTCGTCAGCTACAACTCGCGCGGCTTCTGGCAGTCCGGCGGCACCATCGAGGTCGCGGGACCGCCGGACATCGCCGACGCCTCCAAGGTGATCGACTGGGCGCTCGCCCACACCCCGGCCGACCCCGGGAAGGTCGGCATGGCGGGTGTCTCGTACGGCGCCGGGATCAGCCTCCTCGCCGCCGGACACGACAAGCGGATCAAGGCGGTCGTCGCGCTGAGCGGCTGGGCCGACCTCATCGACTCGATCTACTCCGGCCGTACGCAGCACCTCCAGGCCGCCGCGCTGCTCACCGGCGCCGGCTCCCTCACCGGCCGCCCCAGCCCCGAGCTCCAGCAGACGATGGAGGACTTCCTCGGCTCCAACCTGGCCAAGGAGCAGGACATGATCGAGTGGGGGAAGAAGCGCTCCCCCGCCACCTACCTCGATCAGATCAACAGGAACGGCCCGGCGGTCATGCTGGGCAACGCCTGGGGCGACACCGTCTTCCCGCCCAACCAGTACGCCGGGTTCTACGAGAAGCTCACCGGTCCCAAGCGCCTGGAACTGCGCCCCGGCGACCACGCCACCGCCGAGGCCACCGGCCTGCTCGGGCTCCCGAGCGACGTCTGGACCAATGCTCAGCGCTGGTTCGACCACCACCTGAACGGCGCGGCCAACGGCATCGACCGCGAACAGCCGGTCCAGCTGAAGCCCCGCTCCACCGGCGCGTACGAGGGCTACCCCGACTGGAAGTCGTTCGGCGCGACCAGCGGAAGATCGCCATGGGGGGCAGCAGGACCATCCGTGCGAACGTCGACTCCGGCGCCAACGGCGGGATCGTTCTGCTGTCCAACGCCCTCGACCAGTTCCTGAAGCTGCCGCCGGTCGCGTCCATACCCCTGCTGCCGCGCACGTACGCCTCGGTCTGGGAGTCGGAGCGGTACACCGGCACCCAGCGCGTCCGCGGCACCGCCAAGGTCCACACGACGCTCTCCAGCACCAAGGAGAGCGGCACCCTCGTCGCCTACCTCTACGACGTGGGCCCGCTCGGCCTCGGCAAGCTGGTCAGCAACGCGCCGTACACCTTCCACGGCCGAACGCCCGGCAAGCCGTTCACCGTCGACCTGGAGCTGTTCTCCACCGCCTACGACGTCCCGGCGGGCCACCGGCTGGCCCTGGTGATGGACACCGTCGACCCGCTCTACATCGAGCACAACCCGTCCGGCTCGCAGCTGACCTTCTCGTCGCCCGAGTCCGACCCGTCGTACGTGTCGGTCCCGCTGCGCGACAAGTGATCTCCGGCTGCTGCCGGGCGGGCATGTGCCCCTTGAACTAACGAACGCCCGGCAGCAGCGTCCCCGGCTCGGCCGGGCCGACGTCCACCGCTTCGGTCTTGGGACTGCGCTTCTCCCGCTTGGCCACCCACTGGGCGAACCAGGAGAGCAGCATGCACATCCCGATGTAGATCGGCGAGATCACCATCACCACGGGGATGAACGGCAAATCGTAGTCGAGATTCGATGCGATGAGTTTGCCTGCGTGGAGGAACTCCTCATAGGTGATCAGGAAGCCGAGCGAGGTGTCCTTGAGAGCGACCACCAGCTGGCTGATGATGGTCGGCATCATCGCCCGGACCCCCTGCGGCACCAGGACGTACGTCATGACCTGCGTCTTGCGCATGCCGAGTGAGTACGCCGCCTCCCGTTGCCCCCTTTCCACGGAGTTGACCCCCGTACGGAACACCTCGGCGAGCACCGAGCCGTTGTACAACGTCAGTCCGGCCACCAGAGCGGGCAGCGGCTGGACCTTCAGCGCCACGAAGATGAAGAAGATCATCACCAGTACGGGCATGGCGCGGAAGAACTCGACCAGCAGCGTCGCCAGCCAGCGCAGCGGACGGTGCTCGGAGAGCCGGCCGGTCGCGAGGAGCGCGCCGAGTGCGAGCGAGAGCACCGCGGCGTACGCGAAGGCCTTGAGGGTGTTGCCGAGTCCGCGCAGCAGCAGTTCCTGGATCCCCTCGTACGCGAAGGGGTTCCACTTGGCGGCGGTGAACTGGTCGGTGTCGAACAGCAGGTACACCACCCAGCCGGCCAGCGCGGCGATGCACAGGGCCGACACCACGCCGTACAGGAAGTGCCGCTTGCGGGTGGCGGGACCGGGGATGTCGTAGAGGGCGGTGGAAGCGGCGGTCATCGGGCGACTCCCCAGTACTTCTCCAGCGCGTTGAAGAACGCGCTGATGGTCAGGGTGATGATCAGGTAGCCGACGGCGATCCAGATGAACGTCCAGATGATGCTGTAGCCCAGCTCGTTGAGGGTCTTGTACGTGCCGAGCAGTTCGGTGACGCTGAACGCGCCGGCGATCGCCGAGTTCTTCGCGAGCGCGATGAGGGTGGAGCCGATCGGCGGGATGACGGTGCGGAAGGCCTGCGGCAGCACGACGGTGCCGAGGGTCTGGCTGAACGTCATGCCGAGGCTGCGGGCTGCCTCGCCCTGTCCCAGCGGCACGGTGTTGATGCCGGAGCGCAGCGCCTCGCAGATGAACGCCGAGGTGTAGCAGCCGAGCGCGATCACCGCGAAGAGCTGGAACGGCAGGACGAGCCCGAAGCGCGGCAGGCCGAGCAGGACCGCGAAGAACAGCAGGGTCAGCGGGGTGTTGCGCAGCACCGTGACCCAGACGGTGCCCAGCGCCCGCAGCGAGCCGACGGGCGCGACGCGGAAGGAGGCCATGACGAAGCCGAGGGCGAGGGCGAGGAGGGAGGAGTAGACGGTGAGTTCGACGGTGCCGAGGAAGCCCTTGCCGTAGAGGGAGAAGTTGTCGGTGAGTACGTCCATGGCTTACGGCTCCCTCAGCTCGCCGGGTAGCGGTCGATGGGCGGGGCCGGGGCGGCCTTTCTGCCGGAGAGGCCGAGGGTCGCGTCGTACGCCTTCTGCCAGTCGCCGTTCTTCTCGTGCGCGGCGAGGGCGTCGTTGATGGCGAAGCGCAGGGCGTTGTCGCCGCGCGGGACGCCGATGCCGTAGGGCTCCTCCGAGAAGGGCCTGCCGACGACCTTGAGCTCGTCGGGGGCCTTGGCCGCGTATCCCATCAGGATCGTGTCGTCGGTGGTGACGGCTTCGACCTGGAAGGTCAGCAGGTTGTCGACGCAGACGGAGTAGGTGTCGTACGCGACGAGAACGGCCTTCGGGTAGTCCGCCTCGATCCGCTGGAACGGGGTGGAGCCGGCGGCGGAGCACACGCGCTTGCCGTCGAGGTCCTGCGGCCCGTCGATGCCGTCCTCGTCGGCGCGCACCAGCAGGGACTGGCCCGCCATGTAGTACGGGCCGGCGAAACCGACGAGCTTCTTGCGGTTGTCGTTGATGGTGTAGGTGCCGACGTAGTAGTCGATCTGGCCGTTCTGCAGGGCGGTTTCGCGGTTGGCCGACGCGATCGTCCGGAACCGGATGGTCTTCGGGTCGAAGCCCAGCGACGCGGAGACCATCTTGGCGATCTCGATGTCGAAGCCCGAGTAGACGCCGGTGGCCGGGTCCTTCTCGCCCATGTACGGCTGGTCCTCCTTGGCGCCGACGACGAGGGCGCCGCGTCGCTTCGCCTTCTGCCAGGTGCTGGAGCCGGGCAGCCGGAAGTCCTCCGCCACCTGGTACGCGGGCAGTTCGTCGGGTTGCGGGCCCTTCACCGGCGGGCTGCCCTCTTTGCCGCAGGCGCCGGCGGTGGCGAGCAGGAGCAGCGCGAGGGCGGTGACGGTGCGGCGGGCGCGGGAGGTGCGCTTCATGGAAAGTTGCCTCGCGGGGGCGGTCCGGGTCTGTGGGCGGGCAGGCTTGTCCGGCCGGGGGGTCGGGGGCGCCCCGGCGTGCCCGGGTACGCGCCACAGGCGTGGCCGGGGCGCGGGGGTACGGGCAGCGGGCCCGGCAGCGGCGGGAGCGTGCGCGGGGCCAGGGCGGCGGCGGCC